>NZ_JAVREQ010000002.1:0-325769 GCF_031845485.1 Streptomyces hazeniae
AACGAGCGAAGCGAGAAGACGAAAGCCCGGCCACGGGGCGGCAGCAGCCCGACACGGCACCCCGGAAAGAGACCAACCGCCAAGATCGGCGCTGGCCCGCCACGTCAGAGAGGTGTGGACGCCAGCCACCCACCCCACCCGTCACCAGCGCCCTGAACGCGCCTGCCACCCCCCACCCCCCTCCCGTAGCCCGCCTCTACACCCGCACCACCACGACACCAGCCATTCCGCCACACACCGTCATGTGGAATCCGCTCAGCGTCCGCGCCCGCCCCGCGCCCGTTGCTGCCCCCACCCCCACCCTTCGGCGCTGTGGCGGCGGGCTGGTCCAGGGCCCAGCGCCAGGTCCCGTCGGGGCGGCAGCGGTGTCCTTCCTCTGGACCGGCAGGGCTCAGGGCGTGTCCGGGTCCGGGTCCGGGTCCGGATTTGGGGGCGGCGGGTAGAGGGCGGTGATCTCGCGGGCGGCGCGCAGGAGTTCGGCGCGGGCGGCGGGCGGGTCGAGGACCTCCACGTCGCCGCCGAACTGGAGGAGCTGGCAGACCGCGCCGAAGGCGGGGTAGGCCATGCGGACCTCCGCCCACTCCTCTCTTCCGGTGCCGTCCGGGGGCGGGGAGCCGGGGTCGAGCATGGTGCCACAGATGCGCAGGAAGAGGGCCAGCCGCTCGCGGCGTACGCGGGCGTGGACGCGCACGACGGTCGGGCGCACTTCGACCGCGTCGCGCAGCGCCTCCCACGCCTCGGCCAGTTCGATGCCGGCACGCCGTTGCACCGGGGTGTCCAGCACTCTCGCCGAGGCCACCCGGTCCGCGCGGAACAGCCGGGGCCCGCCGCGCAGGTCGGCGACGAGGTACCAGACGCCGGCCTTCGCGACCAGGCCGTACGGGTCGACGGTGTAGGTTTGCGGTTCGCTGTCCCCGCCGTGCCGGTAGCGCATCCGCAGCCGCCGGTCGGCGAACACGGCGGTGTGCAGGACGTCGAGGTCCACGACGGGACGGTCGCGCCGCTCCCGCCCGGCGTGGCCGAGCTGCCAGCGTTCGGGGTCGACCAGGATGCGGCGGCTGGTGAGTTCGGCGGCTGGACGGTGGGGCGGCGGCAGGGCGGCCATGATCTTCCGCAGCGCCGATCCCAGCGCCCCCTCCAGCCCCAGCGCCGAGTGCGCTCCCTGCGCGGCCAGCACGAACAGGGCGCGGGCCTCGTCCGAGGTGAGCCCGGTCACGTCGGTGCGGAAACCGGGCAGCAGCGCGATCCCGCCGTGGCGCCCGCGCTCGGCGTACACGGGGACCCCGGCGGTGGAGAGGGAGGCGACGTCGCGGTAGATGGTGCGCACCGACACCTCCAGGCGCTCGGCGAGTTCGGCGGCGGGCACGCGACCACGCGTCTGGAGCAGCAGCAGGATGGAGAGCAGCCGGTCCGACTTCATGTCTTCAGCATCGCGCGAAAACCTGACGGAAGCTGTCAGGTATCCGGGGCAGTCTCCCTCTCGCCCTGGTGGACGGGCCGGGAGACCGGGCCGGTGCCGTCGGGGTGCGGACGCGTAGACGGGCACCGACGAGAGGGAACGACCATGAACAGCACGACCTCGCCCCCCGGCAGCAGCACGCCCCCGCCGCCCGGCACGGCGCCGACCCGCGCGGCCGCCGACCCGCGCATCGGGTACGAGGCGGCGGCCGACCAGATGGAGGCGCTGATCGCCTCCGTGTCCCCCGACCGGCTGGGCGCTCCGACTCCCTGCGGGGAGTGGGACGTGCGCACGCTGCTGGAGCACGTCGTCGACGGCACGCAGCGCACGGCGGCGCTGGGTAAGGCGGGCCCGGGGGCGGTCATGGAGGAGGAGACGCCGCGCGGGGTCCCGGACGACGGCTGGCCCGCGGCCTATGCGGAGGCGCGCGCCCGGTTCCGCGCCGCGTGGGCGGACGACGCCGGGCTGGCGGGCCCCTACACCGTGCCGTGGGGCGAGGTGCCCGGTCTCGGCGTGGTGGGTGCCGAGGTGCAGGAGACCGTGGTGCACGCCTGGGACCTGGCCCGCGCACTGGGCGTGGCCGCCGGTCTCGACGCGCGGCTCGCCGAGGCGGCTCTGCCCTTCGCCGAACAGGTCCTCCCCGCCGAACCCCGGGGCGGTGCCGTGCCCTTCGGCCCGGTACGCCCGACCGCTCCGGACGCCGACCCCTACACCCGGCTCGCCGCCTGGCTCGGCCGCGACGTGGGCTGACGGCGGGCCGCGCACCGGCCCGCGGCACCGTACCCGTGCGGTGCCGTGGCGCGTACGCTCACCGCGTGGACGTGGCCGAGGGGTTGAGGGTGCTGGTGGCGGCCGGTTACGGGGCGGGGGCCGGGGCGCTGCTGCCCCGGCCGGCGTACCGCTTGTCGGTGGAGCCGGGGGAGGCGTGGCGGGGCCGGTGCCCGGACGGGCATCCGCTGCGCGGGCGGGGCGGCGGGTGGCTGGGCCGTGCTCGGTGCGGGGTCTGCGGGACGTACGGCCGCTCGGCGCGGGCGTTCTCCGCGGGCTCGGCCCTGGTGTGTGCGGCGCTCGCCCTCGTGGTCGGGCCGCGACCGGAGCTGGCGGTGTGGCTCCTCGGCGTCCCGGTGGCGCTGCTGCTCGCCGCGGTGGACCGGGCCGTCAACCGGCTGCCCGACATCCTCACCATGCCACTGGCGTTCGGTACGGCCGCGCTACTGGGCGTCGCCGCGCTGCTACCCGGAGCGGGCGGGAGCTGGCCTCGTGCCCTGCTCGGAGGGGTGGTGCTGAGCGCCGCCCATGGTGTGTTGTTTCTCATTCAACCGAATGCGATGGGCTTCGGCGACGTGAAGCTCGCCCTGCCGCTGGGGCTGGCCCTGGGCTGGTACGGCTGGGGTGCGCTGCTGACCGGCGCGTTCCTCGGTTTCCTCTCCGGCGCGGTCTACGGAACCGCCCTCGTCCTGCGCGGACGCGCCACCCGGAGCAGCGCGCTCGCCTTCGGCCCCTTCATGGTGCTGGGCACGCTGGGGGGTCTCCTGCTCGCGGCCTGACGCACCCCCGGCGAGGCCGGTCCCGGGGCGTGGGGCCGGGTGCGCCGGACGGGTTCCGGAAGGGTTCCGGAAGGGAAACCCGGCGAGTGTGCTCCGAGCACGGCCCTGGAGGGGCTATGGTGGAAACCCCCCCTCGGGCCGGTCCGACTCCCCCCTCGGACCGGCCCGCTTTTCGTGTGCGGGGTGCCCGCCCCCGGTAGCAGGTGGCGGGGCCCGCTCGCCCCGGCCCCCGTCCGGCCCCGGCGCTCAGCTCTCGCTGCTGCGGGACCAGATGTTCACGCCGGGCTCCGAGGTGGCCAGCGCGTCGATGTCCGCCAGCTCCGCGTCGGTCAGCGCGGGTCCGTCCAGCGCCGCCACGTTCGCCTCCAGTTGCGCCACACTGCTCGCGCCGATGAGCGCCGAGGTCATCCGCGGGTCGCGCAGCACCCAGGACAGGGCGAGCTGCGCGAGGGACTGGCCCCGCTGCTGCGCGATGTCGTTCAGGCCGCCCAGCCGGCGGCGTACCTCGTCCGTCAGCCAGCCGGGGTCGAACGACTTGCCCTGTGTGGCCCGGGAACCCTCCGGGATGCCGCCCAGGTACTTGTCGGTGAGCATGCCCTGCTGGAGCGGGGCGAAGGAGATGCAGCCCATGCTCTCCTCCTCCAGCGTGTCGAGCAGGCCGTCGTCCTCCGTCCACCGGTTGATCATCGAGTAGGACGGCTGGTGGATCAGCGGCCGTACGCCCATGTCGCGCAGCAGCCGCGCCGCCTCGCGCGTGCGCGCCGCGTTGTACGAGGAGACGCCCACGTACAGCGCCTTTCCCTGGTGCACGGCGGAGGCCAGGGCCCCCATGGTCTCCTCGAGCGGGGTGTCCGGGTCGAAGCGGTGCGAGTAGAAGATGTCGACGTAGTCGAGCCCCATCCGCCGCAGCGAGGCGTCCAGCGAGGAGAGCAGGTACTTGCGGGAGCCCCATTCGCCGTACGGGCCGGGGTGCATGTCGTAGCCGGCCTTGGTGGAGATCACCAGCTCGTCGCGGTACGGGCGGAAGTCCTGGGCGAGGAGCGTGCCGAAGTTCAGCTCGGCGGAGCCGGGCGGTGGGCCGTAGTTGTTGGCCAGGTCGAAGTGCGTGACACCGAGGTCGAAGGCGCGGCGCAGGATGGCGCGCTGGGCGCCGAGGGCGCGGTCGTCGCCGAAGTTGTGCCACAGGCCGAGGGAGATCGCCGGGAGTTTCAGCCCGCTGCGGCCGGAGCGCCGGTACGTCATGGTGTCGTAACGGCTGTCCGCGGCGCGGTAGTGGGGTGCGTCGTTCATGAGACCGTCATATCAAGCGGTGACGAACCCGCCTCCTGCCACGCCGGGCGGGTGACCGCAGCGATCGGGGTGACGGTCGTGGCCCCGGTGATCGCGGTGATCCGTGGGCGTGACGGGTGCTTACCCGGGTGGTGGAGTCCGGTTGCCCGGATTCGCCCGGACGGGGGACCGGCAGTAGGGTTCTGTGATTCCCGGACACGGCACGGAGGGCTGGCCATTCCCATGAAGCTTCGCGACCTGGTGTACAGGCTCTACGCGCGGCGGGTGGAGGACCGCCTCGACCTCGCGCGGGTGCCGGAGCACATCGGGGTGATCCTGGACGGCAACCGCCGCTGGGCTCGCGCTTCCGGGGGGACCACCGAGCAGGGCCACCGGGCCGGCGCCGGGAAGATCCAGGAACTGCTGGGCTGGTGCTCCGAGACGGACGTCCAGGTGGTCACGCTGTGGCTGCTCTCCACGGACAACCTGAGCCGCCCGGACAACGAGCTGCTGCCGCTCCTGGGCATCATTGAGGACACGGTGCGCGACCTGGCCGCCGACGGCCGCTGGCGGGTGCACCACGTGGGCCAGCTCGACCTGCTGCCCGGCCGCACCCAGCGGGTGTTGAAGGAGGCCGAGGAGAGGGCCGGCAGTGTGGACGGGATAGTCGTGAACGTCGCCGTCGGGTACGGCGGCCGGCAGGAGATCGCCGACGCCGTGCGCTCGCTGCTCGCCGACCACGCCGGCCGCGGCACCGGCCTCCACGAGCTGGCCGAGAACCTCACCGTCGAGGACATCGCCGAACACCTCTACACCAGCGGCCAGCCCGACCCGGACCTGGTGATCCGCACCAGCGGGGAGCAGCGGCTGTCCGGCTTCATGCTCTGGCAGAGCGCCCACTCGGAGTACTACTTCTGCGACGTGTTCTGGCCGGCCTTCCGCAAGGTCGACTTCCTGCGGGCGATGCGCGACTACGCCGCCCGCCACCGCCGCTACGGGGGCTGACCCCCGCACGCGCCCCCCTCGCCCGCGCCACCTCGCGCCGGGGCGCTCGTCACCGAACCGAAACGTGCCCGTTCGCGTGGTGTCGCCCCCCGTTGCATGCTCCTTCGCTCCGGCGGGAATATCTCACATGGCCGCGCCGTCCACGGAGCGGCCGCCGGGAGGCCCGTTGAGCGACCACGGAAGACCGCGCCCCAAGCGCGGCGACCGTCGGGAGAGGGCCGGAGTCCGGCCCGTTCTACGTGGCCCGACCCGGTCTCTTCCCCCGCGACGCCGTCGCTTCCGACCTCATCCGAGGGGGTACGTCCACCCGTGGCGAACAGCAAGAAGCGCCTCACACCCGACCGGCGCACCTATGTGATCGACACCAGCGTCCTGCTCGCCGATCCGGCGGCCATGACCCGCTTCGACGAGCACGAGGTCGTGCTCCCGGTGGTCGTGGTCACGGAGCTGGAGGCCAAGCGCCACCACCCGGAGCTGGGCTACTTCGCGCGGCAGGCCCTGCGCCTCCTCGACGAGTACCGGATCCGGCACGGCAGGCTGGACGTGCCGTTGCCGGTCGGCGAACTCGGCGGGACGCTGCGCGTCGAGCTCAACAACACGGACGTCGCCGTGCTCCCCGCTGCCCTTTCCAAGGGGCACGGGAGAATGGAGGACAACGACACCCGCATCCTCGCGGTGGCCCGCAACCTCCAGGCCGAGGGCTACGACGTCACGGTCGTCTCGAAGGACCTGCCGCTGCGCATCAAGGCGTCGTCGGTCGGCCTGCTCGCCGAGGAGTACCGCGCGGAACTCGCCATCACGGACTCCGGCTGGACCGGCATGGCGGAACTGACGCTGCCCGGGGAGGACATCGACGAGCTCTTCGCGCAGGAGTCCGTGCTCCTGCCGCAGGCCGCCGACCTGCCCGTGCACACCGGCCTGGTGCTCCAGTCGGAGAAGGGCAAGGCGCTCGGGAGGGTGACGGCGGAGGGCCGAATCAAGCTGGTGCGCGGCGACCGTGAGGTGTTCGGCATCAAGGGCCGCAGCGCCGAGCAGCGGATCGCGCTGGACCTGCTGCTCGACCCGGAGATCGGCATCCTCTCCATGGGCGGCCGGGCGGGCACGGGCAAGAGCGCGCTGGCGCTGTGCGCCGGCCTGGAGGCCGTGCTGGAAAGACGGCAGCACCGGAAGGTGATGGTCTTCCGCCCGCTGTACGCGGTGGGCGGGCAGGACCTCGGCTACCTGCCGGGCACCCACGACGAGAAGATGAACCCCTGGGCGCAGGCCGTCTTCGACACGCTGTCGGCGGTGACCAGCCGGGACGTCATCGAGGAGGTCGTCGCCCGCGGCATGCTCGAGGTGCTGCCGCTGACGCACATCCGGGGCCGTTCGCTGCACGACGCGTTCGTCATCGTGGACGAGGCCCAGTCCCTGGAACGGAACGTGCTGTTGACGGTGCTCTCGCGCATCGGGCAGGACTCGCGCGTCGTTCTCACCCATGACGTGGCACAGCGGGACAATCTGCGCGTCGGCCGGTACGACGGAGTGGTGGCGGTCGTGGAACGGCTCAAGGGCCACCCGCTCTTCTCGCACATCACGCTCACGCGTTCGGAGCGTTCGCCGATCGCCGCGCTGGTGACCGAAATGCTGGAGGAAGGTCGGATTTAATACCCTGCCCCGCCAGTTGGCGGCCGAGTCTCGTACGAGTGGGCGAAGCAGCTTACTCATCCGGGGCTCGGCCGCACCCGTGTTTCCGGCAAACACACCCGCCAAACCCCCTGTGAACTTTCCCACTCGGTGCAGAATTGCCTCAACCCCGCCGCGTCCGGCAGGGTGTGGGTTCTGTCAGGCCCCGCATACGGCACTCCAGCACCCCAGCGGTGCAGCACCACACAAGTCAACAGCCGTCAGCCGTATGCCGCCCGAGGAACCACGCGGGCTCCCGCCATCGGGAGACCGCCCGGGCCCGCGACTCCCGCAACGGTGTGGGGGTCCAGCGCCAGGGGCACGATTGCGCCCGCGGGTCCCTCCCGTGGGCGATGTGGGAAGGAAACCGTGTGAGCCGGATTTCGGTCCGGGGATTCGCCGTGGCGTCAGCCACCGCGGTCACCACTGTCGGCGCCGTCGTCGGTGTGGCTTCGGGGAGCGAGCAGGCACCCTCGAACGACATCGAGGCCACTGCCGCCGACGCGACGCTCCTCGCCGACATACCTGCGGGTGGCAACGCCCAGGTTCAGACCGTCTCCCTGACGCAGCAGGCGGACGCCCAGACGACCGCTGCGCACTCCGAAGCCAAGAAGTCGGCCCAGGAGGCCGCGCGCAAGCAGGCCGCCGAGGACGCCGCCGCCAAGAAGGAGGCGGCCGAGGAAGCGGCACGCGAGGCGAAGGAGCGCGAGGAGGCCGAGGCCGCCAGCCGCAACGCCGAGCGTACGGACTTCGCCGTCCAGTCCTCGTACACCACCGCCGAGGTCCAGGCGATGGCACGGCAGATCGTCGGAGCAGGCCAGTTCCAGTGCTTCTCCAACATCGTCGACCACGAGTCGGGCTGGGACTACACCGCCACCAACCCGTCCTCCGGCGCGTACGGCCTGATGCAGGCCCTGCCCGGGACGAAGATGGCTTCCGCCGGCGCCGACTGGCGGACCAATCCGGCGACCCAGATCAAGTGGGGCGTGAACTACATGAACGACCGCTACGGCAGCCCGTGCGGCGCATGGGACTTCTGGCAGGCCAACAACTGGTACTGAGCCGGCCGCAGCCCTGAGCACCCGCTCCCGCCGAGGAGCGTTCCGGGCCGCCGCAGCACGCATGACTGCCCCTGACCGGGATACTGGTCAGGGGCAGCTGCATGTGCGGGGAGTGACCACGGTGGCGTGGGGGGCGGAAGGCAACCTTCCGCGCCGGTAACGTCGTCCCCCACACGACGAGCAGGCGCGCAGCGCGGGCGACCGCACAGCACACGGGACACGGGACCCACGGGGGGCGGAGGAACGGGATGGAACGGGAACGCAGGGTCGACAGGTTCCTGGACGGCGTGCAGAAGTGGGCCGCCCGCGCCGCCGAACGCCGGGCGCGGGCCACCATGGACGATGCGGCGCTCTCCGGACCCGGCGGGTCCGGTTCCGGGCCGGGCGGCGGTTCGGGTTCGGGCTTCGGTTCCGGGGACGACGGCGAGCAGGACCCGCGCGGCTACCCGGCACCCCCCTCCTACGCGCCGGCCGTCGTGGCCAAGCCCGAGCCGGCCGCCGCGATCCCGTGGGGCATGCGGGTGGCGGCCGAGGCCGGCTGGCGGCTGCTCGTCCTGGCCGGCGTCATCTGGGTGCTCACCAAGGTCGTCAGCACCGTCAGCCTGCTGATCATCGCGTTCTCCGCAGGCCTGCTGATCACCGCGCTGCTCCAGCCCACGGTGGCCCGGCTGCGCCGGCTGGGCGTCGCCCGGGGTCTGGCGACCCTGCTCACGTTCATCATGGGCACCGTCTTCATCGGTCTCATCGGCTGGTTCGTCGCCTGGCAGATCATGGAGAACCTGCCGACCCTGACCGAGCGCATCCAGGACGGCATCGAGGAGCTCAAGAGGTGGGCCGTCAACGGCCCCTTCCACGTCTCCGAGGACCAGGTCAACAACATCGCCGGCACGGTCAGCGACTGGATCGGCGACAACAGCAAGACCATCACCAGCGCGAGCCTCACCGGTGTGACCGTGGTGCTGGAGTTCTTCTCCGGCGCGCTGCTGGCCATGTTCGTGACGCTGTTCCTGCTGTACGACGGCCGCCGGGTGTGGGACTGGACCCTCAACTTCGTCCCCGCCGCCGCGCGGGAGGGCGTCGCCGGAGCCGGCCCGCGGGCGTGGGTCACCCTCACCGGGTACGTGCGCGGCACGGTGATCGTCGCCCTGATCGACGGTCTCTTCATCGGCATCGGCCTCTACTTCCTCGACGTGCCGATGGCGGTGCCGCTCGCCGTGCTGATCTTCCTCTTCTCCTTCGTGCCCATCGTGGGTGCCGTGACCTCCGGTGCGCTGGCGGTTCTGGTCGCGCTGGTCACGAACGGCCTGTTCACCTCGCTGCTCGTGCTCGCGGTGGTGCTGGCCGTCCAGCAGATCGAGAGCCACATCCTGCAGCCCTTCATCCTGGGGCGGCTGGTGCGGGTGCACCCACTGGGCGTGGTCCTGTCCGTCACCGCGGGCGGCCTCATCGCCGGCATCCCCGGCGCCGTGGTGGCCGTGCCGCTGGTCGCGGTGACCAACACGGCCGTCGGCTACCTGCGGGCGTACGCGCACGAGCAGGCGGTACGGCGCTCCACGGAGGGACGGGGCCCGGGACCGTACGGCGCGACGGTCGCGGCGGTCGCGCCCACGTCCGCGCCGTCGGCTTCGACGAGCGCTGCGAGGCCGGCCGAGCCGACGACCGCTCCTCCCGCGCCGGAGCAGCGGGACATCGCCGACGATGCGGCGGACGCCGCTCCCGGCGCCCCCGACGAGGGGAACGGCCCCGGCGGCAGCGGGAACGGCCCCGGCACCGGCAGCGAACAGCCGCCGCACCGCTGACCCTCCCGCCTCCGGGCCGCACCGGCACCCGGTGCCGCCGTCGCGGCGGGCCTCGCGGGTCAGGAGTCGGAGGGCGGGCGGCCGCGGCGGGGGTGGGGCCGGGCGTCGCGGGGCAGCCGCCCCGCCGCGCGCAGCGCCTCCCGCAGCAGGTAGTCGATCTGCGCGTTCGTGGAGCGCAGTTCGTGTGCCGCCCAGCGCGCCAGCGCGTCGTGCATCGCCGGGTCCAGGCGCAGCAGCACCTGCTTGCGCTGCTGCGCCCGCCGCTTCGGGGGCGGTGCACCCTCGTCGTCGTCGGCGGCGGCGGCGCCGCCGTCGGCGGTCACTGGTGGAGCGTCCCGGTGTTCAGCACGGGCTGCGGGGACCGGTCGCCGCACAGCACGACCAGCAGGTTGCTCACCATGGCCGCCTTGCGCTCCTCGTCGAGTTCCACGAAGTCCTGCGCCGCGATCCGGCTCACCGCGTCCTCGACCATGCCGCATGCGCCGTCGACGATGGTCTTCCGTGCCGCGACCACCGCGCCGGCCTGCTGTCGCTGGAGCATCGCGGAGGCGATCTCCGGCGCGTAGGCGAGGTGGGTGAAGCGGGACTCGATGATGGTGACGCCGGCCGCCTGCACGCGCGCCGTCAGTTCGACGGCGAGCTTCTCGGTGATCTCCTCGGCGTTGCCGCGCAGCGACAGTGCGTCCTCGTCGTGGGCGTCGTACGGGTACTCGATGGCGATGTGCCGGACGGCGGCCTCGGTCTGGGTGGAGACGAACTCGACGTAGTCGTCCACCTCGAAGGTGGCCTGCGCGGTGTCCGCGACCTGCCACACGACGACCGCGGCCAGCTCGATCGGGTTGCCGTAGGCGTCGTTGACCTTGAGCACGGCGGTCTCGTGGTTGCGGACGCGGGTGGAGATCTTGGTGCGGGTGGTCAGCGGGTTGACCCAGCGCAGGCCGTCGGCGCGGATGGTGCCGGTGTAGCGGCCGAAGAACTGGACCACGCGCGCTTCGCCGGGGGCGACCATGTTGAGGCCGGCCATGGCGAAGACGGAGCCGATCAGCAGCACGATGCCGATGATCAGCAGCGGCGCGCCGACGCCCGCGGTCCCGTTGCCGATGAGGGTGCCGCCGAGGGCGATGCCGCCCGCGCCGAGCAGGAAGCCGACGAGGCCGAAGAGGAGCGCGAGGCCGCCGCCGATGCTGTGTGCGGCCTTCTCCCGCACCTGGGGTGCCGGCATGTCGGGCAGTTCGTCGGGCTGGGCGGTCATGTCGTGGTCGGGCATGGTGGTTCCCCCGTTTCGCGTACGGTGCTGGTCTAGCAAAGTGATATCACTTTAAGGGGTGGCGGCGGTCCGGTCCAGCCCCCCGTGCCGGCCCGGACCGCCGCCCGTTCACTCCGTGCGCAGGCCGTCCGGCCGCATCAGCCGCCACAGCACCGGCAGGCTCAGCAGGGTCACCACGACGATCAGCGCACCGCCGAGCCCGGTCATCGCCCCGAGTGCCGCCCCGTCGACGCCCATCGGCAGGCCGGCGATCCGCAGCAGCACCGCGCCGAGCCCGGCACCGGTGAGGGCCGCGAGCGCGAGGCCCAGCAGGACGGGGAGCGCGGTCTGCCAGAGCACCGACCAGGCGAGCGTCGAGCGCCGGGTGCCGAAGGCGACCAGCACCGACAACAGCCGCTTGCGCTCCCGGAGCTGTTCCAGCACCGAGACGATCATGCTGGCGCCGATCAGGACCAGGATCCCCACCGCGCCCACGTACAGGCCGCGCTGGATCATCTGGAGTTCGCGGCTGGTGTTCTCCGAGGTGAGGTCCATGACGTACGGGTCGGGCCCCACCGCGGCGACCGCGTTGCGCACGTACTCCCGGGCCTCGGGTTCGCCCGGGTCCAGGCGGACGAACAGCGCGGCCCTGGCGGACGGGAACCGCCCGGCGTCCAAGGCCCCGGGCGTCGCCAGCACCCCTTCGGTGAGCCACCCCGACGGGTCCTCGAGGGTCTTCACCGTGCGGGCGTCCTCGGGCACGGTCCAGATGCCGGGGTCCGGCTCCGTGCGCTTCCGGCCGTCCTCCTGAGCAGGGTTGTCGAGGTCGAGCCGCGTGCCCGGCTCGACGTCCAGGGCGTACGAGGAGTGCTGCTCGCGGGCAGGAGCGAGGAACACGTCTCCGTTCTCGCAGGAGGGCAGCGGTGCCAGCCGTCGCAGGGTGGCGCAGTCGGCGACGTTGACGCCGACCCAGGGTGAGTCGTCCGGGTTCTCGCCCGCCTCGAACACGTAGCCGCGGGTGACGCCCCAGGCGTCCCGCACGCCCCGGGCGTCCGCCAGCCGGGCGGCGAACGCGTCCGCACCGCCCACGGCGGAGGGGTCCGCGTGCACGGCCATCTGGGCGCGCGTGGGGTCCTGCCCGGTCTGCCGCGTCTCCTGTTCGGCGACGGAGCCGAGAAGACCGGCCAGGGCGATCGAACCGGCCACCGCGACGGTGATGCCGCTGACCGCGCGGGCCGCCGTGCCGCTGTCGAGCTGGAGCCGGCGCACCGCGAGCTGGAACGGCAGGCGGCCGCCGTGCAGGCGCCGTACCGCGAACTCCACGAGCCACGGCAGCAGCGCCGTGACGCCCACCAGAATCAGCACGATGCCGCCCGCCACCATCGCGGTCTCGAACTGTCCGCCCTCCTCGGCGAAGTCACCGAACAGCGGGACGAGCAGGCCGAGTCCGAGCACCGGCGGGATCAGCCGCCACCACAGGCGGCGTCGCCGCGGCTCCGACCTGCGCACCACGCCCAGCGGCTCGATCACCACGCCGCGCAGCGCCAGCAGCGTCACCAGCACGGCGCAGCCGGGGACGGCCAGCGCGATGAGCACGGTGATCAACGGGTCGGGCACCACGTCCGAGGTGAAGACGCTCAGCTCCCGCATCCGCAGCCCGCTGAGGGCGGGGCGCAGGGCCAGGAAGCCCGCGGTGCCGACGGCGAGGCCGAGCAGCGCGGCCGCTCCCGCCTCGCCCGCAGCGATACGGCGGGTCGCCCGGCCGTCGGTGCCGACCAGGCGCAGCGCGGCGAGTCTCCGGTCGCGCCGTTCGGTGCCGAACCGTACGGCGGCCGCCATGAAGGCGCCCACCGGCAGCAGCAGCACCACGCAGATCACGACGATGAGCAGCAGCAGGACCGGGTGCAGCGGTTCGGGCGGGCCCACGACGTCGAACCGGTCGATGCGGGAGGCGTTGTCCACCTCGGCCAGTTCGTCGCTGCCCGCGTAGTAGGTGAGTTCGCCGGGGCCGGCCAGGCCCTCCTTGGTGATGGTGCCGACGATCTCGTACGGCAGCCGCTCCTGGAGCAGCGCGCCGTCGGGCGCGTCGAGCAGGTCGTGCAGCGCGGGGGAGGCCAGCATCTCGCCGGGGCCGGGCAATGCGTCGATGCCGGGCGGCACCGGCGGCCGGTCGCCCTCCGGCTGGAGGATGCGCCCGCGCACCCGTTCGCCGTGGTAGGTGGTGTCGGTGGTGAGCTGGAGCGCCGACCGGTCGGACTTCTGGATCGCCGCCCCGCCCGAGGTGAAGCCGTAGTTCTCGCGGGCGTCGGTGCGTGCCTCGCGGGCGCCGATCATGTTCGGCACGGACGCCGCCACCAGCAGCACCGTCACCCCGAGGCCGACGCCGAACGCCGTGAGCACCGTGCGCGCCCAGCCCTCGCGTCCGCCGCCGACCGCGAAGCGGGCGCCCATGGCGAGGTCCGCGGCCCAGCGGCGCAGCGTGCCGGGCTGTGGACGGTCCCGGTCCGCTTGGGGGGCGGGCGGGGGCGGGGCGAGTGTCGTCCGGGTCATCGGGTCGCACCCGCCAGGTCCTGCGCCCGTCCGTCCCGCACGACGACCTCGCGGTCGGCGTAGGCGGCGACCCGTGACTCGTGGGTGACCAGCACGACGGCGGCGTTCGTGTCCCGTGCGGCGTCGGTGAGCAGCTCCATGACGTGCTCCCCGTTGAGTGAGTCGAGCGCGCCGGTCGGCTCGTCGGCGAACACCACCCGGGGGGTGCCGACCAGTGCGCGGGCGATGGCCACGCGCTGACCCTGGCCGCCGGAGACCTGGCCCGGCCGGTGGTGGCGGACGTCCGCGACCTCCAGCCGCTCCAGCCACTCGACGGCGCGCGCCTCCGCCTGCTTGCGGCCGGTTCCGGTCAGCCGCAGCGGCAGGGCGACGTTCTCCGCGCAGGTCAGCTCCGGCACGAGCTGGCCGAACTGGAAGACGAAGCCGAAGTCGGAGCGGCGCAGGGCGCTGCGGCGGGCGTCGGACAGCCCGGAGAGGTCCTGGCCGCGGTAGCGGACCGAGCCCGCGTCCGGCGGCACGATGCCGGCCAGGCAGTGCAGCAGAGTGGACTTGCCGGAGCCGGAGGGCCCCATCACGGCGACGACCTCGCCGGCGTGCAGCGAGAAGTCCGCGCCGGCCAGGGCGGGCGTGGCGCCGTAGGTCTTGTGCAGGCCGGTGGCGGTGAGCAGGGCGTGCGCCGTCGTGGCGTGCTCGGTCATGACCGCACCTCCGCGGCGAGCTTGTCGAGCCGGGCGGCGGCGAGTTCGAGCCAGCGCAGGTCGGCCTCCAGATGGAACAGGGCGTGGTCGCAGATCAGCTGGTCCGCGAGGTCGCCGTCGCGCTTGCGGCGGGTGAGCTCCCGCATCAGCCGCAGGTGCTCGGTGCGCTGGACGTCCAGGAGGTGGGCGGCGTCCCGGCCGGTGAGCAGCGAGAGCACGACCTTGCTGTAGAGCACGCTCTGGAGGTACGGCTCGGGCTTCTCCGGGCGGCCGAGCCAGGTGTCGACGTCGGTGACCCCGGCGTCGGTGATGGCGTAGCGCTTGCGGTCCGGGCCCTCGCCGGCCTCTATCCCCTCGACCTCGACGAGGCCGTTCTTGAGCAGCCGGGACATGGTCGAGTAGACCTGCCCGTAGTGCAGCTGCCGGTCGTGACCGAAGCGCTCGTCGAAGGCGCGCTTGAGGTCGTAACCGTGACGTGGCCCGGACTCCAGAAGGCCGAGCAGAGTGTGACTGATGGACATGACCGGGACTGTACACCATGTGTATACACGCGATGTATACCCGGGAGAGCAGCGACCCCCGTCCGGACGGAACGGTGGACGGGGGCCGCGGCGGTGGGGGGTCGCGCCGGTGCGGGTCAGCCGCCGTTGACGGCGGTGGCGATCCGGTCGCCGACGTTCTTGTCGATGTTGCGCCAGTACTGCAGCGCGCGGTCCAGCACCGGGCGGCTCACCCCGTCGAGCAGGTGTCCGGTGACGTTGCCCACCAGGCGGTCCCGGGCGGCGTCGTCCAGCACCTGCCGGACCATGGTCCCGGGCTGTCCCCAGTCGTCGTCCTCGCTGCGCAGCGCGTACGCCTCGCGGACCATCTCGCCCGCCGTGGCCCAGCCGTCCGGCTCGCCGAACCGCGCGGTGTCGGCCTCCGGGCCGCCGTAGGAGTTGGGTGCGTACGGCCGGGCGGTGTTCGGCGGCTCGTAGCGCATCGGGCCGTCCTTCGCGTACGACCGCACCGGCGCCTGCGGGCGGTTGGGCGGCAGCTGGACGTAGTTCGGCCCGATCCGGTACCGGTGCGTGTCGGGGTAGGAGAAGAGCCGGCCCAGCAGCATCTTGTCCGGCGACGGGCCGATGCCCGGTACCAGGTTCGACGGCTCGAACGCCGCCTGCTCGATGTGGACGAAGAAGTCCTCCGGGTTCCGGTTCAGCGTCATCCGGCCGACCTCGATCAGCGGGTAGTCGCCGTGCGGCCAGACCTTGGTCAGGTCGAACGGGTTGAACCGGTAGTCCGGCGCGTCGTCGAACGGCATGACCTGCACGTACATCGTCCAGGTCGGGGCCTCACCCCGCTCGATGGCGTCGAAGAGGTCCCGCCGGTGGAAGTCGCCGTCCTCGCCGGCGAGCCGGTCCGCCTCCTCCTGGGGCAGGAAGTCGATGCCCTGGTCGGTCTTGAAGTGATATTTGACCCAGAAGCGCTCGCCGCCGCCGTTGACCCACATGTAGGTGTGCGAGCTGTACCCGTTCATGTGGCGCCAGGAGCGGGGAATGCCCCGGTCGCCCATCAGCCAGGTGACCTGGTGCGCCGACTCGGGGGAGAGCGTCCAGAAGTCCCACTGCATGTCGTGGTCGCGCAGCCCGTTGTCCGGACGGCGCTTCTGGCTGCGGATGAAGTCCTGGAACTTCGACGGGTCGCGCACGAAGAACACCGGGGTGTTGTTGCCGACCATGTCGTAGTTGCCGTGCTCGGTGTAGAACTTCAGCGCGAAGCCGCGCGGGTCCCGCCAGGTGTCGGGACTGCCCTGCTCGCCCGCGACGGTGGAGAACCGGGCCAGCATCCCGGTCCTCCGGCCCGGCTGGAACAGGTCCGCCTTGGTGTACTGGCTGACGTCGTTGGTCACCTCGAAGACGCCGTACGCGCCGCCGCCCTTGGCGTGCACCACCCGCTCGGGGACCCGCTCCCGGTTGAACTGGGCCATCTTCTCGATCAGGTAGTGGTCCTGGAGCAGGATCGGTCCGTCGGGGCCGACGGTCAGCGAGTGCTCGTCGCTCTCCACCGGGATACCCGCGTTGTTGGTCGTGTAGCCGGTCATGAAACTTCTCCCGTCCCGCGTGACTGTGCGGTTCTCCATGCGGATCCGGCCCTTCCACCCGGGCGCCTCGGGCAACCCGTCCGTCCGCCGTTCGGCGGCGGTCCGGGCACCGGACGCGGAGGGTGCGGGACCGGCGTGTCGCCGGGTACCCCGTCACCGCGCACGGGTCACCTCCCGTCCGGCTCCGGTGGGTGTGACGGCGCGGGGCGGCGCGTGGAGGCGTCGCGGCTGCGCCGGTCGGGCGTCCGTCAGCCGTGGGCCGGGCGCACCGGCAGCTCGGACAGCGCCTCGCGCAGCGCGTCCGCGAAGGCGGCGAACTCCTCGCCGCGGGCCGCGCCGCCGCGCATGGCCAGCACGATCCGCCGGTACGGGGCCGGCTCGGCGAAGTCGCCCGTCGCCAGCTGCTCGCTGCGCCCGGTCTCCAGGCGGACGGCCGTGCGCGGCAGCAGGGTGACACCCATGCCGCCGGCGACCAGCTGCACCAGCGTGGACAGGCCGGCCGCGCTGGTGGTCAGCGAACCGCCGGGCGACCGGCCGGCCTCGCGGCAGACGTCGAGGGTCTGGTCCCGCAGGCAGTGACCCTCGTCCAGCAGCAGCAGATCCAGCTCGCGCAGCGCGCTGCGCGGCACGTCGCGCTGCCCGGCGTACGCGTGCGTCTGCGGGGTGACCAACACGAAGTCCTCGTCGAAGAGCGGGATCTCGGTCACGCCGGCGGTGGTGAGCGGCGCGGCGAGCAGCAGCACGTCCAGCCGCCCCCCGACGAGTCCGTCCAGCAGCGAGGCGGTCTGCTCCTCGTGCACCTGGAGGTCCAGCGCCGGGTACCGCTCGTGCACCAGGCGCAGCACGGTGGGCAGCAGGTAGGGGGCGCAGGTGGGGATGACCCCCAGCCGCAGCACGCCGGTGAACGGTGCGCGGGCGGCCTCCGCCTCGTCCAGCAGTTCGGCGAAGCACTCCAGCACCCGGTGGGTGCGTGCGGCGAGCCGCTCACCGGCGGGGGAGAGGAGGACCTTCCGGGTGGTGCGCTCCAGCAGCTGCACGCCCAGGGACTCCTCCAGCGCGGCGACGGCGCCGGAGAGGGCCGGCTGGCTCATGCCGATGGCGGCCGCGGCGTCGCGGAAGTGCAGATGCTCCGCGACGGCGGCGAACGCGCGGAGCTGGGACAGGGTGGGCCGGCGGGGGGCGCCGCGCCTGGGCGAAGTGATCTCGGGCCTCCGGTACACGGCTTCCGGTCGGTCTGGAGCCGATGCTAACCGGGGCCGGTCCGTGCGTCCTCCGGGCTGCCGGACGGGCCGGAGGGGCGGGCTCCGGCCCGCCCCTCCGGCTTCCACCCCGGTACGGCGTCAGTCGTTGACGCAGCCGTTGCCGAACGTCGGGTTGAGGGCGCCGACCAGGTTGAGGCTGTTCCCGCACGCGTTGACCGGCACGTGGATCGGCACCTGGACGACGTTGCCGGAGAGCAGGCCCGGCGAGTTGGCGGCCGCGCCGCGCGCGATGCTGTCGGCGGAGGCGGTGCCCGCGGCGCCCAGGACGCCAACGGTGGCGAGGGCGACGGCGGCGAGCGAGGTACGAACGCGCATGGTGACTCCTGTGTGTAGTGGTGCGGTCACAGAGCATCACAGCCTAGATGCGGCGGCCTCGCATGCCGGAGACCTTCGACGGAGTGGCGCGCCACTTTCCCGCTGCGGCGGAGTGCGGCCGGAGGGGAGGCGTCTCAGGAGGACCCGCGACCGCGGCTGACGTGCGCGGAACATCCACCGCGCAGCCCCCGCACATCCACGTCCGGCACGCCGGCGGCACCGGCGGGTGTCCGGCGTCAGCCGGTGACCGGTGCGGTCCTCCGGGGACCCTCGGCGGGGGACAGCGCCCGGTGGACGTCCTCGACGAGCTGCCGGAGCACCGCGGCGGGGTCGGGCTGGAAGTAGAAGTGGCCGCCCTCGAACAGCCGCAGCCCGAGGAAGCGGTCCGCCCGGTCGGCCCAGCCCGCCAGCCGCTCGGGTGGGGCCACGGCGTCGTCCCTGCCCCCGAACACCGACAGCGGTACGGGCATCGGCGTGCTCTCCGGGCGCGGCCGCCAGGTCTCCACCAGGCGCAGGTCGTTGCGGATGACGGGAGCGAACAGCTCCCAGATGTCGCGGTTCTCCAGGACGGCGCCCGGCGTGCCCCCCATGGCCACGAGTTCGCGGCGGAGCTCGCCGTCGGAGAGCAGGTGCCGCTGGGTGCCCTCGCCCTCCGGGCGGGGCGTACTCCGGGCGGACAGCCCCAGCCAGCGAGGCGGTACACGGCCGGCGTCCAGAATGCGGCGGGTCAGCTCGTACGCGATCAGCCCGCCCATGCTGTGGCCGAAGAAGGCGTAGTCGCCGTCGAGTTCAGGGTCGAGGTGCTTCAGGAAGTGGTCCACCAGGCGCTCGGCGTCCGGGATGGGCTCCAGGTCCGCCCCCAGACCGCGGCCCGGCGCGTCCACCAGCCGCACGTCCCACGAGGACGGCAGCAACGCGGGCCAGCCGCGGTAGGGGAGGTGCGAGCCACCGGCGTGGTGGAAGACGAACAGGCGCAGTTCCATGAGGGCTTCCCCTCGGTCCGTGGTCGCGGGCGGCCTCCCGCGCTCACCGGGCATCCTCCCACGCTGTCGACCGCGGCACGGTGCTCGGGGCCGACGCCGCTCGGCAAGGGCCGGTGTCCGTCGATACCGCACAGGGTGACGGGTGCCGGGAAGGGATAATCGATCGCCTGCCGCAGCATTCTGTGCCAGGCTGAGCGCGCGCTGCGCATCGCATCGAGGAGGTCCTATGCCCGACGTGCAGGACAGCAGTGACGGTAGGGAAGACGCCCGCGCGAAATTCCGTGAGGCGCTCGACCGCAAGAAGAAGTCCTCGGGGGCGAGGAGGGCGCACGAAGAGGGCCGCATGAAGGTCAAGGGCATGGGCGGCCCCATGGGACAGAAGCGCTTCACCCGGCGCAAGACCGGCTGAACAGCAACCTTCCCGCCCCGGAAGGGGTCCGGCTGCCGTTTTCCCCGAGCCTCCCGGCTCGGGGAAAACGGCAGCTCTTTCGTGCCCGGAAACGGTCGCCGGAGCGGAGTACCGACCGGAACGGGGCCGGATCCGGGGCGCTCCCTTCCCGCGGGTTCCCTGCGATCCCGCGTTTTCCGCGTCCCTTCCGGTGCGACCCGGAATGCATGCGAGAAACCGCGTGAGGAATGCCGGAGGTGCGCGTCGGGAGGCGAAGAGGGGAGTGCGCCGGCGCGCGCGCGCCGCCGCCCCGGCGCCGGTGTGGGGAACACCACGCGGTCGCACGCCGCAGACCCCCGCCACCTGCATAAATAGGGAGATCTAATCAAGTTCTTCGATCGTGTCGATTTAACTGATCAATACCGGCTGTGGCAGGGTGAAGATCGTCCAACCCATGGAAGGCCCGCACCAGGGGCTTTCCGCTGTGCAAGGAGAGCGCGTGCTCACTGTCGGTGACAAGTTCCCCACCTTCGACCTGACCGCCTGTGTGTCCCTGGAGAAGGGGCAGGAGTTCCAGCAGATCGACCACAAGACCTACGAGGGCAAGTGGAAGATCGTCTTCTTCTGGCCGAAGGACTTCACCTTCGTGTGCCCGACGGAGATCGCGGCCTTCGGCAAGCTGAACGAGGAGTTCGCCGACCGCGACGCGCAGGTCCTGGGCGTCTCCGGCGACAGCGAGTTCGTGCACCACGCGTGGCGCAAGGACCACGACGACCTGCGCGACCTGCCGTTCCCCATGCTCGCCGACTCCAAGCACGAGCTGATGCGTGACTGCGGGGTCGAGGGCGAGGACGGCTTCGCCCAGCGTGCCGTCTTCATCGTGGACCAGAACAACGAGATCCAGTTCTCCATGGTGACCGCCGGTTCCGTCGGCCGTAACCCCAAGGAGGTCCTCCGGGTCCTCGACGCGCTGCAGACCGACGAGCTGTGCCCCTGCAACTGGACCCAGGGCGAGGACACCCTCGACCCCGTCAAGCTGCTGGCCGGTGAGTGACCGGTATGTCGCTCGCTGACCTGAAGTCGGCGCTGCCCGACTACGCCAAGGACCTCAAGCTCAACCTGGGCTCCGTCATCGGCAACTCCGACCTCCCGCAGCAGCAGCTGTGGGGCACGGTGCTGGCCTGCGCGATCGCGGCCCGCTCGCCGATCGTGCTGCGCGAGCTGGAGCCCGAGGCCCGGGAGAACCTCAGCCCCGAGGCCTACACGGCCGCGAAGTCCGCCGCCGCGGTGATGGCGATGAACAACGTCTTCTACCGCACCCGGCACCTCCTCTCCGACCCCGAGTACGGCACCCTGCGCGCCGGCCTGCGGATGAACGTCATCGGCAACCCGGGCGTGGAGAAGGTCGACTTCGAACTGTGGTCGCTCGCGGTCTCCGCGCTCAACGGCTGCGGCATGTGCCTCGACTCGCACGAGCAGGTGCTGCGCAAGGCCGACGTGGACCGGGAGACCGTCCAGGAGGCCTTCAAGATCGCCTCGGTGATCCAGGCCGTGAGCACCACGGTCGACGCCGAGGCCGCGCTGGCCACCGCCTGACGCACCCGCCGGCACGCGACGACGAGCCCCGCACCGCCTTCCTGCGGTGCGGGGCTCCCTGCGTGCGCGGCGGGCGGGCGCGGCGCTTCGGCCTGCGCGGCGGGCGGACCGTCAGGTCAGGCCGAGATCGTCCTCCGGGATCACGAGCGGCATCGGTGGCGGCGTGAGCTGCCCGCCGCCGGTCAGCGGCAGCTCGAACCACACCACCTTGCCGGTGGACAGCCGGGTCGCGCCCCAGCGCCGGGCGATGCGGTTCACCAGGTACAGCCCGCGCCCGCCCTCGTCCGTCGCACGCGCCTGCCGCAGCCGCGGAAGCTGCGGCACGTCGTCGCCGACCTCGACCCGCAGCCGGTCCGTGCACAGCAGCCGCAGCGTCACCGGGCGCTCCGCGTACCGGACGGCGTTCGTGACCACCTCGCTGACCAGCAGCTCCACCGAGTCCTGGAGATCGTCCAGCCCCCAGCGGGACAACGCCCGCCGTACCAGGCGCCGCGCCTGGCCGGCGGTCTGCGCCCGCGGGTCCAGATACCAGTACGCCACGTCGCTCGGCGCGATCCCGTCGAAGCGGGCCGCGAGCAGCGCGATGTCGTCGTCCCGGTCGCCCGGCCCCAGGATGTCCAGCACCTCGTCGCAGAGCGGCTCCAGCGGCGGCGCCGTCCCCGGCCGGGTCAGCCGCGCCGTCTCCGCCAGCTTCTCCCGCAGGAACTCGATGCCGGTCCACACGTCCCGCTGCCGCGACTCCACCAGGCCGTCGGTGTACAGCAGCAGTGTCGCCCCGGCGGGCGCATCCAGCTCCACGGCCTCGAAGTCCACCCCGCCCACGCCGATCGGGGCGCCCGCGGGTATCCGCAGCACCTCGGCGCCGCCGCCGCGGTGCAGCAGCACGGGTGGCGGATGGCCGGCGTTCGCCACCACGATGCGGTGCGCGACCGGGTCGTAGACGGCGTACAGGCAGGTCGCCATGCGGTCGCTGCCCAGCCGCTGGGCCTGCTCGTCCAGGTGGTGCAGCACCTCCTGCGGCGGCAGGTCGAGCTGCGCCAGGGTCTGCGCGGTCGTCCGCAGCTGGCCCATGATCGCGGCCGACGTCATGGAGTGCCCCATCACGTCGCCCACCACCAGCGCCACCCGGCTGCCGGGCAGCGGGATCGCGTCGTACCAGTCGCCGCCCACCCGCGCCGTCTCGGCGGCCGGCAGATAGCGGCTGGCCAGGGTGCAGCCCGTCGGCTGCGGCAGCTCGTCCGGGAGCATCGTGCGCTGGAGCTCGTCGGCGATGTACACCTCGCGGCCGTACAGCACCGCCTTGTCCACGCCCAGCGCGGTGTGTGTCGCCAGCTGGGCCGCGATCAGCAGGTCGTCCGCCTCGAACTGCGGACGTTCCGGCCGCCGCAGGAACACCGCGGCGCCGATGACGCGGCGGCGGCCGCGCAGCGGAGCCAGGATCGCCCGACCGCCTTCCGGTACCTCGCAGCCCCGGCCCAGCAGTTCCGGCAGCGCCTCGGCACCGGCCGCGGAGTTGCCGAACACCGGGCGTACGCCGCGCAGCACCTCGGCCAGCGGTCCGCCGGGCCGTACCTCCGTGTGCTCGGCCGCGCCCTCCGCGCTGCCGTCCTGCGCGGCCGCGCCCAGCAGCGGCAGCTTCGCGCCGGGCCGCTGCTCCTCCGGAATGCGGTCGCTGCGCCGCAGCCGCAGCACCACAGGGCTCGCCGGGCGCTCGTCGCCCACCGGCAGCGGGTCGCGCAGGTAGACCAGGATCGCGTCCGCGTAGGCGGGCACGCTGGCCCGGCACAGGCCGAGCACCGTCTCGTCCAGGTCCACGCCGCGGGCGATCCGGCGTGTCGCCGCGCCCACGAACCGCAACCTGTCCCCGCCGCGCCGCTCCCGTTCCGCCCGTTCCGCCTCGTCCGCGTCCGGGGCCGCCCCCGCGGGCGGCGCCTGGGGAGCAGGCGGATTGGCGTCGTCCGGGGTGCCGGGAGAGTCCACCGCGTCGTGCTGGGGGCGCTGCCGCGCGCCGGAGCCGCCGTCCCCCGCCTGTCCGGGCGGCCCGGGCGGAGCGGACGTGGTGGGCGGGCGCCGCCGTGCCGCGCCGCGCGCCGCGTTCCGGTCGGGCGCCGGTGCGGCCGCGTCGTCCGGCCGGCGGCGGCTGGTGGCGTCGCCGGGGCCGCGATCCGCGTGTACGGCCTGGCCGCGGCGCGTCCCGGCGGCCCGCTCGCGGGGGTCCGGCACCTGGGCGTGCGCGCCCTCAGGGGCGGCCGCGCCGGGCGCCGTCTCGCTCTCGGACCTGCTCGCCGCAGGCGGTTCGTGCTCCGTCACGCGTTCGGTTTCCATCCGTCGGGGCTGCGCGTCCTGCGCGCCCAGCGCTCCATGCTCGCGGCCGGGTCGGCGGGGCGCCGGCCCGGCCCGGGGGTGCCTCGTGGACCGGACCCCGCCCGGCCCGCGGGCCACCCCTTACGAGCGCTTTCTACAGTGCAGGAAGATCTGGATCTCGGGCGGTACGTCCGTGGTGGCCGGTGCGTAGGCATAGGAATCCTCCCCGGCGATCTCGAATCCCGCATCCGTGACGACCCGGTGCAGGTCCTCCCGCAGATAGCCGGATACCCGGATCGTGTTGCCCAGGAACGGGATCGAGAAATTGTCGACGTCCGCCTCGACCATCGACAGCACCAGCGGCGCGCCGGGGCGGAGCAGGCCGTGCAGCATCCGCAGTGCGACCGGGATCTCGGCACGGGGCAGCATCAGCAGGGCGAAGAAGGCCGCCGCGCCGTCGAACGGGCCGAGGCCCGCGCTCTCCACATCGGCGATGTCGAGGGTGTGGAACTCGGCCTCCGGCACGTTCTCCCGGGCCAGCTCGATCATGCCGGGGGACAGGTCGACGCCCGTCACCTTCAGGCCGGACTCGGTGAGCTGCCGGGCGGTCGGCGTGCCGGTGCCGCAGGCCAGGTCGAGCACCCGGGCGCCGGGCGGAAGCTGCTCCGCGAGCCAGACGCCGGCCGCGATCTGGCCCTCCTTGTGCGGGAAGGCCTCGTCGTAGCGGTCCCCGATCGCGTCGAACGCCTCCGCCTGGCCGGAACGGTCGAGGCCCGCGCGGCCGAGGGCGGCGTAGGCGCCGTGGTCCTCCGCCCTTGCGTGGGAGGTGCCGTCAGCACCGTTCACCTGCTCGCTCCTCTCCAGCTCACCGGCAAGTCCCCCACCCAAGAGGGGAGTTGCTCGGAAGCGCACGGTCTACCGGACGCTGATCCTACGGTTGCGGACTGGGGGCGCAGCAAGAGGTGGCGGCAGGTTGTGGCAGGCATGTGATCGACCAGCTCTCAGGATCGGGGCCCGCGCGGGGTGCCGTCGAGGCGCCGCGGGCGGGTGGGCGGCTCCGAGCGCGGCACCGGTGACCGGTCCCAGTCGGCCGGCAGCGCGGGCACCGTCCAGCGCGGGTCCGGGCGCCAGCGTTCCCAGCCGTCGCTGTACGGCGGACCCCAGGCGCGGATGCCTTCGACGGCCGCGCGGCCCGCCTCCCGTACCCTTCCGGCCTTCTCGCTGTCCATCAGCCCCGCCTGCTGCGCCTGGGCGAACTCGTCCTCGTCCCGCCACTCCCAGGTGCGGTCGGGGTAGACGGCGATGTCCAGGAAGTGGTCCTCGGAGTCGATCCCGCCCGCCCACCGGTGACGCGGTTCTTCAAGGTTCACGTACCAGTTCTTGAATTGCCACCCCCGCTCCCAGAACAGCCACACCGACCAGGGCTCGCCGGGCGCGGCCAGCTTCAGCACGCCGGTGCCGAACCAGCGGGAGAGGGTCGTGGTGCGCGGCTTGGTGTAGCGGGTGGCCAGCGGCTCCCGATGCACCGGCGTGCCGTCCACGAGCTGCGGTTTCACACACACGGTGTCCGGGGCCATCCAGACCGCGAGCAGGTCCTCGGTGTCCTGCACGACCGTCACCGGGCGGCAGATGTGCGGATGGTCGTGGCCGTTGGCGCGGTACCGCCAGAGGATGTGCTCACCGGAGGCCCAGCGCTGCTCCGGGCCCCGGGCGGGGCGGGAGTACGGGTCGTCCGCCCCGCCCGGCTGCGGGCCCACCGTGTGCGCTGTCATGGGCAAAGGGTAGTCAACCTCTTACAGGCCGCGCCGTGACCTGTGCCGCACGACACCCGTTCGGCGGTGCCGCCCGGGGCTGCGGCACTCACCGCACGGGCAGGCGCTACGGCCGGGTCATGCGCAGCACGTCCAGCGCCTCGTCGAGCTGTGCCAGGGTCAGCTCGCCCCGGTCCACGTACCCGGCCTCCAGTACCGCCTCCCGGATCGTCTTCTCCTCGGCCAGCGCCTTCTTCGCCACCGCGGCGGCGTTCTCGTAGCCGATGTAGCGGTTGAGCGGCGTGACGACGGAGGGTGACGACTCCGCGTACAGGCGGGCGCGCTCCGTGTTCGCGGTGATGCCGTCGACCGTGCGGTCCGCCAGCAGGCGGGCGGCACGGCTCAGCAGCCGCACCGATTCGAGCAGGTTCCTCGCCATCACCGGCAGCATCACGTTGAGCTCGAAGTTTCCGGCGGCTCCGGCGGTCGCGACGGTCGCGTCGTTGCCGGTGACCTGGGCGCACACCATCAGCACCGCCTCCGGGATCACCGGGTTCACCTTGCCCGGCATGATCGAGGAGCCCGGCTGCAGGTCGGGCAGGGCGATCTCGGCCAGCCCGGTGCGCGGGCCGGACGCCATCCAGCGCAGGTCGTTGCAGATCTTGGTCAGGCCGACCGCGATCGTACGGAGCTGCCCGGACGTCTCGACGAGTCCGTCCCGCGCGCCCTGCGCCTCGAAGTGGTCCCGCGCCTCGGTCAGCGGCAGTCCGGTGAGGCGGGCGACCTCCGCGATCACGGCTCCCGAGAAGCCCGGCGGCGTGTTGATGCCGGTGCCCACCGCGGTGCCGCCGAGCGGCAGTTCGGCGAGCCGGGGCAGCGAGGCGTGCAGCCGCTCCACGCCGTGCCGCATCTGCGCCGCGTAGCCGTCGAACTCCTGGCCCAGCGTGACCGGGGTCGCGTCCATCAGGTGGGTGCGCCCGGACTTGACCACCTCCGCGAACTCCTCGCCCTTGCGGGACAGCGCCGCCGCGAGGTGCTCCAGCGCGGGCACCAGGTCGCGCGTGACGGCGGCGGTGGCGGCGATGTGGAGGGAGGACGGGAAGACGTCGTTGGACGACTGGCTGGCGTTGACGTGGTCGTTCGGGTGCACGGTGGCGTCGCCGGGCAGCCGCTCGGTCGCGAGCGTGGCGACGACCTCGTTCATGTTCATGTTGGAGGAGGTGCCGGAACCGGTCTGGAAGACGTCCACCGGGAAGTGGTCGTCCCAGCGGCCGTCGGCGACCTCCTCCGCGGCGGCGCGGATCGCGTCGGCGACCCCGGCGTCCAGCACGCCGAGGTCCGCGTTCACGGTGGCGGCGGCCGCCTTGATGTGGGCCAGCGCCTCGATGTGCGCGCGCTCCAGGCGCCGCCCGCTCAGCGGGAAGTTCCCGACCGCGCGCTGCGTCTGCGCCCGCCACTTCGCGTGCGCGGGCACCCGCACCTCGCCCATCGAGTCGCGTTCGATCCGGTACTCGGCGTTCTCGCTCATGTCCCCGAACATAACGCGCGCTTTCCGCCCCCGGGCGGAGCCCGGAGCCGTCAGCGGGCGGGGCCGCCGACGGGGATGGAGGTGACGAAGGGCTGCGCGGGACCGGGGTCCGTGAAGAAGTCGTTCCCCTTGTCGTCGACGACGACGAACGCGGGGAAGTCCTCCACCTCGATCCGCCAGACCGCCTCCATGCCCAGCTCCTCGTACTCCAGGACCTCCACCTTCCGGATGCAGTCCTGCGCCAGCCGGGCCGCCGGTCCGCCGATCGAGCCGAGGTAGAAGCCGCCGTGCGCGGCGCACGCGTCGGTGACCTGCTTGCTGCGGTTCCCCTTGGCGAGCATCACCAGGGAGCCGCCGGCCGCCTGGAACTGCTCCACGTACGCGTCCATGCGCCCGGCCGTGGTCGGCCCGAACGAGCCGGACGCGTAGCCCTCCGGCGTCTTCGCCGGCCCGGCGTAGTACACCGCGTGGTCCCGCAGGTACTGCGGCATCTCCTCGCCCGCGTCCAGCCGTTCCTTGATCTTCGCGTGCGCGATGTCGCGGGCGACGACCAGCGGGCCGGTCAGCGACAGCCGGGTCTTCACCGGGTGGCGGGTCAGCTCGGCGCGGATCTCGTCCATGGGCCGCTCGAGGTCGATCTTCACGACCTCGTCCTCGCCGTCCAGCTCGTCGTCCGTGGTCTCCGGCAGGAACCGTGCGGGGTCGGTCTCCAGCTGCTCCAGGAACACGCCCTCGGCGGTGATCTTCGCGACCGCCTGCCGGTCCGCCGAGCAGGACACCGCGAGCGCGACCGGGCAGGACGCCCCGTGCCGCGGCAGCCGTACGACCCGCACGTCGTGGCAGAAGTACTTGCCGCCGAACTGGGCGCCGATGCCGATCTTCTGGGTGAGCTCGAAGACCTTCTCCTCCAGCTCCTTGTCGCGGAAGCCGTGCCCCGCCGGGGAGCCCTCGGCCGGGATCTCGTCCAGGTAGTGCGCGGAGGCGTACTTGGCGGTCTTGAGCGCGTACTCGGCGCTGGTGCCGCCCACGACGACCGCCAGGTGGTACGGCGGGCAGGCGGCCGTGCCCAGCGAGCGGATCTTCTCCTCGAGGAACGCCATCATCGAGTCCTCGTTCAGCACCGCCTTCGTCTCCTGGAAGAGGAAGGACTTGTTGGCGCTGCCGCCGCCCTTGGCCATGAAGAGGAACGTGTAGGCGCCGCCGTCCGTCGCGTAGAGCTCGATCTGCGCGGGCAGGTTGGTGCCCGTGTTCTTCTCCTCCCACATGGTCAGCGGCGCCATCTGGGAGTACCGCAGGTTGAGCTGCGTGTAGGCGTCGTGGATGCCGCGGGAGAGGGCCTCCTCGTCCCGGCCGCGCGTCAGGACGTGCTGGCCGCGCTTGCCCATCACGATGGCGGTGCCGGTGTCCTGGCACATCGGGAGGACGCCGGCGGCGGCGATGTTGGCGTTCTTCAGCAGGTCCAGCGCGACGAAGCGGTCGTTCGCGCTGGCCTCCGGGTCGTCCAGGATGCGGCGCAGCTGGGCCAGGTGCTCGGGCCGCAGGTAGTGCGCGATGTCCTTCATCGCCTCGGCGGCGAGCGTCCGCAGCGCCTCCGGCTCCACGGAGAGGAAGGTACGGCCGTCCGCCTCGAAGGTGCTGACGCCTTCGGCGGTGACCAGGCGGTACGGCGTGGTGTCCTCACCCCGCGGCAGCAGGTCCGTGTAGCTGAACTCCGGGGTGGCGGCCATGGGGCATCTTCCTCTCGACGGTGAGCGCGTCTCACAGCGTAGAACGCTTCCCGGGGGCCGGAAGACGCGGGGACTCCGGTCTTCCGGCGCCCCCGGGCCCGGGCAGCCGAAGGGCCGTGCTTTCGCGGATTTCCAGGGAGTCTCCCGGCGCTGCAACTTTTCTCCGCTTTCCGCTGTCTGACCTTATTACAGGAGAAACCGCACGCATTGCACCACAGGGGGCAGCCATGCGAAGAATGACCACTCTGTTCGTCACCGCCGCCGTCGCCGGGGTCGGCCCCGTCCAGGCGAGTGCGGCAGCGGACGGCGGTGCCGCGAGCGCCGCCGCCACGGCCCGGAGCGCCGCGGCGTCGTGCGCCGTGACCTGGGGCAGCCTGCCCAAGTCCGCGCCGTTCGCGTCCAACCGCCCGCTGGTGGACGTCCGTACCGGCCGGCACGCGTGCTTCGACCGGATGGTGCTCGACATCCGGGGCGACGCTCCGGCGACCGCGGCCGGCTACCACGTCCGCTACGTGTCCCGCTTCCACCAGGACGGATCCGGGCGGCCGCTGCCGATATCCGGCGGCGCGGTGCTGGAGATCGTGGTCGGCGCGCCGTCGTACGACCCGGAGACCTTCGAGCCCACCTACGCCGGGCGGCCCGGCCGACCGCTTCCCGGCGTGGACCTCGACGGCTACCGCACGTTCCGCGACGCGCGGTACGGCGCGAGCTACGAGGGGACGACCCAGCTCGGCCTCGGAGTCCGGGCGCGGCTGCCGTTCCGCGTGTTCCCGCTGGGGGACCGGGTCGTGGTCGACGTCGCCCACTCCTGGGCGGCGGCGCGGTGACGGAAGGAGCCCGGCGGCGGCCGTCCACTCCCGGAGCGGAGGGCCGTCGCCTCACCGCGTCCGGCGGGTGCGTGCCGGCCACGCGGTGACGCGCGCACGGTTCCCCGTCGCGGACACTGGTCGCGATCTATCGCGTCTGGGTAGGCTGGCGTGGTGACTGATTCGCCGCTGGAGAAGCGTCCCTCGCCGAACGAGAAGCCCGCCGTGCGACCGGCTGCGGAGGCCGACGTACGGGCGTCGGACGCCGACCGTGACCGCGTCGCGGACATCCTCCGCGAGGCGCTGGCCGAAGGCCGGCTCGACGCGGACGAGCACTCCGAGCGGCTGGACGCGGTCTACGCCGCCAAGACCCTCGGGCAGCTCGAGCCCCTGGTCCGCGACCTGCCGCAGCCGGGGGGCAGGACCGCTCCGCGGCCCGCCCCCGCGTTCGACGTCGCGCCGCACGGGGACGAGGGCGCCGCGGACAACGCCGTCGCGATCTTCAGCGGTGCCACCCGGCGCGGCAGTTGGCGGATCGGCCGGAAGACGAACGCCTTCGCCTGCTTCGGCGGCGTCGACATCGACCTCACCCAGGCCGTGTTCACGCAGCGGGAGATCGTCATCAACGCCACCGCCGTCTTCGGCGGCGTGGACATCCGGGTCCCCGAGAACGTCACCCTGCGCGGCCGCGGGACCGGCATCTTCGGCGGCTTCGACGTCCGCTCCCACGACTCGCCCGACCCGGACGCGCCGGTGGTCGTCGTCAAGGGCCTGGCGCTGTTCGGCGGCGTCTCGGCGAGGCCGAAGCGCGGCAAGCGGCTGAAGAACCTGCACAAGGGCCACGGGCACGGGCACTGACCGCCCGGGGCGGGCGGTGAGCGGTCCGCGGCACGGGGTGCCGTACCGCACGGCCGCATGGCACCGTGTGCATAAGCGTGCGCACAGCGGGTAAGGCTGGTGCATCGTCTCTCGTACGGCGAGCAGCGCGAACTGCCGTGCGCAGCAAGACGGGTGAAGGTGCACACATCGGCCAGACCGACCGCCGTAGCCGTCTCGTGTAGGAGTCAGACCGTGCTGCAAACGCCGCATCAGTCCCTGCAGGCCGCCGTCCCCACCCCACGGGCGCCCGCCCGCGACGACGATGCCGGCCCCTGGCACGCCGATGCGGTCTGCCACCGGGACGAGGCCGGGCTGTTCTTCGCCCCGTCGAAGGAGCCCACCGCCGCCCGTCTCGCCCGTGAGCAGGCCGCCAAGCGGGTGTGCGCGCGCTGCCCCGTCCTCGTCGAGTGCCGGGAGCACGCGCTGCTCCAGCCGGAGCCGTACGGCGTGTGGGGCGGGCTGACCGCGGCCGAGCGCCGCGTGGTGCTGGCACGCCGGCGCCGGTCCGCCGCGGCGGCCGCGGAGAGCGCCGCCCCCGTCCGCCGCATCGCCTGACGCAGTACGAACGGGCCGCGTGGCCGACGACCCCGTGGTCGCCGGCCCCGCGGCCCGCGTACGCCCGCGGCGGATGCGCCTGACGCACCCGGCGGGCGGCGACGTCAGGGCAGTTGGGCGATGGCCTCGATCACCGGCACCGGCAGGTACGCCGGCCACGCACCCTCCCGCCCCACCGCATAGGTGAAGTAGCCCTCGTCGCGGGCCACTTCCAGCTCCTCAGCCGTCTCGCCCTGGTAGACGACGTGGCAGCCGTCGGCGGCGCCGGAGCCCCGCTCGAACAGCGCGGGGGACGGCTTGCGCTCCTCGACGGTGCGCGGCGTGAGGATGCGGCCCTCGAAGTCCTCCCACGCGAACGGGCCGGTGCCGGTCCAGTCGGCGTCCACGATCTCGCGCAGCTTCGCGGCCCGTTCGGCGTCCGTCTCGCCCCACTCGGGCGGGACGTTGGTGATCAGGCCGACCTCGACGTCCGCCTCGCGCAGCTCCCGCAGGTGGCGGGCGGCTTCCGGCAGGTAGTGGAGCGAGCCGTCGTCCTCGGTGTGGATCAGCGTCTCGCCGAGGTCGAAGTACACGACGGCGCAGCCGCGTCCACCCTCCGGGCTCCGCTGTCCGACCGTGGCGGTGTTCCCGGCCGCGGCAGCCGGGGCCGATGCCGCGGCCAGGGCGGCGAGGACGGTCGCGGCAGTCGTCGCGAGGCCCGCCCTCCGGGCGGCCCGACGAGGCGCCGGGGCGGATGTCTGCGATGAGTTCACGGTGTTGTGGGGCACCCGCGGAGGCTACCCATCGCTGTCGCAGGCATGTCAGCCCGGCCGGTGCGGCGCGCTCGCCCTCCCCGCCGGACTCTTGTATCCGGGCTTGTATCCGCTTTGTATGCCCGGCTCCTTGAATCCCCTGGTCACCGAAGACAAGGGGAGAATCCATGCGCAGACGTACCCGCAGCCTCCTGGCCGCCGTGAGCGCCGCGGCAGCCGTCACGGTCGCGGCGCCCGTCGCCGTCGCGTCGCCGCAGGCCGCCTCGTCCGCCGAACCGCTCGCCCGGCCGAACTTCAAGATGCCGTTCCTGTGCAACCAGACCTGGGTCGGCAACAACTGGAACGGCCACAGCCCGGCGCACTCCATCGACTGGAACCACTACAGCGCCAGCGGAAGCCCCGACGACCTCGGCCGGCGTGTCTTCGCCAGCGCCGGCGGCACGGTGCTGTCCTCCTACTACTCCACGGGCACCGGTTACGGCAACACCATCGTCATCGGCCACGGAAACGGCTGGCAGACGCGCTACGCCCACCTGAAGACCCGCGCCGTCCAGAAGGGCGACAGGGTCAAGCTGGGCCAGAAGATCGGCCGCGTCGGCGCCACCTCCGCGCTCTACAACATCACCCCCCACCTGCACTACGAGCAGATCCACAACGGCAACGTCGTGGTCGCGGTCGTCCAGGGCGTCCGGTGGGGCGACTACACCAAGCGCAGCCAGCGCAGCAACAACTGCTGACCCGCTGCCGGTGTCGCACGGGGCGGGACGGCGTGACCGGCCGTTCCGCCCGGCGGCCCGCGCACAACCGCCCGGGGGCCCGCGCACGACCGGCCGCGCCCTGGGCGCCCCCGGGGCGTCAGCGCAGGGCCCGCAGCTTCGCGTGCACCAGCTCCGCCTGCTCCCGCACCTCCAGCCGCCGCCACGTCGACAGCGAACGGTGGAAGTAGCGGCGCGCCGTCTGCTTGCGGCCGGTCGCGTGATGCAGCTCGCCCAGCAGACACGCGACCCGTGCCTCCGCCCGGCGGTCGCCGAGCTGCCGCTGCACGTTGAGCGCGTCGACCAGCAGCGCCGACGCCTCACCCGCCCGGCCCTGGCGCAGGCACAGTTCGCCGACGCTCTGCTGCACGTACGCCGCGCAGTGCGCGTCCCCCAGCTCGTCGAAGATGCCCAGCGCCCGCTCCAGCTCCTGCCGCGCCTGCCTCAGTTCCCCGCGCTGCTCGTGCGCGACGGCCATCCGGCGCCGCACCTGCGCCTCCCGGTGCCGGTCGCCCACGCCGCCGGACAGCTCCAGCGCGGCGGCCAGCCAGGGCGTGGCCGCCTCCGGTTCGCGCCGCTCCAGCCACACCGAGGCGATCGCGTTGTGGGCGACCGCCTCGCCGTGCCGGTCGCCCACAACGCCGAAGCCGCGCAGCGCCTCGCCGAACGCCGCCAGCGCGGCGTCCAGGTCGTTCAGCACGCGGTGCACGGACCCGGCGCCCACCGCGGCGACGGCTTCGCCGTAGCCGTGCCCCAAGCGCGCGAACAGCGAGCGCGAGAGGTCGAACGCGGCGAGCGCGTCGGCGTACCGGTCCTGGTAGAGGTGCAGCTGGCCGAGGTTCCGCAGCAGCGTCGCGGCCCGCGCGTCGGTCGGTTCCGGCATCGCGTCCAGCACCAGCCGGTGCGTGCGCAGCCAGTCGCCGTAGTAGCCGCGCATGTCGAAGAACCCGGCCAGTTCGACGGCGAGGTCGGCCGCCTGCGCGACGTGCCCCCGCCGCAGCGCCGACTCCACGGAGGCCACCAGCACGCGCCGTTCGGACTCGAACCACTCCACCGGCCGCGCCCGCACCGCCGGGACGACCGCGGCGGCCGCTCCCTCCGGTTGCACCGGTTCCCCCAGCACGCCCAGGAAGCGGGTCGGCATCGCGGAGTTCGCGCAGCGCGCCAGCGCGACCAGGTCGTCCACCACCCGCAGCCGGCGGCGCGTCCGCACCTCGTCGCCGTCGGCCTCGGCGAGTTCCCGGGCGTAGCAGCGCAGCAGGTCGTGCATGCGGTAGCGCTGCATCCCCAGCGCGTCGGTGCCCACCACCTCGACCAGGTGCTCGTCCAGCAGGGTCTCCAGCCCGCCCGCGTTCGCGTCGGCCACACCCGTCGCCGCCGCGACCAGCCAGCCCGCCGTCGCCTCGTCCGGGAGCTGCCCGAAGACCCGGAACGCCGTCGCGGCCGGCTCGGGCAGGTGGCGGTAGCTCAGTTCCGCGCTCGCCCGCACCTCCAGCTCGCCGGTCTGGAGCTGGTCCAGCCGGCCGCGCTCGTCGTGCAGGAAGTCGGCGAGCGCCCCGACGGTCCACCCCGGCCGGTTCGCCAGCCGCGATCCGGCGATGCGCACCGCCAGTGGCAGCGAACCGCATCCCGCGAGCACCCGGTCCGCCTCCGCGCCCTCCGCGCGCAGACGGTCCGTGCCGACGATCGTGCCCAGCAGCTCGCGCGCCTCCTCCCGCTCCATCACGCCGAGCGCGCAGTGGTACGCCGGCAGCCCGGGGAGCCGGCGGCGGGAGGTCACCAGCACCGCGGAACCCCCGGTGCCCGGCAGCAGCGGCCGCACCTGCGCCCCGGACGCCGCGTCGTCCAGCACCACCAGGAACCGCCGCTGCGCCAGCCGCGACCGGAACAGCGCGGCACGCTCCGCCGGGTCCCCGGGGATCGCCGCGTCGATCACCCCCAGGCTGCGCAGCAACTCCGCCAGCACGTCGACGGGTTCACGCGGCTGATCACTCAAGCCACCCAGGTCGACGAAGAGCTGGCCGTCCGGGAACGCGTCCCGCACCCGGTGCGCCACATGCACCGCCAGCGTCGACTTCCCCGACCCCGGCGGCCCCGACAGCACCGCGACCACCGGCTGCCGTCCGGCCGCCGACAGCCACCCCTCCAGAACGCCGATCTGGTCCTCCCGGCCGGTGAAGTCGGGAACGTCCATGGGCAGTTGGCACACCGGCCCGGGGTCGGCCGTACGCCGCCGGCCCGCGTACCCGTGGTCCACCCCGACCGCACGTAGCGGCGCACTCGGCTCGACGCCCAGCTCGACCGCGAGCACCCGCTCGGCCTCCGCGTACGCCTCCCGCGCCTCGGTGGTGCGGCCCGCGCCGTGCAACGCCCGCACGAGCATCTGCCACAGGTCCTCCCGCACCGGGTCCTCGGCCAGCCTGCCCCGCAACTCCGCGACCAGCGGGGCGTAGTCGCCCAGCCGCAGCCGCACCTTCAGGCACTCGTCGACCGCGACCGCACGCAGCTCCTCGATCCGGGTGACCGCCGGGTCCCACACCACGCTCGACGGCACGTCCTGCAGCACACCGCCCCGCCACAGCCCGAGCGCAGCCTCGTAGCCGCGCAACGCCGCCGCGTCCTCGCCCCGGTCCCGCGCCGCCCGCGCCTGCTCCAGCCGCCGCTCGAACAGCAGCATGTCGAGGTCGTCCGGCGCGACGTCCAGGGCGTAGCCCGAGGGCCGCGTGGTCAGCCCTTCCGTGTCCACCCCCGCCGCGGCGAGCGCGCTGCGCAGCGCGCGCACGTACGTCCGCACGTTGGCCACCGCGGACCGGGGCGCACCCTCGGGCCACAGCACCTCGGTCAGCACGTCCAGCGACACGAACCCGCCGGGCTGCAGCAGGAGCGTGGCCAGCACCGCTCGCGGCTTCGGCCCGCCGAGGCGCACCGGGGCGCCGCCCACCCGCACCCGCAGCGGGCCCAGCACGCCGAACGCCGGCTCCCCCATGCGCGCGCCTCCGTGACCCTTGGTGACACTCCGTCACTGGCGCACAGGGTACTGTCGCGCGCCCCGCCCGAACAGTGCTTCGACCCCACCTCCGGTCGTCCGCCTAGGACCTGTCCGGGGCCCGGGGCGTCGTCAGGCGGGTGTCCGGCCGCCGCGGAGGGAACGGCCCGGACGGGGCCGCCCGGGGGCGGGGGCCTCGGGGAAGGAACGGTCGCCGAAGAGGACGCGGCCGGCTGCGGCACGTCCGAGCGGGGTGCGGAGGAGGGGGAACGCGGCGGTGGCCATCGCAGGGCTGCGCAGCTGCGCCAGCCCTCTGCGGAGCGTGAGCCGTCCCCGGAACGCGGCGCGCAGCGCGGCGCCGTCGTAGGCCGCCGGCGCGTGGCGGTCGCCGGTCCGCAGCGCGGTGTCGAGCACGGCGGCCGCGTGCTCCGACAGCCGCAGGCACGGGTCCAGGCCGCCGGCGGTGAGGGGCGAGACCGCGCCCGCCGCGTCGCCGACCAGGAGTCCCTCGGCGCAACTGATCCTGCGCAGCACGCCGCCGACGGGGATGGGGCCGCCGCGCCGTTCCACCGCCTCCGCCCGCCGCACGCCGGAGAGTCCGGGCGCCGACGCGCGGAACCGCTTCACCGCCCCGCGCAACCCGTCCGGGAAGCGGTCGGCGTACCCGGCCACGCCGACATGGGCGTGCCGTCCGTCGTCCACCACCCAGGCCAGGTAGCCGGGGGCCAGCGAAGGGTCGAGCACGCAGTGGAACGTCGGTGGCCCGCCGCCGCCTCCGGGCAGCGCGAAGACCTCCTCGGCGCCGACCAGCAGGTGCCGGTTGCGGTCGAGGCCGAGGTCGCGGGCGACGCGGGAGCGGGCTCCGTCGGCCCCCACGACGAACCGCGCCCGGAGCACGGTGGAACCGTCGCGCCCGGCCAGGTGGAAGGTGCCGCCGCCCAGGCGGCCGGCGTAGCGCGTGCCCAGGGCCACGCGCACGCCGGCCACGGCTGCGGCGTCGGCCGCCCCGGCGTAGAGCGGTCCCATGTCGCCCACCCGGAACTCGTCACGGGCGCTGACCAGTTCGACCGGTCGGCGCAGGTTCGGCGGGTAGAGCACGACCCGGCGTATCGGTGGGCCGAGGCGGTCCGGCGGGAGCGGGAAGTCGTCGAGCGTCTTCCGTACGAAGATCCCGGTGGTGCGGACGCCGGTCGTCAGACGCGTACGCCGTTCGGCCAGCACCACGTCGTGGCCCCGGCGGGCGAGGAGCGTCGCCGTGTGCAGCCCGGCCAGCCCCGCACCGACCACCAGGACGTCGGCGGAGGCGCGGGCCCCGAGGCCGGCTCCGGGGGCGCTCATCGGTGCGCGTCCCCGGCAGGCGCGTCCGTCAGGCCCGCCGCTCCGTCGTCGGCTGCTTCGGCCGCATCGGCTGCGTCGGCTGCGTCGGCCTGGTCGGCCTGGTCGGCCTGGTCGGTCCGGTCCGCCTCCCAGCGGAGCAGGTCGCCCGGCTGGCAGGCCAGTACCTCGCAGAGCGCCGCGAGCGTCGAGAAGCGCACCGCCTTCGCGCGGCCGTTCTTCAGTACCGCCAGGTTGGCCGGGGTGATCCCGACGCGCTCCGCGAGCTCTCCGACGGACATCTTGCGGCGTGCGAGCATCACGTCGACGTCGACGACGATCGGCATCAGATCACCTCGTCGAGTTCGGCCTGCATCTGTGACGCCTCGACGTCGCGCGCGACCGCCTGCGCCAGCAGCATCCGCAGCACCAGCACGATCAGTGCCACCGCGAAGACCCCGAGGGCGACACCGCCCAGCAGCAGCACGACGCCCGGCGCCACCTCCTCGCCCGGCGCGAGAACGGCCCCCAGCACGCACACCAGCAGGGCGGCGGCCGTGAAGGCGCCGATCACCACGTCGACGTACCGGAAGGAGGCGGGGGAGAACACCGTCCCGCGGCGCATCATCGTCACCAGTCGCCACACGCAGACCAGGACGGTCTGTGCCGCCACGACGCCGAGCACCACGATCACGACCACCGGAACGCGCCGGTCCGCCAGGCCGGCCTCGTCCATGTCGGCGGCCAGCAGCGTGGCCATCACGGTCTGCACGCCCACCGAACCGGCCAGCAGCGCCACGATCACCACCCGCAGCGCCAGCACCGTCAGCTTGCCCATCGCCACTCCTTCAATCGAACCACGATGGGAATCTATCGAGTTTCGATAGGCGAGGCAAGTGATCGGCTCGTCCGGCTCGTCAGGTCGTGGTCTCGGCTCACCGGGCCGGGGTGCCCGGGGTGCCGGTCACCCGGTCGTCGCGAGTGACAGCTCCGTGGCCTTGACGAGTGCCGTGACGGCGGTGCCGGGGGCCAGGCCGAGATCGGCGACGGCTTCGTTGGTGACCACGGCCGTGAGGTGCCCGCCCCCGACATCGACCGTCACGCCGGTCATCGCCTCGCCGGCCGTGAGCCGGGTGACGGTGCCGGGCAGTCTGTTGCGGATGCTGAGGCCGTCGACCGGTCCGGTGGCGAGGGCCACTTCGGTCGACTTGGCCAGTACGTGGACCGCGGAGCCGACGGTGAGGCCCAGGTCCCTGACCGCGTCCGCCGTCACGGCGGCCGTGAGCTGCGGCCCACTCTCCAGGCGGACTCCCACCGAGGCCATCGCCTCGCCCGTGGTGACGGCGGTGACCGTACCCGCCAGCCGGTTGCGGATGCTCAGGTTCACGACGGAGACCTCCCTGAATCCCGGGGTGGGCGCGCCCTGCGGGTCGGACCGGGCCAGCATCCCCAGTCCCGTCGCGGCAGAGTGGCAGGCACGCCCGAAGGGCCACCCGGATGCCGGTCAGGGCTTTGGCGGTTCCTCCAGCTCCGCTCTCCACCCTCTGTGCACCTGCCATGAAAAAACAGAGATGGTCTTGCAGATGCGAGGATGCCGGGCCTAGCGTGGCGCATATGCAGTCCTACACCATTGGTCAGGCGGCGCGGCTGCTGGGTGTCAGTCCCGACACCGCACGCCGCTGGGCGGACGCCGGTCGGGTCGCGACCCACCGCGACGCGTCCGGACGCCGTCTCGTCGACGGCCGCGCCCTGGCGGCCTTCGCGGTCGAGGTCGCCCAGAGCGGCGGCGGTCAAGGGGGTCAGGGCGGCCACGACGAGGAGGAGCCCTTCACCTCCACGCGCAACGCCTTCCCCGGCATCATCACCTCCGTCCGGCTCGGCGACGTGGCGGCGCAGGTGGAGATCCAGGCCGGCCCACACCGGCTCGTCTCCCTGGTGACCCGGGAGGCCGTCGAGGAACTGGGCCTGGAGGTCGGGATGCGGGCCACCGCCCGCGTCAAGTCGACCAGCGTGCACATCGACCGCGGCTGAACCCGCAGCGCGTCCCCGGTCGCGCTCGGCCGTCCCCGAACCGGCTCCCCGTACCCCACCGACACGCACGCGGCCCGCCCCGGGCCTCGCGCCCTCCCCGCGAAGGAGCCGATCGATGCCCCCTTCCCCCTCCGGGCGGCGCACCGCCGCCGCGCTGCTGACAGCCTCCCTGCTGGTGCCGCTGACCGCGTGCGGCGGCGGCACCGGGGGCTCCGGCACCGGCGACGGCACCCCGGCGAAGAAGAAGATCACGGTACTGGCGGCCGCGTCGCTGACCGACGTGTTCCAGGCCGCCGGGGCGACGTACGAGAAGACGCACCCCGGCACGGACGTCACCTTCTCCTTCGCCGGCTCGCAGGTCCTCGCCGCGCAGGTCTCGCAAGGGGCACCCGCGGACGTGCTGGCGACCGCCAACACCGAGACCATGGACCGCGTGCGGGACGACACCGCGGAACCGGTGGTCTTCGCCCGGAACCGACTGGTGATCGTGACCCGGGAGGGCAACCCGGAGGACCTCGACGCGCTGGAGGACCTGGCGAACCCGGGACTGAAGGTCGTCCTGGCCGCACCGGAGGTCCCGGTGGGCGACTACAGCGAGCAGATCCTCCGGCGGCAGGACCTGCGGGTGGAGCCCGTTTCCCGGGAGACCGACGTGCGCGCGGTCCTGTCCAAGGTCGAACTCGGCGAGGCCGACGCCGGACTCGTCTACCAGACCGACGCCGCGACCTCCCCCGACACGGTCGACGCGGTGACGGTGCCGGACGCCCGGAACGAGATCGCGACGTATCCCGTCGCCACCCTGAATTCCTCCGAACACGCCGAAGCCGCACAGGAGTTCGTCGACTGGCTGACCGGTCCGGAGGCTCAGCGGATCCTCCGCGAAGCAGGCTTCCAGAAGCCGTGAAACGCCCCCACCGCGCCGCCGCGCCCGTCCGTTCCGGGGGGACGGGCGGGCGCGCGCGGCGCCCGGAGCCGGGCGGGACCGACCGGCCCGCACGGCGGTGGACCGGGGGCGCGAGGCACCGCCCGCCCGGCACCGGAGCCCCCGCCCTGCTCGCCGTACCCGCCGTGCTGGCCGTGGGATTCCTGGCCCTGCCGCTCGTCGGCATCCTGGCCCGCACCCCGTGGCCGGACCTCGCCGCGAACCTCACCGCCCCCGCGACCACGCAGGCGCTGCGCCTGTCGCTACTGGTCTCCTTCTCGGCCCTCGGGCTGTCGCTGCTTCTCGGCGTTCCCCTCGCCTGGCTGCTGGCGCGCGCACGGTTCCCCGGCAAGGCCGTCGTCCGGTCGCTCGTCCTGCTGCCCATGGTGCTGCCCCCCACCGTCGGCGGAGTGGCACTGCTGCTGGCCTTCGGCCGCCGCGGCCTGCTCGGCCCGTGGCTGTACGACACCTTCGGCGTCACGCTGCCCTTCTCCACCGCCGGGGCCGTGGTCGCCGCGACGTTCGTCGCCATGCCCTTCCTCGTCATCAGCCTGGAAGGCGCGATCGGCGGGCTCCGCCCCCGCTACGAGGAGACCGCCGCCTCGCTCGGCGCCACCCCGGTCCGGGTGTTCCTCACCGTCACCCTCCCCATGGTCGCCCCCGGGCTGCTGGCCGGAGCGGCCCTGACCTGGGCCCGCGCACTGGGCGAGTTCGGCGCGACGATCACCTTCGCCGGCAACCTCCCCGGCACGACCCAGACCCTGCCGCTCAAGGTCTACCTGCTGCTCCAGGGACAGCCCGAGACCGCCACCTCGGTCTCCCTGCTGCTGCTGGTCATCGCCATGGGGGTGCTCGTCGCGCTCCGCGGCCGCTGGACCGGAACCCCCCGGGCCCGCGTCCAGCAGCCGCCCCCGACCACGGGCGAACCCGACCCCGCTCTTCCCTCGGTCGCCCGGGGCGCACCGCCCTCCGACCCGCGCCGGGACTGCTCCCTCCAGGCCCGCGTCACCGGCTTCAACCATGTGACGCTGGACGCCCCCGGCGGCACGACCCTGGCCGTCGTCGGCCCCAACGGAGCCGGGAAGACCACCCTCCTGCGCGCCCTGCTCGGTCTCACCTCCCGCTCCCACGCCGACATCCGCCTCGGCGACCGCGACGTCACCGGCACGGCACCCCACCGCCGTGACATCGCCTGGGTCCCGCAGGACGGCGCCCTCTTCCCCCACCTCACCGCGCTGGGCAACACCGCCTACGGGCTTCGTGCGCACGGCGTCCCGCGGACCGGGGCCCGGCGCCACGCCCGGCAGTGGCTCGACCACCTGGGCGTCGGCGACCTCGCGCACCGCAGGCCCGGCCGTCTCTCCGGCGGCCAGGCCGGCCGCGTCGCCCTCGCCCGCGCCCTCGCCGCCCGGCCCCGCCTGCTGCTGCTCGACGAACCCCTCGCCGCCCTGGACCAGACCACCCGGGCCCGCGTCCGGCACGCCCTGCGCAGTCACCTCGCGGCGTTCGGCGGCGTCTGCCTGATCGTCACCCACGACCCCGTCGAAGCCGTGTCCCTCGCCGACCGCGTCCTCGTCCTGGAGGACGGACGACTGATCCAGGACGCGCCGCCCACCGAGCTCACGCGCTCGCCGCGCTCGCCCTGGGTCGCCCGCATGCTCGGCCGCAACGCCTGGACCGGAACCACCACCGCCACCGGCCTCGCCACCCGGGACGGCGGACGCCTGCACGTCGCCGACCCGCTCCCCGCGGGCGAGGAGGCCCTCGCCATCATCCCGCCCGAAGCCGTCGCCCTCCACCGCGAACGGCCGCACGGCAGCCCCCGCAACGCCTGGCACGGCACCGTCCGCGAGCTCACCGCGTCCGGAAGCCGCACCCGCGTCCTCCTCACCACCGACGAGACCCCCGACCTCGTCGCCGAGATCACCCCGCAGGCCGCCGCCGAACTCGACCTCGCCGACGGCACCCGCGTCTGGGCCGTCGTCAAGGCCACCGAGACCACCCTCCTCCCCCTTTGACGCGCCTGCTGAAACCGCCCCCCCAGCGCCGGGCCTCACCCGGGGCCCGGACTCACGTCTGCCAGGCGGCGAGGAGGTCACCGGGACCGTAGGCCGCGTCGAGCCCTGCACAGTCGACTCCGGAGCGCGAGACCGCCACGACGGGCACGGGGGCGTCGGTGAGGGCGGCCCGGTGTCGATGGAGAGCGGCCAGGTCGTGCCGGTCGAACGGCGACTGTTCCAGCCACTTCACCGAGCCGACGAAGAGGAGTCGCTTGGCGACGGGGGCCCGGTCGGCGGACGACGTCATGTCACTAACGTCAATGTTACTCACGTGAATGTTAGTGAGATGTCGGCTTAGGGGTCGTGTCGGCAGTTCCGTGGATGCCCGCGGTGGCCCTCGATCAGGCTTGATCGACCCCCACGCCGACGAGACCTCGTGGAGGTGTGGGGTCTCAGGCCTCCAGCGTCGGGGGGCCTTCGAGAGCTTGCAGGGTGCCCGCGGGGAGCCGGTCGCCGCCCCAGCTGCGCTCGACGTAGCCGACGATCCGCGCGACGTCCTCGGCGGGCACCCGCTCCGGTTCGCCGTGCTCGAGCGGGTCCGCGTGGAAGATGTAGAGCCGCGACGCGAACTGGTCGAACGGCAGCGAGGCCTCGCCGAACCGCTCGCCGTTGCCCGCGGTGGAGACGACGACGCCGTCGCCCCAGTCCTGGCCGCTGTCGTTGTTCGGGTTGTAGAAGTACACCCGCATGACGTCCTGCGGGTCCGGCGCGACCCGCAGGATCGTGATCGCGTGCCAGCCGACGTAACGGGCCGCGCTGTCGGTGACGGCGACGCCGGCGGGCTGCGGATGGATCAGCGGCTGGTCGCCGTTGAAGGACGGGTGGTAGCCGGCGTGGAACTGCCGCAGGAACTCGTCGAGGTCGACCAGGTTCCCGGTCGCGACGTCGACGTTGATGTGGAACCCGCGGGCCGACCACCAGCCGTGGAACTCGGGGTTGACCCACCGGTGCGGGTCCCCCGGCCGCGCGGCGCAGCGCCGCCCCATCTCTGCGTAGATCCGGTCCAGGTGCGGTACCGCGATCAGCGACACGGGGTCCAGGTCCATCGGCAGCGTCGTCGCGACTCCGGCCGTGCTCTCCTTCGACGAGATCGGCTGCCCCTCGAAGTGCATGATGATCTCGTCGTCGCGGGCCGCCCAGACGACCATCTGCAGCAGGTAGTCCGGGTCGTTGTAGGACCACATCGACAGCGCGCGGGCCGACTGGCAGGTCGGATTGTCGCCCTGGCCGACGCCGAGCGGCTGGCCCAGCATCGAGAGCACCCCCGCGACCAGCCGAGCCTCCGGCCCCGGCACGTCGCCGAACACCGTCGTCAACCGTTCCCGCGCGACCGGGGAGAGTTCCAGCGCCAGCTGACGCCACAGCGCGGGCACGATCGGCGGCTCGTAGAGGATGCCGCGGTCGAGCAGCAGCGCCAGCCCGTAGATGCACTGCGCGGTCTGCGGGTGCACGGCCACCTCGATCAGCCGGTGCACCAGGGGGCTGTAGCGCATCAGGCAGTTGCGGCCGGTGTCGGACAGCCCGAGCGCCTCCCCGACGAGGTAGTCGCTCTCGCGCAGGAGGAAGCGGAGCAGTTCGGCGTGGTAGGGCGATACCAGGCCGGTGTCGTGCATCGCCCGCGCGAACCCGGTTGCCTCGTACTGCAGGCCGCCGTTGTCCATCGCCTCGAGCCGCGAGCGGAAGACGTCGACGCCCGGGTCCTCCCGGCACGCCTCGGTGGTCCCGAACAGGCTCGTGATGAGCCGGTCGATGCCCTGCCCCGACGTCGTGCCGAGATCCACGTCGGGGTCCTCGCGGTAGCCCGCGATCCGGGTGATCAGCGACTGCACGGCCTCGACCTGGATCGGGCGCTGGCGCAGGATCCGCCAGATCTCGTCGACCAGGTTGTCCAGGACGCTGTCGTAGCCGATCTCGTCGGCGAGGTGGTGGAAGAGGTCCCGGACGAGCTGCGCGGTCCGGCCCTGCCGGGTCCGCTCCGCCTCACCGGGCGGGGTGAACAGCAGCTCCAGGTTCGTCGCCAGCACCTGAGACAGGAACTGGCGGGCGTCCTCGGCGGGCAGCGTCGGGTGCGCGTAGTCGCCGCGGGCCACCGCGAGCATCCGCAGCTCGCTGGTCGCCTCCATGACGACGGTGTCCGCGTCTCCGCTGTGCAGGCTCGGGCCGACGAGCGCCGGGATGAGGATCTCCGGGGACGCCCAGTCCGTCTCCAGGAAGAGCCCGGCCTCCTCGATTGCCTGTGCCCTGGCCTGGACCGCCGCGGCGCCGCCCGGCTGGAGGAGCACGCGCCGCAGTGCTTCCAGGACCCGCCGCAGCTTGGTGTGCTTGCCGAAGTCGCGGGTCTCGGCCATGGCCTGGAGGGCGTCGTCGAGTGAGGTCACGCGCTTGTCCAGCGTCGTGGCCGCACCGCTGACGTCGACGGTCGGTTCCACTAGGTCGTCCTCGGGTAGGTCTCCTGCGTCCATGGGGCCGTCAGACGTAGAAGTCGAGCTCTTCCTGCTTCTTCAACAGGTCGCGCATCCGGTACGGGTCATCGCCGAAGAAGTACACCAGACCCCAGTGCGTGCCGAACGCGGTCCGCTTGGTGACGGTCTCCTCGAGCGGCGTCGAGAGGTCGTGCGACTCGTAGTAGTCGTCGTCCTCGGTCTCCTCGGGGATCTGCAGTTCGCTGACGACGCGACGGCGCGGGTAGACGCCGAAGCAGCCGGCCACCCCGGACGCGTCGACGACCTCGCGCGGGAAGAAGGCGTCGATCTCCTCCTCCGTCGTCTTCGGGTCGAAGGCCAGCACCAGCCCATGGTAGGCGTTGAACCCGTAGGCCCGTTCCAGCAGTTCGAACACCTTGAAGCCCGGCGGCCGGTACGCGACCTCCCCGAAGTACATCTCGCCGTCACTGGTGACGAAATACTCCGGATGCACGAAGCCGAATTCGATGTCGAACGTCTTGATCAGCTTCTCGATCTGCGCCGTGATCTGCGCGCGGTGTTTCTCCAGTTCCGGCGTCGCCGGAACGAACACCGAATAGCCGAGCGTGACGTATTCGGAGATGTTGAGGAACTTGATCTTCCCGTTGTGCACCCACGCCTCGACCGCGAACTCCCAGCCGTCGAGGTGGGACTCCATGAGGACCGGGAACTCCTCGTCCGGAATCGTGTCGACCTCGTCCGGGGTGCGGATGACGCGGTGCCCGAGGCACCCGGCCTTGTCGAACGCCTTGAGGTGGATCGGGTCGTTCGGGTCGCCGTCCAGCTTGAGCAGGGTCTGGTTGACGCGCTTGAGGAAGCGGATCACGTCGTCCCGGTCGTGGGCCTCCTCGAAGATGCCGACCCGGATGCCGCCGAGCTGCGCGCGGCGCTTCATCAGCGCCTTGTCACGCAGCAGCATGGCCTGACCGTACAGACGCGGATTGTCCAGCAGGACAGAATTGATCGCCCCGGCCCATTCCACTGTTTCCTCGAACAGCGGGATGGCGACGTCGACGCCCTCCTTCTGCAGCGTCTCGGCGATCTCCATCGAGCGGTCGTTGAGCCGGTCGAAATTCCACGGCACGTATGGTATGTCGTGCTCGATGCAGTACTCCTCGGCCCATTCCGGCGCCACGACGACATAGCGCCGGTCGAACCGGTCGAGGGCCTCCACCGCGTTGAGACTCCAGCCGAGAAGCGCCACATAGCCTTTGTCCGGGTTCCAGCTGGCCGTTTCGCGCTGTGGCATAGACCTTTTCTCCTTCGGCGTCCGAGCTCGTCGAGGGCGTGGCTGGCACCACCGTACCCGCGCCGCGCAAGCCCCTCACCCCGCGCGCAGCCCCGGCAGCCGTCCCACCCCCGCGGGCACGCCGCCGCGACGTCGTGGAGTTCAGACGTTGAAGCGGAACTCCACGACGTCGCCGTCCTGCATGGTGTAGTCCTTGCCCTCCATGCGGGCCTTGCCCTTGGCGCGGGCCTCGGCGACGGAGCCGGTCTCGACCAGGTCCTCGAAGGAGATGACCTCGGCCTTGATGAAGCCCTTCTGGAAGTCGGTGTGGATCACGCCGGCCGCCTCGGGGGCGGTGGCGCCCTTCGCGATGGTCCAGGCGCGGGACTCCTTGGGGCCGGCCGTGAGGTAGGTCTGGAGGCCGAGGGTGTCGAAGCCGACGCGGGCGAGGGTGGCGAGGCCGGGCTCGTGCTGGCCGACGGACTGGAGGAGCTCCACGGCGTCCTCCTCGTCCAGCTCGGCGAGGTCGGCCTCCAGCTTGGCGTTGAGGAAGACGGCCTCGGCCGGGGCGACCAGGGCGCGCTGCTCGTCCTTGAAGGCGTCGTCGGTCAGCTCGTCCTCGTCGACGTTGAAGACGTAGATGAACGGCTTCGTCGTCAGCAGGTGCAGCTCGTGCAGCGGCTCGGCGGCCTCGGTGCCCTGGCGGATGCCGGCGGAGAACAGCGTGCGGCCGTCCTCCAGGATCGCCTGGGCCTCCTGCACGGCCTTGACCTGCGCCTGCTTGTCCTTCTTGATCCGTGCCTCCTTCTCCAGCCGGGGAAGGACCTTCTCGACGGTCTGGAGGTCGGCGAGGATCAGCTCGGTGTTGATCGTCTCGATGTCGTCCGCGGGGGAGACCTTGCCGTCGACGTGGACGACGTTGTCGTCCTTGAAGGCGCGGATGACGTGGCAGATCGCGTCCGACTCGCGGATGTTGTGCAGGAACTGGTTGCCCAGCCCTTCGCCCTTGCTGGCGCCGCGCACGATGCCGGCGATGTCGACGAAGTCGACGTTGGCCGGGATGACCTTCTGGGAGGAGAACAGCTCGGCCAGCTTGTCCAGCCGCGCGTCCGGGAGGCCGACGACGCCCACGTGCGGGTCGATGGTGGCGAACGGGTAGTTGGCCGCCAGCACGTCGTTCTTGGTCAGGGCGTTGAACAGGGTCGACTTGCCGACGTTCGGCAGGCCGACGATTCCGATCGTGAGCGACACGTGGCGACTTCCCGTAGCGGTGTGGGTGGCTTCGACGGCCCGGTGAGGTGCGGGCCAGTCCACCAGTCTACGGGCGCCCTGCTACGGCTGCGGACGCCCGTCCAGGGACGGGAAGAGCGAGCTGTCGAGCAGCGCGGGCAGCGGCTCCGGGAGCTGGAGCTTGTCGCCCCAGGGGACGGTGTGCCGCGCCCGGTACTCCCCGTGCGAGGGGTCGGAGAAAAGAGTGATCTCCTCGGCGAACGGGTCGACCAACAGGTAGAGCGGGATACCGGCCACGGCGTACTGCTTGCGCTTCGCGACGCGGTCGATCGTCTGGCTGGACTTCGAGACGACCTCGGCGGTGAAGACCACCTCGAGGGACGGCACGGTGGACGCCCATGTGTCGAGCGTCGCGACGGGAGCGACGAAGAGATCGGGGATCGCGTAGTCGTCGCTCCCGGGGGCCTTGTCGACGCCGAGGTTGACCTCGAAGTCGTACCCCTCGGGAAGATCCCGCTCCAGAGCCCTGCCCAGTTGGCGGACGATCCGACCGTGCTTGCCGGCGGGTGCAGGCGTCACGACGATGACCCCCCCGATGATCTCCACCCGGTAGCCCTCGGGTACCGGGAGTCCGTGGGCGACCTCGCGCAGGCTCGTCGTCGCCACTGCTGCCTCCGGAAGCGTTGCAGTCATATGGTCAAACACCTCCACCCCGCCTCAACGATGCCACGGGCCCGTGGTCACGGCCATCGAACTGGGGGATGAAGGTGCGCCCGTGCGTGTCCATGCGGGCGTGGCGGGGGAGAACGTGCCTACCGTGATGGATTGGATCAGCGGAGCCTGAGCGGAGAGGCGAGGTTCATGCGAGAGCTGCGCAGGCCGCCCGGAGGCGGGCCCACCGGGCGGTTCGTCCGCCGTGGACGCCTGGCGGAGGCCGTGGAGCGGCTGCCCCGGCCGAGGCTGACGGCGCTGGGCGTCGGCGTGCTCGTGGTCGTGCTGATGCTGCTGCTCGGGGCGCTGGACGCGCTGCTGCTGGAGGGGCACAGGCCGAGCTACGGCGTGTGCTTCGTGATGGTGTCCGCCGCCGGCGCGTGCTGGGTGCGGCCCGCGGAGCTGTACGCCGCGCCCGTGGCGGCGCCGCTCGCGTTCACGGCCGGGCTGCTGTTCGTCAGTCCGGGGTCGGGCGGCTTCGCCGGGGTGATGATGGGGCTGTTCACCGGCCTGTCGACGGAGGCCGCCTGGGTGTACGGGGGCACGCTGCTGGCCGGGCTGATCGTGCTGGTGCGGCGCGGGCTGGACGCCGCGCGCCGGCGTGCGGAGCGTGTCGAGAGCGGCGCGGGCTTCGGCGCGCTGCCGGCGGGCGCCACGGCGCTGGGCGCACAAGCGCCCGCCGGGGCGCCCGCGGGAGTGGGACGCGCCGTCCGTCGCGGCCGGCCCGCCCGCCGCCCCCAGGCGGGCTGACGGCCGGGGCGGGCGTTCGACGGCGGGGCGGTGTGCGGACTGCGTGGGCCGGGGCCCGTCCGTCGGCGTCCGCCCGCCGCGTGCGCGGTCCGCGTCAGCGGACCTTGTCGGCCGCCTCGGATCGCAGGTCGCGACGCAGCTCCTTGGGGAGGGAGAACTGCATGTGCTCCTCGACCGGCTGCACCAGCTCGACGTCCTCCCAGCCGCGCTCCTGGAGCCACTCCAGCACGCCGTCGACCAGCACGTCCGGCACGGAGGCGCCGGAGGAGAGGCCGACCGTGGTGACGCCCTCGAGCCAGGTCTCGTCGATCTCGGAGGCGTTGTCGACCAGGTGGCCGTCCTTGGCGCCGTGCGCGAGGGCCGTCTCGACCAGGCGCACCGAGTTGGAGGAGTTCTTCGAGCCGACGACGAGGACCAGGTCGGCCTCGGCGGCGACCTTCTTGATCGCGGTCTGCCGGTTCTGCGTGGCGTAGCAGATGTCGTCGCTGGGCGGGCTCAGCAGGTTCGGGTAGCGGCCCTTGATCGCGTCGACCGTCTCCATCGTCTCGTCCACCGAAAGAGTGGTCTGGGACAGCCAGACGACCTTGTCGGGGTCGCGCACCTCCACGTTCTGCACGTCGTCGGGGCCGTCGACGAGGGTGATGTGGTCGGGGGCCTCGCCGCTGGTGCCGATGACCTCCTCGTGGCCGTCGTGGCCGATGAGGAGGATGTCGTAGTCCTCATTGGCGTACCGGACGGCCTCCTTGTGCACCTTGGTGACCAGCGGGCACGTGGCGTCGATGGTGGCCAGCTTGCCGCGCTCGGCCTCCTCGTGGACGACGGGGGCGACACCGTGCGCGGAGAAGATGACGATCTCGCCCTCGGGGACCTCCTCGGTCTCCTCGACGAAGACGGCGCCCTTCTTCTCCAGGGTCTGCACGACGTACTTGTTGTGGACGATCTCGTGCCGCACGTAGATCGGGGCGCCGTACTGCTCGAGGGCCTTCTCGACGGCGATGACGGCGCGGTCCACGCCGGCGCAGTACCCACGGGGGGCGGCGAGCAGGACGCGGCGGTCGCGGGCAGGCGTTGCAGTCATGACCCCCATCGTACGGGCGGCCTGTCGGCGGGACCCCGTAGCCTCGTCCGCATGGCACTCCAGACGACGGCCGAGACTCCGGTGACGGTCGGGAAGATCTCGCAGCTCATCGGGCAGTGGGTCCACCGGCTGGGCGCGGTGTGGGTGGAGGGCCAGATCACGCAGCTCAATCGCCGTTCGCGGCAGAGCTGGGTGTATCTGACGCTGCGTGACCCGTCGCAGGAGGTCTCGCTGTCCGTGGTGTGCCCGCCGGACGTCTTCGACCGTGTGGGGGACACCGTCACGCAGGGCGCGCGCGTCGTGGTGTACGCCAAGCCGTCGTGGTACGCGCCGCGCGGCTCGCTGTCGCTGCGGGCGACCGACATACGGCCGGTGGGCGTGGGCGAGCTGCTGGTCCGGCTGGAGCAGTTGCGGAGGGCGCTCGGCGCGGAGGGCCTGTTCGACGCGGACCGCAAGCGGCCGCTGCCGTTCCTGCCGCAGCGGATCGGCCTGGTGACCGGCCGCGCTTCGGACGCCGAGCGGGACGTGCTCCGGAACGCCGCGCTCCGCTGGCCGGCGGTGCGCTTCGACGTGCGGCAGGTGGCAGTGCAGGGCGTGCACGCGGTGCCGCAGGTCACCGAGGCGGTGCGGGCGCTGGACGCCGACCCGGAGGTGGACCTGATCATCGTCGCGCGCGGCGGCGGCAGCCTGGAGGACCTGTTGCCCTTCTCGGACGAGGGCCTGGTCCGCGCGGTCGCGGCCTGCCGTACGCCGGTGGTGTCCGCGATCGGGCACGAGCGGGACGCGCCGCTGCTGGACCTGGTGGCGGACCTGCGGGCGTCCACGCCCACGGACGCGGCCAAGCGCACGGTGCCGGACGTGGGCGAGGAACGGGAGCGCGTACGGGCGTTGCGCGAGCGGGCGTGGCGGGTGATGGCCGGGTTCCTGGAGCGGGAGGAACGCGGGCTGGCCGACGTGTGCAGCCGTCCCGCGATGGCCGACCCGCACGTGCTGCTGGAGGACCGGGCGGAGGACGTGGCGATGCTGCTCGGGCGCGCCCGCCGCTGCTTCGGGCACCGGCTGGACCGGGCGGAGGACGACCTCACGCACACCCGGGCGCGGGTGGTCGCGCTGTCGCCGGCCGCGACGCTGGAGCGCGGGTACGCCGTGCTCCAGCGGGCGGACGGCGGCGTGGTGCGCAAGCCCGCCGAGGTGGCGCCGGGGGAGGCGCTGCGGGCGCGCGTCGCGAAGGGCGCGTTCGGGGTCACCGTGGACGCGGCCGGCGGTGCGGACGCGGGCGGCGCGGGCGGTGTCGGTGACGGCGCTTAGCCTGTCGGCATGACGCAGACGCAGGAATCCCCGCTGAGCTACGAGCAGGCCCGCGGTGAGCTGGTGGAGGTGGTCCAGCGGCTGGAGGCGGGCGGCTCGACGCTGGAGGAGTCGCTGGCCCTGTGGGAGCGGGGCGAGGAGCTGGCCCGGATCTGCCGGGAGTGGCTGGAGGGTGCGCGGGCGCGGCTGGACGCGGTGCTGGGCGGCGCCGACGGGGAGGCCGAGGACGCCGAGGACGAGGACGCGGCGGGCGCCTCCGACGACGGGGCCGGACCGGGCGAGGGTGACGAAGAGGACACCGAGAACGTTTGATTGAAGTTTCAAGGTTTCCTACGGTGACGGGAGCGTCCGAACCGACGACCCCCGCACGTGAGGCTTCGCACCATGGCACTCGCCCTCGACCCGACCGCTCAGGACCTGCTGTTCCGTGAGGCCCACACCGCCCACACGTTCACCGGCGAACCGGTGGACGAGGAGCAGATCGCGGCGGTCTACGACCTGATCAAGCTGGCGCCGACGGCCTTCAACCAGTCGCCGCTGCGGATCACGCTGGTACAGAGCGCGGAGGCCCGGAAGCGCCTGGTGGCGCAGATGGCGGAGGGCAACCGGCCGAGGACGGCCACCGCCCCGATGACCGCGATCCTCTCCGTGGACCTGCGCTTCCACGAGCGCCTGCCGGAACTGCTCCCGTCGGCGCCGCACATCAAGGACGCCCACTTCTCCGAGCAGGGGCCGCGGGAGGCGGCGGGAACCTTCAACGCCACCCTCCAGGCCGGTTACTTCCTGCTCGGAGTCCGCGCGGCGGGTCTCGCCGCCGGCCCGATGACCGGCTTCGACGCGGACGGCGTCGACAAGGAGTTCTTCGGCGACGGGCGGCAGAAGGCGCTGCTGGTGGTGAACATCGGCCGCCCCGGGCCGGACGCCTATCGCCCGCGCAACCCGCGCCTCGCGGCGGCCGAGGCCGTCACGACGGTCTGAGCCGCCGTTACGACGGTCTGAGCCGCCGCGGCGGCGACGGCGCGTCCGGGCGTCAGCTCTTCGCGGTGCGGGGCTCGAGCGCTGCGGCCAGCCGTTCGAGCTGCTTCGCGGGTGCCGTGCCGGTGACCACGGTCGTCACGTCCGGCTGGACGCGCACCAGCGCGTCGTACTTCTCGCCCGCGTACCGCGTCCACGTCTCGCCCTCGATGTGCACGCTCCGGCCGGTCTTCTCGGCGCCGTACGTCACGTCGTCGACGAATCCGCGGGGGTCCGCGTCGCTCTGCTCCACGGCGGCGTACTCGTTGCCCGGTGCCATGAAGCCGAGGTGCCACGCGGCTCCGTCGCCGCCCGCCCCCTCGTACCGGACCGAGGTGGCGCGCCACTCCTGCGGAAGCCCCTCCGGGGTGGCGATCGGGTACGGCGCCGCGCGGGAGGCCGTCTTCACCTCGACCGAGTAGTCGACCACCCGGACCGGGTCCTTGCTCCCGTCGTGCGGGATGAACAGGTAGATCACCCCGGCGGCGAGGGCGACCACGGCGACCGAGAACACCATGTCCCGGATCGTCTGGGTGCCGCGCTTCTTCTCTGCTGCCACCCCGCCATGGTCTCTCACGGCCTTCGGCGGCCCGAGACCGGGGCGGCCCGGGACCGGCGGCGCCCCGTCCCGGGCTGACGAGGTGCCCCCGGCCGGCAGGGTGGGGCGCCCCGGGACGAGAGGGGCATTCCGGCGGGGGAGAACACCCGAGGCGGGGGCACTCGGACGCCGCCCGCCCGGAGAGCGCTCAAACGTGGGCCATGCCGCTCACTCTTTCGAGTGCTGTATAGAGTCGGGGGAACCCTCGTCCACGGCCGTCGCCGTACAGAAAGGTGCGCTCCGATGACGGAACACCACCACCTGCCCGAACAGCTCGAGCCCGGCCCCGAGGCGCCGGACCGCAACCTGGCCCTGGAACTGGTCCGTGTCACCGAGGCCGGGGCGATGGCCTCGGGTCGCTGGGTGGGGCGCGGCGACAAGAACGGCGCGGACGGCGCCGCGGTGAAGGCCATGCGGACCCTGGTCTCGACCGTGGCGATGAACGGCGTGGTGGTCATCGGCGAGGGTGAGAAGGACGAGGCGCCGATGCTGTTCAACGGCGAGCGCGTCGGCGACGGGCACGGTGCGGAGTGCGACGTCGCCGTGGACCCGGTGGACGGCACGACGCTGACGGCCAAGGGCATGGGGAACGCCGTGTCCGTGCTGGCGGTCGCCGAGCGCGGCGCGATGTTCGACCCGTCGGCCGTCTTCTACATGGACAAGCTGGTCACCGGTCCGGAGGCGGCGGAGTTCGTCGACATCAACGCGCCGGCCTCGGTCAACGTGCGCCGGGTGGCCAAGGCCAAGGGGCTGGCGCCGGAGGACGTCACGGTCGTGGTCCTGGACCGGCCGCGGCACGAGGGCATCGTCAAGGAGATCCGCGAGTCGGGCGCGCGGATCAAGTTCATCTCGGACGGTGACGTGGCCGGCGCCATCATGGCGGTGCGCGAGGGCACCGGTGTGGACATGCTGTTGGGTGTCGGCGGCACCCCCGAGGGCATCATCGCGGCCTGCGCGATCAAGTGCCTCGGCGGCACGCTCCAGGGCAAGCTGTGGCCGAAGGACGAGGCGGAGAAGCAGCATGCGCTGGACGCCGGCCACGACCTGGACCGGGTGCTGGAGACCGACGACCTGGTCCGTGGTGACAACGTGTTCTTCGTCGCCACCGGCATCACCGACGGGGACCTGCTGCGCGGGGTGCGCTACCGCGCGGAGACCGCCTACACGCAGTCGCTGGTGATGCGGTCCAAGTCGGGCACCATCCGGCAGATCGACTCCACCCACCGGCTGGCGAAGCTCCGCGCCTACAGCGCGGTCGACTTCGACCGGGCCCGCTGACCCCCGGCCTCCTGACGCCCCGGCCCTCCGGCCCTCCGGCCCTCCGGCCCACCGGCCCCGGGCCACCGCCCGCTTTCCGGCCGCTCCGCCGACTTCTCCGGGCCTCTGAGCTGCAGTTCATCACTTCGGGTGAATCCTTGGCCGGATATTGCGCGCTGCGACCCACGGTTGCCAAGCTGTTGCTCACGGTCAAACCCCGGGAGGGTACGTGGCATTCGGTGAGCAGCCCGCATACCTGCGCGTCGCCGGCGATCTCCGGCAGCAGATCGTCGACGGGAGCCTTCCGGCGCACACCCGCCTGCCGTCCCAGGCCCGCATCCGGGAGCAGTACGGCGTCTCCGACACGGTGGCGCTGGAGGCACGGAAGGTGCTGATGGCGGAGGGTCTGGTGGAGGGCCGTTCCGGCTCGGGGACGTACGTGCGGGAGCACCCGGTGCCGCGCCGCGTCGTCCGCACCGGCTACCGGGTGCCGGGGAGTGAGTCCGGTCCGTTCCGGCAGGAGCAGGGGGACGACGAGGTCAAGGGCACCTGGGAGGCGTACAGCGAGCAGGAGGAGGCGTCCCCGGGTACGGCGGAGCGGCTCGGCGTGCAGCCCGGGGCGCGGGTCATGCGCACCCGCTACCTCTTCCGCGAGGAGGGGGAGCCGGTGATGCTCTCCACCTCCTGGGAGCCGCTCACGGTCACGGGTCGCACTCCGGTGATGCTGCCCGAGGAGGGGCCGCTGGGCGGGCGCGGAGTGGTCGAACGCATGGCGGGTGTCGACCTGGTCGTGGACAACATCGCGGAGGAGGTCGGCGCGCGGCCCTGTCTCGCCGACGAAGCGGTGGCGCTGGGCGGCGTTCCCGGCCAGATCGTGCTGGTCGCGCACCGCACGTTCTACGCGGGTGGGCGCCCGGTCGAGACGGCGGACGTCGTGGTGCCCTCCGGCCGTTTCCGGCTCGCCTACCGGATGCCCGTGGGCTGAGGTCCGCGAGGCGCGGAGCCGAGGGCTTGCCGCAGGGCAGGGAGACCGGCTCAGGAGACACGCAGGAGGAGGAGGGGGAAACGGGGAGAAGTCCGAACGAGCGGCCGAAAACGTTCGCCCTTGGTGCCATGATGAATGCGGTGCGTGAGGGGCGGGTTATAGGCTTTGGCATATGCGGAATGCGAACGGTGACGGCGGTGCCGTGCTGCCCTGGCTGCTCATACGCCAGGACGGCCTCGGCAACCGGTACCGCGTGGGAAGCTACGCCACCCGTGACGAGGCCGAGCAGGTCGCCGACCGGCTGGAATCCGGCACGGTGACCTCCGGCGCGGACGCGGGCGCCTACCTGGTGGAATCGCGCGACGGCGGGAGCGGTGCGCGAGGCTGAGCACGTGCAGAATCGGGTATGTAGAGATTAGTCTCACTTGGCCAGGATGTCCGGCCAGGGCGGATACCCGATCAGGGACGTGGGCGGCGTGGCAGAGACCGCGGGACCGGAGGGCGTGAACAGCGAAACGACGCGCGACGGTGTCCGCGCCGCGCCCGCGGACGGGGGTGACGCGCTCGGTGCGGCTCCGGGGCGCCCGCGCGGCGTCTCACCCAACGAAGCGATGTCCTCCCTGCTGGACACACTGCGGCTCGGGGTCGTCATCCTCGACACCCGCCGCCGCGTCATGCTGTGGAGCGGCACGGCGGAGGAGATCCTCGGCTGGCTCCCGGGCCGCCTCGTCGGCAAGCCCGTCGAAACGTTCCTGCGTCCCTTCGAGGGCATGAGCCCCGAGCAGCAGGCCGAGGACATCTTCGCCTGCCTGCGCCGCGAACGCCGCTGGCGCGGCATCCTCCGCGTCCATCACGCCGAGGGCCACCCGGTCACCGTGGAGAGCCGTGCGTTCCTGCTCTCCGACGGCGCCGCGGCCCCCTACGTCGCACTCAGCCTGGCCGACGTCGGCCAGCTCCGCGCCATCGACCACGACCTCGCCGCTCTGCACGCCCTCTTCGGCTCCTCCCCGCTCGGCATCGGACTCTTCGACACCGAACTGCGCTACGTCCGCGTCAACGAGGCCCTGGCCCGGCTCAACGGCGTTCCCGCCGGGGAACACCTCGGCAAGACCGTGCACGACGTGCTGCCGCCCGGCATGGCCGAGGAGATCACCCAGGTGCAGTCCACCGTGCTCCGCACCGGCCGCTCGGTCATCGACCTGGTCACCAACGCCCCCGACGGCATCGGCGCACGGTCGGTGTCCTACAGCCGCCTCACCGACGACTTCGGTCACGTCCTCGGCCTCAGCTGCGCCGTGATGGACGTCTCCGAGCGCCGCGACGCCCTGGAGAAGATCGAACGGGCCCGGCAGCGTCTCGCTCTCCTCGACCACGTCGGCGTCGCCCTCGGCGACTTCCTCGACGTCCGCAACATCGCCCAGGCCCTGGCCACCGCCCTGGTCCCGCGCTTCGCCGACTACGCGGGCGTGATGCTCGTCGGCAACCTGGCGCACGGCGGCGACCTGCCCGGTCGTACACCCACCTCCGGCACCCCCCTGCTCCAGCTCGGCGTCGCCGCCCGCGACCGCGGCCCGTCGGTGCGCCGGATGCTCCGCGTCGGCCAGGACATCGCCTTCGAGTCCGGCTCCTACTTCGGCCGCACCCTCTCCACCGGCGCCCCCCACCTGATCACCTCCCAGGAGGAGCTGCGCGCCGCGACCTACGCGGACGACCCCAAGGTCGTCGCCGCGCTGGACCTGGGCATCCACTCGCTGATGGTGGTCCCGCTCCGCGCCCGCGGCATCGTGCTGGGCCTGCTGGTCGTCAGCCGCGCCACCGAGAGCGACCCCTTCGACCACGACGACCTCGCGCTCGCCATGGAGCTGGCAGACCGGGCCGGCACCTCCCTGGACAACGCGCGCCTCTACGCCCGCGAGCGCGAGGGCGCCCTGATGCTGCAACGGACCCTGCTGCCGCAGTCCGTGCCCTCGCCGCCCGGCGTGCAGGTCGCCTACCGGTACGTGCCCGGCAGCAGCGGCACCGAGGTCGGCGGGGACTGGTTCGACGTCATCCCGCTGGCGGGCGGCCGGGTCGCGCTCGTCGTCGGCGACGTCACCGGGCACGGCCTGCGGGCCGCCGCGACCATGGGCCGGCTCCGCACCGCCGTCCGCACGCTGGCCGGCCTGGACCTGCCGCCGGACGAACTGCTGCGCCGCGTCAACGACCTGGCCGACGACCTCGCGCCCGGGCCCGACGACCCCCTGCTGGCCACCGCCCTCTACGCCGTCTACGACCCCTCCACCCGCCGCTGCCACCTCGCCAAGGCCGGCCACGTGCCACCCCTGCTGCTGATGCCCGGACCGGAGGGAGGCTGGCGGTCCCGGGTCCTCGACCTGCCGTCCGGGGCGCCGCTGGGCGTCGGCGGCGTCCACTTCGAGACCACCGAACTGGAGGTGGAGGACGGCGCGGTGCTCGTCCTCTACACCGACGGCCTGATCGAGAACCGCGGCGAGGACATCACCGACGGCATCGAACGCCTCCGGGACCTGCTCTGCGCCCGTACGCCCGCGCCCTCACTCGACGACGCCTGCGACGCCGTCGTCGCCACCCGCGCCTCCAGCGGCGCCCGCGGCGACGGCTCCCGCGGTGCGTTCGCCGGAAGTGTCCGCCTCGGGGACGAGCCGCACCGTTCCCGGTCCGCCTCGCCATCGGTGCCGGCCGACGACGCGGCGCTGCTCATGGCGCAGCTCGGCGGCCTCCCCGAAGGCAGCGCCGCCTCCTGGACGTTCTCCGCCGAGAGTTACGCGGTGCGCCGTGCCCGCTCGGTCGTCCGCGACACACTGCGGGACTGGAACCTGCACGAACTCATCGACAGCACCGAGCTGTTGGTCAGCGAACTGGTCACCAACTCGCTTCGCTACGCGCATGGACCGATCGGTGTGCGCATGGTCCGCGGGGGTTCGCTGCTGGTCGAGGTGTCCGACCCGCTGCCCGACCCGCCGCAGCCGCGCAGCGCCACCGAGGAGGACGAGGGCGGCCGCGGCATCCAGTTGGTCGCCCGGGAATCCCGCAGGTGGGGGACCCGCCACGGCCCGCTGGGCAAAACAGTCTGGTTCGAGCTCCCGCTGCCTGGTTAGGAGACATCAAGGACCCTGCGAACGGGGGTCGAGCAGGACGGTGCCTGCGGGCGTTCCGCCGAAAACCGGAAGAACGCGTGCAGTGACCGGGAAGGGTATGGCGCGTGGGCACGGACCTGCGACAATGCTCCGACCCGGGCGGACACCGGTGAGGGAAGGGGCGGCGTTGAGTGACATCCCAGTCGAGGCGGCAGGCAAGCCCGACGACGTACGGCGCGCCCTGGCGCTGCTGAACGCCGCCGGAGCGCGCATCGGCAACACCCTCGACCTGGAGACCACGGCCCGCGAACTCCTGGACGTCGCCGTGCCGCAGTTCTGCGACCTGGCGTCCGTCGACCTGTACCAGGCCGTGCTGATCGGCGACGAACCGCCCGCGGCCGGCGCCAACGAGGGCACCGGCGAACTCCGCCGGGTCGCCTTCGCCAGCTCCGTCTCCGACGCGCCGCTGCCCCTGCCCTCCGACGCCGGCGACGCGGACGCCGGTCCGGTCTCCGTCGGCTCCACGCACTGCTACGCCGTCGACTCCGCCGGGGCGGAGGCGCTGCGCACCGGCCGCGTGCAGCGGGTCACCGGCCGCGACGACGGTTCCGTGCCGGTGCAGTTCGGCGCCGTGGTGCAGTCCACGCTGGCGGTGCCGATGGTCGCCCGGGAACGGGTCCTCGGCCTCGCGCACTTCTCCCGCGCGAAGGGCAGCGGCGCATTCGGCGAACGCGACGCTGCGCTGGCCGCCGAACTCGCCGCCCGCGCCGCGGTGTTCCTCGACAACGCCCGCCTCTACCGGCGCGAGCACGAGCGGGCGCTCATCCTCCAGCGCAGCCTGCTCCCACCGGGCAACCCGGAGGCGGCGGGGCTCGACATCGCGTGCCGCTACTTGCCGGGCAATCCGGCCACCGAGGTCGGCGGCGACTGGTTCGACGTCATCGAACTCCCCGGACACCGCACCGCGTTGGTCGTCGGCGACGTGATGGGCCGCGGTCTGCGCGCCGCCGTCGCCATGGGCGAACTCCGCACCGCCGTGCGCACGCTGGCGCTGCTCGACACCGAACCGGCCGAAGTGCTCGGCGCCCTCGACGAGATCGCCCAGGGGCTCGGTGCCGCACCCAGCGACAGCCGGCGCCGTCGCGCCCGCTGGCAGCACAGCAACAGCGCCGACGACCTCGCCGAGGTCTACCTCGCCACCTGCGCCTACGCCGTCTACGACCCGGTCACCCGGCGCTGCACGTTCGCCAACGCCGGCCACCTGCCGCCCGTCCTGCTGGAGCCGGACGCCGACGACCCGGACGCCGGGGCGCTGCTGCTGGAGGTCCCCAAGGGCGTGCCGCTCGGCGTCGGCGGCGAGCCGTTCGAACAGGTGGAGGTGGAACTGCCGGACGGCGCGCTGTTCGCGCTGTACACCGACGGCCTCGTCGAGTCCCGCGACCATCCGCTGGACGAGGGCCTCAACGCGCTGCGCCGGGCTCTGGCCAGTCCGCCCAAGGCCCTGGAGGACGTGGCCGACCGGGTGCTCGGCGACCTGGACGTGCACCACGGCGAGGACGACATCGCGTTGCTGGTCGCCCGGGTGCACGGCCTGCCCGCCGGGTCGGTGGGCGACTGGTACCTCGAACCCGAGCCGCAGTCCGTCGCCCGCGCCCGGGACATGGCTGTCGAGCAGCTCGCCGGCTGGGGCCTCAACGAACTCGCCGACACCACCGAACTGCTCGTCAGCGAACTCGTCACCAACGCGCTGCGGCACGGCGAGGGCGAGATACGCCTGCGGCTGCTGCTGGACCGCACCCTGGTCTGCGAGGTCTGGGACTCCGGCCTGGTCCAGCCGCGCCGCCGCCGCGCCCGCGCCACCGACGAGGGCGGCCGCGGACTCCAGCTCGTGCAGCTGCTCAGCCAGGCGTGGGGCAGCCGGCGCACACCGCACGGCAAGACGGTGTGGTTCGAGATGGCGCTGCCCGACGGGGACAGCAAGCCGAAGGACCCGACCGAAGCGCTGCTCAGCCTGTTCTGAGCACACCCCGGCCGGGCCCGGACGGTTCCGGAGGGCCCGCCCGCCGCCGGAGCGGGGCGGGACGGGCGGGGATCAGTCCGCGGATTCGGTCCAGCCCTCCGCCCGGATGCGGTCGTTGTCCCACGGCCGGACGGACAGGAACACCGGCCGGTGCCCGTCGAGCACCCGGATTTCGTCCACGTAGACCCCCCGTCCCTGGTAGAGCGAGTCCGTGACGTACCGCCAGCGCACCGCGGTCACCCCGTCCGGCAGCTCGGCCCGTCCGCGCAGCCGGCGGCGCGCCGCGAAACCGGAGAACGCGCCGTCGTCCGCCGCCCACCTGTGGTCGTCGCCGGCCCGCAGCTCCAGCCGCACCGGCTGCCAGTCCGCGTCGCCCGGGTCGGCGGCCGTGGTCGCCTCCACCGTGCACACGTCGCTGGCCTCGGTGTCGTACCAGAGCCGGAAGCTCAGCGACGCGTCGTCGCGCACCGGACGGCGCAGCGGCACCTCCAGGGTGGCGGTCGCCTCGTCCCCCTGCCCGGAGAACCAGGCGTACCGGCCGACCGGCGGACGCACCGGCAGCGCGCGTCCCAGCCGGCGGGCGGGCTGCCGCCGGTAGGAACTGGTCGTGCCCCACTCGCGGGTCGGATGGACCCGGTTGGTGAGCAGCACGTACAGCATGCCCTCGAGCGGATCGCCCACCAGGCAGGTGCCGGTGTATCCGGTGTGCCCGAAGGCGACCGGCGAGCTGAGGCAGTCCATGTAGAAGCGCTGGTCCAGCTGCCAGCCCAGACCGCGTGCCGCGCCGCCGCCGAACCGCCCGTTCCGGTTGGTCAGCATCGACCGGACGGTGTCCTCCCGGAGCAGCCGGGTGCCGCCGTACGTGCCGCCGTTCAGCACCATCTGCCCGAACACCGCCATGTCGGCGGCGGTGGAGAACACCCCGGCGTGGCCGGCGACGCCGCCCAGGTAGTACGCGTTCTCGTCGTGCACGGTGCCGCGCACCATGCCGCGGTCCGTCCACGGCTGGTACTCGGTCGCCGCGACGCGGTCCAGCTTGGCGGCCGGCGGGTTGTAGCCGGTGTCGCGCAGACCCAGCGGCCGGGTGATCAGCTCGGCGACCAGGGTGTCCAGGCCCTTGCCGGTCAGCTCCTCCACGATCCGTCCGGCGGTGATCAGGTTCAGGTCGGAGTACGTGTAGTCGCTGCCCGGTTCGAAGTCCAGCGGCTGGGCGTAGATCGCCGCCATCCGCGCCGCGTTGTCCGGGTAGTCGGCGAGGCTCATCCACGCCTTCATGCCGGAGGTGTGCGTCAGCAGCATCTCGACGGTGACCGGCGCCTTCGCCGGGTCGGCGGCCGCGAAGTCGGGCAGGTACCGCGACACCGGCGCGGAGAGGTCGAGGTCGCCGCGTTCGGCGAGGATCGTCAGCACGACCGAGGTGTACAGCTTCGACACGGAGGCCATGTCGAAGAGCGTGTCGGGACGCATGTCGACCCAGTCCTCGCGCGGCAGTTCGACCGGCGCGCCCGCCTCCGCGTCCCAGCTCGCGTAGCGCAGCGCGTGACCGCGCGCCTCGTGCTCCACGACCACGCCGTGCCGCGCGGCGAGGACCACGAAGCCGGGATGGGACGGTTCGGGACGTCCCGGGCCGGGGGCCATGAACTCGGCGGCCGTCGGCGTGATCCGTGCGACGTGCTCGGCCAGCAGGCCCGCGCGTTGCGGACTGCCGGGGCGCAGGGTCCGCGGGCGGAACCGCAGGTCGTCGGGTGTGACGGTGGGCGGACCGGGCACTCCGGACGGGGCCGGTGCCGCCCCCGCCGGCGACGCCCCCGTGAGGCTCAGCGCGCCCGGCACCGCGGCCAGGCCACCCACCGCACCCGCTGCGCCCAGGAACTGACGACGTCTCATTGCCACACCTCGGGTTCTCGACGACCGGCCACTCGTGCGGCAGCGTAGTCAGCCTGCGGTGATCTGCACCCCGGCGTGCGGACACGCCGTTGGTACGACCTCTGACGGAGGACGGCCCGACGGACGTCGTACCGCCGGAAGTCGCCGGGAAGTCGCAGGGGATGAGCACGCGGACGGTCGGCGACGCGGGTTCAGCGTGCCACGCGGAAACCGGTGTTGCCGCTGGAGCTGTCCGGCGTGTTCCCCATCCGCGCGGACGTGCGGTAGCGCAGGCAGTACGACTCGTGGCACAGGTGCGAGCCGCCGCGCAGCACCCGGGCCTGCCCCACGGGGGGCCCGGCCGGGTCCGTGCGCGGGCCCCGCTTGTGGAAGCCGGGGCTGAACCAGTCGGCGCACCACTCCCACACGTTGCCGGTCATGTTCCACAGCCCGAACGCGTTCGCCTCGAACGCGTCGACCGGGCAGGTGGCGGCGTAACCGTCCGCGGCGGTGTTCCGGTCGGGGAAGGTGCCGCGCCAGATGTTCATGCGCGGCTCCCCGCCCGGGTCGCGCTCGGCGCCCCACGGGAACGGCTGCTGCTCCAGGCCGCCGCGCGCCGCGGACTCCCACTCGGCCTCGGTGGGAAGGCGTACGCCCGCCCAGGCGCAGTACGCGACGGCGTCGGCGTGGCTGACGTGCACCACGGGATGGTCGCGGCGGGCGGCGGTGTCCGTGCCGGGGCCCTCGGGGTGGTTCCAGTCCGCGCCGAACACCTGGCGCCACCAGGGTGTGGCCGCGGCGCCGCGGGTGGGCGCGGCGTCCCGCGGCAGGAACCCGGCGAAGACGAACGACCAGCCGAACCGTTCGGCGTCCGTGGTGTGGCCGGTGGCCTCCGTGAAGGCGGCGAACTCGGCGACGGTGACGGCGGTGGCGGCCAGGGAGAACGGGGAGACGGCGACCTCGCGGACGGGGCCCTCGCCGTCGGCGGGGTAGGGCCCGTCGGCGGAGCCCATGAGGAAGGGACCGCCGTCGAGGGAGCGCCACCCGCCGTGCGGCTCCGGCACGCTGCGGGGCCCGTCGCCGGGCGCGCCGGGCGACGGCGCCGCGGCGTGGGGAGTTTCGGCGGGGGGCGCACCCTGGCGGGCGGGCGCGCAGCATGCGCGGGGTGCGGGGTCGCTCACGCTGTGTGCCTCTCCGTCCACGCCGGTCTCCGTCCACGCCGCTCTGTGTCCACGCGGGTCTTCGCACATGTTCCCGGCGGCGGGCGTCCGCGCCAAATCCTCCGCGCGGCCGAGCCGAGCGATGCCCTGCCCAGGGCGAGCCCTCCCCGTACGTCCCCCGGCTCAGCCGGGGGCGTCGCCGTACCGCCGCTGGAGCGCCGACAGCTCCGCCTCCAGCGCGCGCCGCACCTCCGTGTACCCGGCGTCGGCGTACACGTTGCGCAGCTCGTCCGGGTCGGCCTCCAGGTCGAACAGCTCCCACGCCGGCTCCCGCGGAACGTCCCGCGCTCCGGAGGCGCCGGAGCCGTGCCCCGGATAGTGGATCAGCTTGTGCGTGGCCGTACGCACGCCGTAGCTGGCGGGGACGCCGTGGTCCCGGTCCATGTGCATCCAGTACCGGTAGTACACCGACGACCGCCAGTCGGCCGGGGTGTGCCCCTCCAGCAGCGGGCGGATGCTGCGCCCCTGCATCCGCGGGTGCGCGTCCACGCCGGCCAGGTCCAGCAGTGTCGGCGCGAAGTCGATGTTGGCCACGAGGTCGTCGTTCACCGTTCCCGGCGCGACCACTCCGGGCCACCGCACCACCAGCGGAATCCGCAGGGACGGGTCGTACATGAAGCGCTTGTCGAACCAGCCGTGCTCCCCGAGGAAGAACCCGTGGTCGGAGGTGTACGCCACGGCCGTCCCGTCCTCCAGCCCCGCGACGTCGAGGTAGTGCAGCACCCGGCCCACGTTCTCGTCCAGGGCGGCGACGACCCGCAGGTAGTCCTTGATGTAGCGCTGGTAGCGCCACTCCCGTTCCTCCCGCTCCGAAAGCCCCTCCGGTACCGGGGCCTTGAGGTCGAAGTCCTGGAGGTCGGACATCCGCATCCGCGCCTCGGCGGCCTCGGGGACACGCCCGCCGCCGTAGTCGTCGTGCAGGGTGGCGGGTACCGGCATGTCCCGGTCCTCGTACAGCCGCAGGTGCCGCTCCGCGGGCTCGAACGCGCGGTGCGGCGCCTTGTGCTGCACGAGCAGGGCGAACGGCCGGTCCCTGTCACGCCGGTCCAGCCATCGCAGCGCCAGGTCGGTGATGACGTCCGTGACGTACCCCTGGTACGTGTGTGAGCCGTCCGCCGTGAGGAACGTCGGGTCGTGGTAGACGCCGTGTTCGGGGAGGATCTCCCAGTGGTCGAAGCCGCGCGGGTCGCTGTCGCCGCCGTGCCCGAGATGCCACTTGCCGATGAGGGCCGTCTGGTAGCCGGCGGCCTGGAGCATCTCGGGGAACGACGGCTGCGTCGCGTCGAAGACGTGGTCCGGCGCCTGCAGTGAGGTCATGCCGTTGACGTGACCGTAGGTGCCGGTGAGCAGCGTCGCGCGCGCGGGAGTGCAGATCGCGTTGGTGCAGAAGGTGTTGTCGAAGCGCATGCCCTCCGTCGCCAGCCGGTCGACCGCCGGGGTACGGCACAACGCGCTGCCGTACGCGCCGATGGCCGGCACCGCGTGGTCGTCGGTCATGAACAGCAGCAGGTTGGGCGGCTGGGCGGTGGAGGGCACACGTACTCCGTTCCGTGCGGGGCGAGAGGCGGGGCGGGGCCCGGGCGGACCTACGCTATGCCGAAGTCCTCCCGGCGCAGCAGGGGCCGCACGCGCCGGGCGAAGCCGCCCCGCCGGAACGGGCGCTGCAGCGTGCCGGGCCGGAGCACCTGCGCCAGCGCGGCGGCGATCATGCCCTGGTCGAGGGCGAGCATCGCGCCGCTGACCGTGCCGTCGCGTACGTCGACGGAGTCGCGGAAGCCGAGCCCGTCGTGGTACGCGCCGAAGTCCCGTTCGATGCGCAGCAGGTTGGCGACGGCGTGCCCGCGGGCGAACGGCATGGCGAGGAAGGAGGCGTGCGGCGTGACGACGCCCTTGGAGGTGTAGCCCTCCGTCTGCATGCCGACGGCGTCGACCCCGTACTCGCTGTACCCGCCGGCCGGGACGTTGGCGGGGGAGAAGCCCCAGTAGCCGTAGTCCTCCTCGCGCAGCCCGTGCTCGATCTGGCTCCACACGTGCCGCCGGTGGTTGACGCCCCACGAGTGCGGCGACCACTCGCCCTCGGGCACGAACAGCGGCACCATCAGCGCCTCGAACATCGACCCGCCCCAGGACGGCACGATCTTCTTCCCGCGGTAGGTGTAGTGGCCGCGCCACACGCGGAAGCCGTCGACCTCCGCCCACTCGCCGGCCGGCTCCTGCTCCTGGCCCATGCCGGGCAGCAGGGTGCGGAAGACGTGCCAGTAGTGCTCGCCGGGCACCGTGCCGTCGGCGATGCCGAGGTAACTGGCCATGCGGGGCTCGGTGTTGAGCGCGCCGTACCAGTGGCCGGTGTAGGTGTCGTCGTCGGTCCAGTAGCCGCCCTTGAGCTGGCCCGGGTGCTGCACCGGGTCGTCGGCGTCGAAAGGCGTGTAGTAGAACGACCAGTCCGCGTCGGCCAGCAGAGCCCGGACGCGCGGCCGCAGGGCCGGGTCGGCGTCGGCGGCGATGCGCAGCCCGGTGACCAGCCAGGCGTTGTCCACCGACGACAGGAACGGGCGGACCGGGTCGCCCGTCTCCGGCCACTCGGTGAGCACCTCGCCGGTGTGTGCGTCGTACCAGTTGAGCCAGAAGCCGTGGGCCCGTTCCAGCCGCTCCACGGCGGCGACCGTGCGCCTCAGGCGGCGGCGCATCGCGTCCCCGTCGACGACGCCGAGGCGGGCGGCGGCGACCGTGGCCCACAGGCCGCAGCCGATGTTGGTGGGCGAGGTGTTGGGGCTCTGCACCGGCGCGTCGCCGCTCACGTCGATCTTGTCGGTGGTGAGACCGAAGTCGGTGTACATGGCGTCCAGGGACCGGTAGGTGTCCCGGAACCAGCGGCGCAGCAGCGCCTCGGTGTCCCGGCCGGACGGTGCCCCTGCGGGGACGGCGGGGGCGCTGTTCGCTGCGACGGGGGCGGCCAGCGCGAGCGCCGCCGTGGCGCCCGCTCCGGCGCCGAGGAAGGTACGTCGTTCCACGGTGTGCGACTCCTTCGGTGTGCGGGTGGGGGTGGGGGAGGGGGAGGGGAGACCGGGGCCCGGTGTCAGGGCCGGGCCCCGGACGTCATGCGGGGCGCCTCATGCCGGGCTCAGGCCCGGGTCAGGCGCAGCGCCCGGATGCCGGGCATCGGCAGGTCGACGGTCACCTCGACGGTGCCGTCGCCGTCGGCCGTCACGGCGGGCAGCGACTCCTCGGGCAGCCGGTCTGCCTCCCGCAGCCGCGTCCACTGCTGCTCGTCGGGCCAGTCGGCGCCGGTCTCGTTCAGCTCGTCCCACAGCGCCTTGAGGTTGCCGTGCTGCTGGTCCACCGCCCGTACGCCCACCGCGTACGAGGCACCCGGCGCGAGTCCGGTGACGCGCACCGTCGCCGTGCGGTCCAGTGCCCGGGCGCCGTCGATCTTCGACTGGTCCAGGGTGCCGTTCCACACCAGGACGTCGACCGTGGACGTGTCGTCGGCGCGGGTGGCGAGGGCCTCGGTCAGCGCGCCGGCGCCGTCGCCCGCGACGTCCACCGGCATCCGCCCGCCGGCGAGCCGGTTCAGCAGGTCGAGGGCCCAGAAGCGCGGCTTGCGCAGGTTGCCGACCGTCAGCAGGCCGAAGCCGCCGTGGAAGAGCTGCGGCGGGCGGCCCAGCTCCTCGAAGTGGTCGGTGGCCACCCAGTAGGCCAGGCAGTCGGTGGAGGCCAGCGCGCTCTTCATGCCGCGCAGCACGAAGGGGGCGGCGAAGACGGAGTCGCTGACCCGGTGGAAGTGGGTCGGGGTGACGCCCCATTCGGTCCACAGGATCTCCGGTTCCGGCTTGCCGGTGGCCTCGGCGAACGACCGGGTCTGCGGGCGGAAGTCGAGCGGGGCGTTGCCGTAGGTGTGGGTGGAGACGAAGTCGATCGGCACGTCGTGCTCGCGGCAGTACTCCAGCAGCGGGCCGACCCAGCCGGCCGCCGCCGAGGAGGGGCCGCCGACGGGGATGCGCGGGTCGACGGCCTTGATGGCGCGCACGGCCTTCTCGTACAGCAGGTGGTACTGCTCCTGCGTGCCGTTCCAGAACACCTCGAGGTTGGCCTCGTTCCAGACCTCGAACTCCCAGGTCGCCACCTCGTCGGCGCCGTACCGTTCGCGCAGGTGCCGGGTGAGGTCGCCGCAGAGCGCCGCCCAGCGCTCCCAGTTGCGCGGGACGGAGGCGATGCCCCGGTACTCGAAAACGGTGTAGTCCGGCTCCGCGGCCAGCTCGGCGGGCATGAAGGAGAGTTCGACGACCGGTTTCAGGCCGGTGGCCAGGAAGCGGTCGTACACCTCGTCCAGGCCGGAGAAGTCGAACGAGCCGTCCTCGCGCACCTGGACGCACTCCGGCAGGAACGTGCCGTGCGCGCGGACCGTGCGGACGCCCAGTTCGTCGCGGACGATGCCGAGCGCCCGCGCGTACTCGGCGGCGACGTCGGAGCCGCCGGGGCCGGGGCCCTCCGGCCAGGTGAGCATCGACAGGTGCTCGGCGCCGATCATCCGGTTCCACACCCCGGGCAGCGGCTCGGTGGGGGCGGCGGCGTCCGCGGTGACGGTCACCCGCGCGGGGGCGGTGCCGGGCGCGACGGGGCAGCCGGAGACGGGGTTCTCGGTCATCGGGCCGGGGCCGGCGTCGGTCCAGGAGGCGACCTTGTACCAGTGGCCGCGGCCGGCTTCGGCCAGGGTGTCCGCGTACGGCGGGTGTGGCACGGCCAGGACGTCGCCGCCCAGGTGGTCGAGCGGTTCGTACGGGCCGTCGACCGAGGCCGAGCGGTACACCAGGTAGCCGAGCGCGCCCGGCACCGGCTGCCAGTCCAGCAGCACGTGTCCGGTGCCGTCCTGGGAGCGCAGCCCGGTGGGGGCGGGCAGGTCGGCGGTGCCGGTCAGCGGCCGGTCGCTCGGGAGGCCGATGCGCTGCTCCCAGTCGAGGCGGGCGTTCTTCTCGGTCATGTGGGGGAACCTCCATGGATGCGCTTACATCGCGGCCGTGCTCAGGCCCCACGATGCGCGATGGGCGTATGTCCCGGGAAGGAACGGGACGCGGGTCGGGACGAGAGGGGACGGGACGAGACGGGACGTCAGGGGACGAGACGGGACGGGACGGTGGGACGGACGCGTGCGGGTGACCGCCTCCGGACGGCTACTTGAGTCCGGCGGTGGCGATGCCCTGGGTGAAGTACCGCTGGAGCACGACGAAGACCAGCAGCACCGGCAGCACCACCAGGAACGCGCCGGCCATCAGCACGCCGTTGGAGCCGTCCGCCTTCGTCGGGTCGATGGCGAAGGTGGCCAGGGCCACCGGCAGGGTGTACCGGTCGGGGTCGTTGGTCGCGACCAGCGGCCAGAGGAAGTTGTTCCAGGAGCCGAGGAAGGTGAAGATGGTCAGTGTCGCCAGCGCGGGCTTGACCAGCGGCATCGCGATGCGCCAGAAGATGTACCACTCGCTCGCCCCGTCGATCCGCGCTGCCTCCAGCAGTTCGTCCGGCACCGACAGCATGAACTGCCGCATCAGGAAGACCCCGAAGGCGCCGGCCGCGAACGGCAGGATCAGTGCCGCGTAGCTGTCGATCAGGCCCATCCTGCTCATCATCACGAACATCGGCATGAGCATGAGCGTGCTGGGCACCATCAGCGCGCCCAGCACGACCGCGAACACCGGGCCCCGGCCGAGGAAGTTCAGCTTGGCCAGCGCGTAGCCGAGCATCGAGCAGAAGACCAGGTTGCAGACCGTCACCGCCACCGCCACAAGGGTGGAGTTGAAGAAGTGCAGCCCCATGTCGAGCAGGTCGAGCAGTTCCCGGAAGTGCTCGAGTGTCCACTGCGTGGGAATCCAGACGGTGGGGCTGGCGCCCAGTTCACGGTCGGTCTTGAAGGCGGACAGCACCATCCAGACGAACGGCGCCAGCATCGCCACCACCCCGGCCGTGAGCCCGGCGTAGACGAGTCCTCTGCGCAGGCGGGCGGCGTTGCGGCGTCGACGGGCCGCCTGATGTCCGGCGGATGCGCCGGGTGCGGTGGTGGTCATCGCGTCCTGTCCCTCAGCAGACGGAGCTGGAGCAGCGTGATCGCGAGGATCACGGTGAACAGCACGTACGCCATGGAGCTGGCATAGCCCATGTGGAAGAAGTCGAAGCCCTCCTGGTACATGTGCAGCGACACGGTGAGCGTGCTGTCGCCCGGGCCGCCGTCGGTCATCACGAACGGCTCCTCGAAGACGTTGAGGAAGGCGATCGAGGTCATGACCGACACGTAGAGCATGGTCGGGCGCAGCAGCGGCACGGTGATGCGGCGGAACTCCTGCCAGATGCCGGCGCCGTCGATGCGTGCCGCCTCCCGCACCTCGGTGGGGATGGCCTGGAGGCCCGCGAGGAACAGGACCATCGCGGTCCCGAGGTTGCGCCACACCGCCATCACGATCAGCGAGGGCATGGCGAGGATCTCGGAGCCGAGGAAATTCGGCCCGTCCAGCCCGACTTCGGCGGCCAGGCCGGCGATCAGGCCGTCGGCCGGGTCGAGTACGAAGCGCCACACCACCGCGACGGCGACGATGCTGGTCACCACTGGCGCGTAGAAGCCGACGCGGAAGAACGTGCGCATCCGCTCGACCCCGGAGTTGAGCAGGACGGCGGCGGCGAGCCCGGTCCCCACGGTCAGCGGCACCCCGAGGACGACGAAGTAGGCGGTGTTGAACAGCGCCGTGGTGAACTTCTCGTCCTCGAAGAGCCGGGTGTAGTTCTCCAGGCCGATGAACTCCGCACCGAACGGGTCGGTGACGTCCCGCAGCCCGAAGCTGGTGAAGCTCATCGCGAGGGTCGCGAGGATCGGGAACGCCATGAACGTCCCGAAGACCGCCAGGAACGGCGTGGAGAAGAGCCACCCGGCGAGGTTCTGCATGCTGAGCCTGTCGCGCCGGGGGCGCCGCGGCCCCCGCCCCGCCCCCGGCGCGGTCGGCTGCTTCGCCGTGCGCCGGGGGGTGGGGCCGGTGGTGCCGGGCGGCCCGGAGGCGGTGGTCGCGGACATCGGCCTCAGCCCGCCAGGCCCTCGGTGGCCTGCTGGAGCCAGGCGGCGGCCTTCTTCGGGTCCTCGCCCTTCTGGGTGACGCGGGAGACGGCCTCGTCGACCTTCGCGGCGAACTCCTCCCACTTCTCCATCGGCGGGATGGGCTCGGAATTCTCCAGCTGGGTGCGGAAGACGTCGAGGCCCTTGGTGCCGGAGACCTCCGGCTCGTCCCAGGCGGCCTGGTTCGCGGGCAGCGAGCTGGACATCTCGTACCAGTCGGCCTGTTCCTTCGTGCTGGTCAGGTAGGCGGTGAACTTCTCGGCGGCGGCCTTGTGCCCGCTGTCGGCGAAGGTCACCAGGCTGGAGCCGCCGACCCAGGACTTGCCGCCCTCGGGGCCGGCCGGCAGCGGCACGGCCGCCCAGTCGCCCTTGATCTGCGGCTGCTGCTCGTTCAGCAGATTCACGATCCACGGTCCGGAGACGAACATCGGCGTGCGGTCGTTGCCGAAGGTCTTCACCGGGTCGAAGCCCGGCGGCACGCTCTTGGCGGAGAGGCCCTTCTCGGCGTAGGCGCCGTACTCGGTGAGCGCCTCGACGGTCTCGGGGGAGTTCAGGGCGGGCTTGTCGTCCTCGCCGAGCAGCGAGCCGCCGGCGGAGAAGAGGAACGGTACGAACGTCTGCCACGCGCCGGTGTTGGACGGCTGGAGGTAGGCGCCCCACTGGGTGCCGGCCTTCTCCTTGTAGCCGGAGGCCAGGGAGCTCATGTCCTCCCACGTCTCGGGAGCCTCGTCGATCCCGGCCTTCTCCGCCAGGTCGGTGCGGTAGTACAGCACGCGGGTGTCCACGTACCAGGGGACGCCGTACGTCTCGCCGTCCTTGACGTTCCCCTCCCAGGCCGCGGGGAAGAAGTCGGACTTCTGGAAGGTCCGGGTGTCCACGGGCTCCAGCGCGTCCAGTGCGATGAACTCGCCCATCATGGTGCTGCCCATCTGCGCCATGTCCGGCAGCTCGCCCGCCGCGACGGCGGAGATCAGCTTCTGGTGCACCACGTCCCAGCCGATCGGGGTGACCTCGACGGTGATGTTCGGGTTCTCCTTCTCGAACTCCTCGCCGAGCGTCTGCAGGTGCTTGCCCTCCTCGCCCATGCCCCAGACGGTGAGGGTCTGCTTCTCGTCCGCGGCCTTCTGCTCGCCGTCGCCGCCGCTGCCGCCGCAGGCGGTCAGCAGCAGCGCGCTCGCGGCGGTGACGGCCGCCAGGGTGGTGCGTGGACGGGACGCCGTGGGAAGACGGGGGATGAGCTTCATCGGCTCCTCCTGAGGGCTTGGAGCGGGAGCTGGCGGGCCCGGCGTTGTGGGGACGCTGGCGGGGGGTGTGGGGGGTGGAGCGCTTGTAAGCGCATACATAACTCGTCCGGGCGGTCGGGTCGCAAGGTCCCCGTGTATTACGAATAGGTAACGGAATCCGAGCTTCCGTCGTCGCAGCCGCAGCTTCTCCGCCGGATCACCGACACCGGGAGCACCACGGACACCGGCTCCGCCTTGCGGTCCTCCAGGCGCGCCACCAGCAGTTCCACGGCCTTCTCGCCCAGCCGCCGCATCGGCTGCCGCACCGTCGTCAGCGCCGGGGTCACCAGCCGGCCGAGCGGAATCCCGTCGAACCCCACCACGGCCAGGTCCTCCGGCACGCGCACCCCGCGTCGTCGCAGCGCGGTCAGGGCGCCCACGGCCATCTGGTCGTTGGCGAAGACGATGCCCTCCGGGCGCTCGCCGGCGCTCCCCACGGCGAGCAGCTCGCCGACGGCCCGGTGTCCCTCCGCCTGCGTCAGCTCCGCCCGGACGTTCGGCCGCTCGGGCACCGGCAGGCCGGCCTCCCGGTGCGCCGCCTGGAAACCGCGGAAGCGCGCTTCGCCGTCGGGCGAGTCCGGGGTGCTGCCGACGAACGCCAGCCGCCGCAGCCCGTGGTCGGCGATCAGGTGCCGGGTCAGCGCCAGCTCCCCGTCGCGGTTCGCCACCTCGATGTGGTCGAGGTGGTCCAGTGAGGCGTCCTCGCGCGGACCGGCGAGCATCACGACCGGCAGCCGCCGGGCGATCACCTCCAGCTCCTCGACCGGCACCGTCTGGGACAGCACGGCGAACCCGTCGACGCGGCCGGCGACCTCCGCGACCAGGTTCTCGGGACCCTCGGCGAGCGAGGCGGCGATCAGCAGGGCGTACCCCCGGCGCCGTGCGGCCCGTTCCATGCCGCGGATGATCTCGTCGGAGTACAGCATCAGCTCCGACCCGTCGGGGGCGCCGTCGGACTCCCCGTCCGGGTCCTCGGCATCGGGATCGGCGTAGTCCGGGAAGCACAGTCCCAGCACGCGCGTCGTGCGGCTGGCGAGGCCGCGGGCGCTCCCGCTGGGGACGTAGCCGAGGGTGCGGGCGGCGGCCATCACCTTGGCGCGGGTGCCGGCCCGCACGGACTCCGGGTTGCGGTAGACGCGGGAGACGGTGGCGATCGAGACGCCGGCCTGCTCGGCGACGTCGTACACGGTGGGAGCACTCACTGGAACGACGCTCCCCTGCTTGCTCTGACGAAAGAGCGCTCAGGCTACGTCGCTCCCTCCGCGCCGGGCAAGGCGCGCCGGCTCCGTCCGGGCGGGCTCCCCTCCGGCCCGCCCGGCGGCCGGAGACGGCGTGGCGGGGCGGCCGGGAGTCGGTCCTCGCCGCCCGGCCGCCCCGCCACGCTCGTGCCGTACTGCCTGCTCGTGACCGGCAGCGGTTCCCGCCGGACAGGTCCTAGGGGGCGACGCCGGCGAGCTTCACCGGACGGTAGGGCTTGTACTCGCTGCCCGCGCCGAGACCGTAGTCGAGCACGCGGTGGTCCGTGCCGTGCCCGCCACGCTGCTCGTAGGCGGAGTAGGCGCTGTGCGAGGCGTCCGTCCACTTCTCGAAGATCACCACGTGACGTGTGGTGTTCGAGCCGTCCGCGTCGATGAGCAGGTCACCGGGTTTCAGGTTCTTGAGCTTGATCGGTGTGGTGAGGTCCCGGCTGCCGGCGAGTCCGACCGTGTTGGGACCGGGCTTCGACAGGCCCAGCGTCATCGAGACGTATCCCGAGCAGTCCTGGCGGTACCCGTCGGACCACGTCTGGGTCTGGCTGTAGGGCACCTGGGAACCGTTGTTGGCCGTCAGCCAGGAGTCCGCGCGGTTGAGCATCTGGCCGGGGGTGAGACCGGCGGCCTGCTGCTGCGACGCCGGGGCCCGCTCGACCGTGGGAGGCGCCGTGGCGGCGGACGCCGGGGCGACCACGCTCAGGGCCGTGAGACAGCCTGCGGCTCCGGTCGCCACCGCGATGCCGGAGCGGCGGCTCGTGCGGGAAAGCAACGACATGAGGGTGCTTCCTTCCTGTGGGGGGAAGTTGCGCACCGGCCCCGGACGTGGGGGTGGGGCCGGACCGACGGACCCGGCAGGCCCGGCGGTCGCCTCATCGTGACGCAGATCACCGCCGCATCGGGCGGTTCGGCGTGACCTTCCACGCTTCGGTCACCAAGCCGTCGCATCGGCGCCGGGGTTCCTCCACGGACCCCGTCCCCCTGGTCCCGTCCGGCGGGCCCGGGGCCCGCCGGACGGCACGCCCTAACGACGGCGGATCTTGTTCCCGAGCCAGACCAGGGGGTCGTACTTGCGGTCCGCGGCCCGCTCCTTGAGCGGGATCAGGGCGTTGTCGGTGATCTTGATGCCCTCCGGGCACACCTCCGTGCAGCACTTGGTGATGTTGCAGTAGCCGAGGCCGTGCTCGTCCTGCGCGGTGGTCTTGCGGTCCAGGCCGTTCTCCTCGGCGGCGTCCAGCGGGTGCATGTCGAGTTCGGCGATCCGCATGAGGAAGCGGGGGCCCGCGAAGGACTCCTTGTTCTCCTCGTGGTCACGCACCACGTGGCAGGTGTCCTGGCACAGGAAGCACTCGATGCACTTGCGGAACTCCTGCGACCGCGCGACGTCCTCCTGCTGCATCCGGTACTCGCCCGGCGCCACACCCTTCGGCGGCACGAAGGACGGCACCTCGCGGGCCTTGGTGTAGTTGAAGGACACGTCCGTGACCAGGTCGCGGATCACCGGGAAGGTGCGCATCGGCGTGACCGTGATGGTGTCGGCCGGGCTGAAGACCGACATCCGCGTCATGCACAGCAGCCGCGGCCTGCCGTTGATCTCCGCGCTGCACGAACCGCACTTGCCCGCCTTGCAGTTCCAGCGCACGGCGAGGTCGGGCGCCTGGGTGGCCTGGAGCCGGTGGATGATGTCGAGGACGACCTCTCCCTCGTGCACCTCGACGGTGAAGTCCTCCAGACCGCCGCCCTCGGTGTCGCCGCGCCACACCCGGAAGTGCGCCTGGTAGCTGCTGCTTGCGGACGTGCCGCCGGTGGACGGGGCGCGGCCGTCACGCGGCTCGCCGCCCCCGGCGTCCTTCAGGCCACCGCCGCCCGGCGCCTGGGTGGCCTCGCCCATCGCACCCGCGTCGCTCTCGCCGGCGATCGCCGGCTCGCGCTCCCGGTCGTCGTCCGGGGCGCGGTCCGGACCGTCGGCCATGGCTCCGCTGGTGGTGCCGCTCGTGCTGCTCACTGGTCGGTCAGCTCCTCGTCCGTCAGGTACTTGATCAGCTCCTCCTTCTCGAAGAGCCCCAGCAGATCCGCACGGATCGGCGGCATGTCGCGGCGGCGCAGCGCGATCTGCCCCGGCCCCTCGTCGTCGTCCGCCAGCGAGCAGACGAGGTTGACCTTCCGCCAGTCGTGGACCATGTCCGGGTGGTCGTCGCGCGTGTGGCCGCCGCGCGACTCGGTGCGTTCCAGCGCGGCACGCGCCACGCACTCGCTGACCAGCAGCATGTTCCGCAGGTCGATGGCCAGGTGCCAGCCCGGGTTGAACTGGCGGTGCCCCTCCACGCCCGCGCGGGCCGCGCGCAGCCGCAGCTCGCCGAGCCGCTGGAGCGCCTGCGCCATCTCCTCGCCCCGGCGGATGATGCCGACCAGGTCGTTCATCGCCTGCTGGAGTTCCTGGTGGATGGTGTACGGATTCTCGCCCGTCTCGCCGGAGGCCGTCTCCTCGGCGCTGAACGGCCGGAGTGCCTCCGCCGCCGCCGCGTCGATCTCGGCGTCGTCCACCACCGGACGGGCGTCCGGGGCGATGCCCCGGGCGTGCTCGGCCGCGTACAGGCCCGCCCGGCGGCCGAAGACCAGCAGGTCGGAGAGGGAGTTGCCGCCCAGCCGGTTGGAGCCGTGCATGCCGCCGGACACCTCGCCCGCGGCGTACAGCCCGGGCACGCCGGTCGCCTCGCCGGTGTCGGGGTCGACGTCCACGCCGCCCATGACGTAGTGGCAGGTGGGGCCGACCTCCATCGGCTGTGCGGTGATGTCGACGTCCGCCAGCTCCTTGAACTGGTGGTGCATCGACGGCAGCCGCCGCTGGATCTCCTCGGCCGGCATGCGGGTGGAGACGTCGAGGAAGACGCCGCCGTGCGGGGTGCCGCGTCCGGCCTTGACCTCGGAGTTGATGGCGCGGGCCACCTCGTCGCGGGGGAGCAGCTCGGGCGGGCGCCGGTTCTTGTCCGGGTCGGTGTACCAGCCGTCCGCCTCCTCCTCGGAGGTGGCGTACTTGTCCTTGAAGACGTCCGGCACGTAGTCGAACATGAAGCGCTTGCCGTCGGAGTTCTTCAGCACGCCGCCGTCGCCGCGCACGGACTCGGTGACCAGGATGCCCTTCACCGAAGGCGGCCAGACCATCCCCGTGGGATGGAACTGCACGAACTCCATGTTGATCAGCGAAGCACCGGCCAGCAGCGCCAGCGCGTGGCCGTCGCCGGTGTACTCCCAGGAGTTGGACGTCACCTTGAACGACTTGCCGATGCCCCCGGTGGCCAGCACCACCGCGGGAGACTCCAGCACGAAGAACCGGCCGGACTCGCGTGCGTAGCAGAAGGTGCCGGCCACCCTGTTGTCGGCGGAGCCGTCCTTGAGCACGCGGGTGACCGTGCACTCCTGGAAGACCTTCAGCCGGGCCTCGTAGTCGCCGGACTCCTCGAAGTCCTCCTGCTGGAGCGACACGATCTTCTGCTGGAGGGTGCGGATCAGCTCCAGGCCCGTACGGTCGCCGACGTGCGCGAGGCGCGGGTACTCGTGGCCGCCGAAGTTCCGCTGGGAGATCTTCCCGTCCTTGGTGCGGTCGAAGAGCGCGCCCCAGGTCTCCAGCTCCCAGACGCGGTCCGGGGCCTCCTTGGCGTGCAGTTCGGCCATCCGCCACTGGTTGAGGAACTTGCCGCCGCGCATCGTGTCGCGGAAGTGGACCTGCCAGTTGTCGCCGGAGTTGACGTTGCCCATGCTGGCGGCGATGCCGCCCTCGGCCATGACCGTGTGCGCCTTGCCGAACAGCGACTTGCAGATCACCGCCGTCCGCATGCCCTGTTCACGCGCCTCGATGGCGGCGCGCAGCCCGGCGCCGCCGGCGCCGACGATCACCACGTCCCACTGCTGGCGTTCGACTTGCGTCATCTTTTCTTCGCTGTCCTCTCGAATCAGAAGAACCGCGGGTCGTCGAACGCCCCGATGGCCAGCAGGTACACGTACAGGTCCGCCAGCGCCACGCTGATCAGCGACGCCCAGGCGAGCAGCATGTGGCGGGCGTTGAGCTTCCCGACCCAGCCCCACATGCGGTACCGCACCGGGTGCTTGGAGAAGTGCTTGAGCCGCCCGCCGATGATGTGCCGACAGGAGTGGCAGGAGAGGGTGTAGAGCCAGATGAGCACGATGTTCGCGACGAACACCAGGGTGCCCAGGCCCATGTGGCCCCACTCGTAGTCCGCGTTGCGGAAGGCGAGCGCGGTGTCCCAGGTGAGGATGACGGCGACCAGCAGCGCGGCGTAGAAGAAGTACCGGTGCAGGTTCTGGAGGATCAGCGGGAAGCGGGTCTCGCCGCTGTACTTCGCGTGGGGCTCCGCGACCGCGCAGGCCGGCGGCGACGCCCAGAAGCCGCGGTAGTACGCCTTGCGGTAGTAGTAGCACGTCAGCCGGAAGCCGAGCGGGAAGATCAGGATCAGCAGCGCGGGCGACAGCCCCCACCAGCTGCCGAAGATCTCCCAGTTCGGGCCGCCCTTCATGGGCACGCAGCTCTCCGCCAGGCAGGGCGAGTAGAACGGCGAGACGTACGGCGCCGCGTAGTAGTCGGCGTTCGCGAAGGCGCGCCACGTCGAGTAGACGATGAACGCCAGCAGGCCGGCGGCGGTGGCGGCCGGCGGCAGCCACCAGCGGTCCACGCGCAGGTGGCGCTGCGGAATCGCGGCGCGCCCGGGGGCGTCGGTGACGCCGCCGGGCGCGGAACGGGGTCCGGGGCTGTCCGGCCCCGTGGGCTCGGTGGGGTGTGTGGTTCCGGTGGCCAAGGGTCGACTCCGTCGAGGGGAGGGTGGCGGGCGGTTGCGCGGGGGACGCGGCGGCGCGCGGCCGGGCACGGCGGTGGGCCGGGCGGGTGGCCAACGCGCCGGCGCGCGCCGGGGTCACGCCGGCGTCAACGCGGCGTGCACCCGGCGCGGCCGGGTATCAGGGCGCGTGCCGGTCCCGTGCGCCGAGCCCCTCGTCCTCCGCGTCCGTCCACAGCGCTGCGTCGTACGGCGCGTCGGGGATGGTCACCATCTCGGGACGCGGAGCGGGTGACGCCTCCGTGCCGCCGGTGGCGGCCCGGAGCAGCGCCAGGGATTCCCGCAGGTGCTCGGCGTCGCTGCGTACCCGCCTCATCTCCAGTCCGCTGCCGACCTGTTGTTCCAGGCGGGTCACACAACGGGTGAGATCGTCCAGGCAACGCTGGACGCTGGTCATGTCGTCCTGCAGGGTCATGTGCTGGGGCACCTCCGCTTCGGTGCGGGTGGCTCGGCTGGTCCGCCAGAGTGTTCTACGTCACACACGCGTTGTGAAGAGCGCGGACGGGGATTCGCTCTGCGGGGTACGCGAGCGACCCGTTCGAGTGAGGCGTCCGGGGCGGCTCGGGCGCCCCTCAGCGGTAGCCCGTGACGTCCGCCGGCCTGCCGGGGTCCTGCACCTCGACCAGGTAGCGCCAGGCGTCCGGACGGCTGCCGTCGAGATCGGTGAAGCCGTACTCCCGCGCCAGCCCTCCGCTGGAGAGCGAGTCGCCGTTCCAGCGCGCCACCTCCGGGTCCGCGGCAAGCGCCGCCACCGCACGGCCCACGAAACGCGGGGTCTCGGAGATCGCGAAGTGCGGCTGATCCGCGAGCGCCTCCCGCCAGTTCTCCTCGGCGACGCCGAACGCGTCGAGCATGAGCTCCGACCGCATCCATCCCGGGGTGAGCGCCACCGCCGTCGCCCCCCGCGGGCCCAGCTCGCGGCTCAGTCCGAACGCCATGCGCAGCACGGACGACTTGGCGAGGTCGTAGAAGAACGACACCCGGTAGTTCCGGGCGTTGTACTCGGCGGTGCCGTCGGTCATCTCGACCACCAGACCGCCCGGGTTCCGCAGCAGCAGCGGCAGCGCGTGGTGGCTGGTGATCGCGTGCGTCTCGACGGCGAGGCGCAGCAGGCGCAGGCCGGCGTCCAGGTCGTGCTCCCAGACCGGGGCGTCCCAGTCGAAGAGCTTCTCGCCGCCCCAGATGTCGTTGACCAGCACGTCCAGCCGGCCCTGCTCGGACTCGATCCGCTCCACCAGCGTGCGCACCTGCGCCGGGTCGAGGTGGTCCGTGGGCACGGCGATGCCGTGGCCCCCTGCTTCGGTGACCAGGTCGGCGGTGTCCTCGATGGTCTCCGGCCGGTCGTACTCCGACCGCCGCTCGCGCGTGGTCCGCCCGGTGACGTACACCGTCGCCCCGGCCGCGCCCAGCTCCACGGCGGTGCCCCGCCCGGCTCCGCGCGTCGCCCCGGCGACCAGCGCGACCCGCCCTTCCAGTGCTCCTGCCACGTCACTCTCCCGTCCTTGCGCCCGGAGCGATGGCGTTCCGGGCCCGGTGCCGTCCGTACCGGGGAACCTCACCACAGGGCACCGCCCGGTGCCTCCGATTTCTGTCGGGAGCGGGCCATGGCGACGACGGCAGACAGCGCGAGGATCGAGCGGGGATCCGTCGTCTCGGCGGACGGCACGGAGAGCGTCTACGACCGCCGCCGGCTGACGGGTGGGGCGGGGCCGGAAGAGCGGCGAGGGGGCGCCGGTTCGGGGGACCGGCGCCCCGCTGCTGCCAGGCGGTGCGGTGTCAGCAGCGCTTGGAGCTCGCGGCCTGGCCGGCCAGCGGGTCGCCCGCGGCGCGGAGCGAGCCGACGGCGGCGGTGCACTCCGAGGTGGTGTCGGCCGGGTTGGACCAGTACTCCTTCCCGTTGGTGTTCAGCCAGGTGCGCTTGCCGACGAACTCGTCGCGGCTGTAGCTGTAGACGCCGACCGAGACGTAGTAGTCGCCGTGCGAGGCGCGGAAGCTCTGCCACACCCACAGGTAGCCGTAGTTCTCCCCGCAGGACGGCGAGTAGAACTGCTTGACGGAGCCGATCCGCTGCCCGTCGCGGACGATGTATCCGGCGGTGCCGATCTCGTACGCGTCGGTGCAGACGCCGGCCGCCTGGGCGCGGGCGCTCAGCGGGTTGCCGGCGGCGGAGGGCGCGGTGGACGCGGCCTTGCGCTGCTTGTCCGGCGCGGGTCCGGTACCGGCGACGGCGGAGGCCGCCGGCAGCAGCGCCAGCGCACAGGCGGTGGCGGCGATCGCGGTCTTTCGTGCACGCATCGAGGTGTCCCCCTTGCTTCGGTCTGACGGGTCGGCGGAGCGCGCACGCGGCAGGCGCACGCGTTCCACGCTGCGGACGGGCAACGTGAAGAACATCATCTGTCCGCTTCTTCCGTCTTGTCGGACACACCGGGCCGGTGGAGGGTTGCCCGCGTGTGGGGGGCGCGTTCGCCGCAGGGGGGTGTGCGCCCCCGGCGCTGACGCGCGAGCCGCACCGCCCGGTCATGAAAGCGGCGCGGCGGGGTACGCGGGGTGCCAACTCCCCTTCGTACACATGGGAAAGAGGTGGAGAGACGTGTCGTCCTCCCTCGTGGAGACCGTGGACGTCGACGCTCCGGTGGCGGTGACCTGGGCGCTGTGGAGCGACGTGACGCGCTGGCCGGAGTTCCTCAGCCACGTGCAGAAGGTCGCGCGCATCGACGACCGCACCTTCTCGTGGTGGCTCGCCCTGCCCGGCGCGGACAAGGCGTTCACCGCCGAACTCACCGAGGTGATCCCCCACGAGCGGATCGCCTGGCGCACGACGGGCGGTGTCGAGCACGCCGGCGTGGTCACTTTCCACCACGTCAGCGACACGCGGACGCGGGTGGCGCTCCAGATCGAGTACAACCCGCGCGGCTTCGTGGAGCATCTGGGCGCGCTCACCAACCTCGACTCCGTCCTCGCCCACTACGACCTCGGCGAGTTCCAGCGTGCGGCGGAGAAGGCGGTCGGCAACGCCTGAACGGTTCGCCTGAACGGAGTGCGGAGTCGAGTTGACCAGCAGAAACGTATCCGCTCACGCGTTCGAGTGAACGAGGTCCGTTCTCGTGGTGGTCGGCTCGCTTAGGGTGAGAACGTCGCTCCGTGAACAGGAGGAGGCCCGCCATGGTGCTGACCGTCCCGGAGCGTACGACGTGCGCTGACGAGGATGACCGTATGGACGATCCGATGGCCCGGTCCGTGGAAGAAGCCTTCGACTCCATCAGCACGGCCGCTCCCGAGGGGTGGCGCGTGGAGTTGATCGAGGGGGAGATCCACGTGACCCCACCGGCGAACGGTGAGCATGAGGAGATCGTTTCGGAGCTGACCGGACAGGTGCGCGACCAACGCCGGAAACTGGGGCGCTACACCGGCCTCGGGCTGAACGTCCCCGGGGCTTCGGTGACGGGCAAGGTGATTCCCGACCTGGTCGTGGCGCCCAAGGGGGCGTTCGTCGACCAGGAGGAGTACCACGACCCCGCCCCCGTGCTGCTCGTCGGCGAGGTGACGTCCACGTCCACGGCGGAGAAGGACCGCGCCGGGAAGCTCAGGGGATACGCGGCTGCGGGCGTCCCCCTCTATCTCCTCGTCGACAGGCAGGCCGGCACGGTCAGGGTCTACTCCGAGCCGCTGGACGGCCGGTACACCCACCTCGAGGAGACGGCCTTCGCCAAGACCCTCACCCTGCCGGAACCGCTGGCGATCGAGCTGGACACCTCCGAGTTCTGAACTGCCGTCAGCGGCCGGCGGGGCCCCTGGGCCGCGGACGGCCCGGCGGTCGCTCCGTGCGGTCCACCGACGGTCAGTCGGCGGTCCGGGTGTGCGGGCCGCGGTCGCGGACCCGGCGTACGTGCTCCAGCGAGTCCGCGAGTTCGGAGAACCAGTCGGCGGCGTTGGCGTGGACCTGGCGCACGCACCAGGCGAGCGCCTCGCTGCGGCTCCGGGCCACGCCACCCGCGATCAGCACGTCGAGCACCTGACGCTCGGGCTGGCGCAGGCGTGACATCACCGGCGCCGAGACGTTGGTGAACACCACCTCCAGGTCGCCGCACCGGGCGCCCCAGGAGACCTTGCGCCCGAACCGGCGTTCGGCCTCGCGGGCCACGGCCATCCGGGCCTCCCGGGTGCGTTCCCGGAACTCGTTGAGCCGGCCTTCCGCCGCAGCCTCCCGCTCCTCCGGCGAGACGTCGTCGGCGAGCCTGGGCCCGGTGATCCGCCCGACGACGGTGATCTCCTCGCGGTCCACCGTCACGTCGAGCAGTTCCTCGTACACCTCGTCCGGCAGGCGGCCGGCGAACCAGCCGCGCAGCTTCTCACGCTCTTGCTGGGTAATCATGTAATTCAGATTACACCCGCTTCTCGTCAGGGCGGGCGCCCGCGGACGTGTGCGCCGGGCGGGTGGCGTCGGCACACGGATGGACCTGCCCGGATGCCGCACCGCGTCCGGTCGCTTTCAGTGGGTGCGTACCGAGCCCGTGCACCACACGGTCCACCTGCGACGATCCGCCGGCCCACCCGGGGCGGCGTCCGCGCGCCCCGGAGGTTCCCGCGATGCCAGCCGCACCAGCCATCGACACCGCCGCGCGGCGCTGCGCGGCCGTACTCGCCGCCGGCGGCCTGCTGCTGCCGCTCGCCGCGTGCACCTCGGGCGGAGACGACGCCCCGCAGGGCGACAGCGGAGCCGCCCGGGACGTCCGCGCCGTCTCCCGCGACGACGTCACCGACGGAGGAACGCTGCGCTGGGCCGTCGACGCGATGCCCACCACACTGAACGTCTTCCAGCCCGACGCCACCGGTGCCACCACCCGCATCGCGGAAGCCGTGCTGCCCGCCCTGTTCACGTTGGACAGCCGGGGCCGCCCCCAGCGGAACGGCGACTACCTCGAATCCGCCGAGGTCACCGGGACCGAACCCCGGCAGACGGTCGTCTACACCCTCGCCGAGGACGCACGCTGGAGCGACGGCCGTGCCCTCTCCGCCGCCGACTTCCGTGCCCAGTGGAAGGCGCTCGGCGGTGGCGACAGCGCCTACTGGACGGCCCGCAACGCCGGCTACGACCGGATCGCGAAGGTGGCGGCGGGCGACACCCCCCGCCAGGTCGAGGTCACCTTCAAGAAGCCGTATGCCGACTGGGAGTCGCTGTTCACGCCGCTCTACCCGAAGTCGGTGATGGGCAGCCCCGACGGCTTCAACGAGAAGGCACGCACCCGGCTGCCCGCGTCCGGCGGGCCCTTCGCCGTGAAGCCGTTCGGGAAGAAGGACGACCGGGTCACCCTCGTGCGCAACGACGCCTGGTGGGGCGACGCGGCGAAGCTGGACCGGATCGCGCTCACGGTCGTGCCGCGCGGCGAACGCGGCGCGGCGCTCGCCGCCGGGAAGGTCGACGTCGCCGAGGTCACCCCGAAGCTCGCCGAGCGCATCGACGGCGTCCACACCACCGACGCCAAACCCCGCGGCAAGGAGAGGGCCGACGGCAAGACCGCCGGAAAGCCCCGGAAGGGTTCCCGGAAGAAGACCGGCGACCTCGGGACGTACGACGTGCGCCGCGCCCTCGCCCCCGCCTACACCCAGCTCGCCCTGAACGGCGCCTCCGGCCCGCTCGGCGACGAACGGGTGCGCCGCGCCCTCGCCCGGACCCTGGACCGGGGGGCGCTCGCAGAGAAGGCGCTGGCCGGCCTGGGGCTGCCGGCCCAGGCGCTCGGCAGCCACCTGCGGATGCGCGACCAGGCCGGCTACCAGGACAACAGCGCCGCTCTCGGCGGCCGCGACCTCGAGTCCGCGCAGGCCCTGCTCGCCGACGCGGGCTGGGAGAGCGGAGCCCCCGCCACGGGCGACGACCCGGACGCCCCGGTCGACGCCAAGGAGAAGGGGGACGAGGAAGGGAAGAACCGCGACGGTGACCGGGCCGAGCAGCGCGCCGACGAGACGAAGGCGCTGGACGCCGGCCGTGCCGCCGCCGTCCGCACCAAGGGCGGCAACCCGCTGGCCCTGCGCTTCCTGGTCCCGGACGGCCCCGGCACCGCCCCCACCCGCGCGACGGCCGAGCAGATCTCGGACCAGCTCGCCGAGGTCGGCATCCGCACGCGCATCGAGCGGGTCGAGGACGAGAGCCTGTTCCGCGACCACATCGCGTCCGGCGACTTCGACCTGGCCCTGTACGCGTGGCCGGCCAGCGCGTTCCCCGCGACCGACGCCGGACCGATCTTCGCCAAGCCCGTCCCGGCGGGGAACGGCTCCCTCACCGTGCGCCAGAACTACACCCGGGTCGGGACCGACCGCATCGACCAGCTCTTCGCCGCGGCCGTCGGCGAGCTGGACCGGGAGGAGCGCCAGGATCTGCTGAGCCGCGCCGACTCCCGCATCTGGGCGGCCGCCGGCTCGGTGCCGCTGTACCAGCGCCCCCAGCTCGTCGCGGTCCGCGAGGACCTGGCCAACATCGGCGCGTACGGCTTCCAGACCCCGCGCTACCAGGACATCGGCCGCACGGAGTAAGCCGCCTCGTCCGTACGGCCGCCTCGCCCGCCCGGTCACCCCGGGTGGACGGCGAGGCGGCCGTGCCGTGCGTCCGGACGCCGCGTCGGGTGCTAGCACACGCGCGTCCGCACGTCGAGACCCGGGGGCGGCGGCGAGGCGCCCGGCCCGTACCATGGGGCGGTAAAGAGGCCGCGGCGCACAGCACAGTGATGAGCCCGGCGACCGCGCAGACCGGATCGGTCGCGCCGTCATCCACGACTCCGGGAGAAGCGCCCACGCATGCCCACCCGCCACGATATTCGTAACGTCGCCATCGTCGCCCACGTCGACCACGGCAAGACGACCCTGGTCGACGCCATGCTCAAGCAGGCGGGGGCGTTCGCTGCGCACCAGCTCGAGTCGGTCGACGACCGGGTGATGGACTCGAACGACCTGGAGCGCGAGAAGGGCATCACCATTCTCGCCAAGAACACCGCCGTGAAGTACCACCGCAAGGGCGGCGACCCGGTCGTCATCAACATCATCGACACCCCGGGCCACGCCGACTTCGGCGGCGAGGTGGAGCGCGGCCTGTCCATGGTCGACGCCGTCGTGCTGCTGGTGGACGCCTCCGAGGGCCCGCTCCCGCAGACCCGCTTCGTGCTGCGCAAGGCACTCCAGGCGCGGTTGCCGGTCATCCTGTGCATCAACAAGACCGACCGGTCCGACGCCCGCATCTCCGCGGTCGTCGACGAGACCTACGACCTGTTCCTCGACCTGGACGCCGACGAGGACCAGATCGAGTTCCCGATCGTGTACGCCTGCGCCCGGGACGGCGTGGCCTCGCTGACCCAGCCGGACGACGGCACCGTGCCCGCCGACAGCGACAGCCTGGAGCCGTTCTTCACCACGCTGCTGGAGACGGTGCCCGCCCCCACGTACGAGGAGGACGCGCCGCTCCAGGCGCACGTCACCAACCTCGACGCGGACAACTTCCTCGGCCGCATCGCGCTGCTCCGGGTGAAGAACGGCGAGCTGCGCAAGGGCCAGACGGTGGCCTGGATGAAGCGCGACGGAACGGTCCAGAACGTGCGCATCAGCGAATTGATGATGACGGACGCGCTGACCCGCAAGCCCGCGGAGAAGGCCGGCCCGGGCGACATCTGCGCGGTGGCCGGCATCCCGGAGATCATGATCGGCGAGACCCTCGCCGACGCGGAGAACCCGGTGGCGCTGCCGCTGATCACCGTGGACGAGCCGGCCATCTCCATGACCATCGGCACCAACACCTCGCCGCTCGTCGGCAAGGGCGGCAAGGGCCACAAGGTCACCGCGCGGCTGGTGAAGGACCGCCTGGACCGCGAGCTGATCGGTAACGTCTCGCTCCGCGTGCTGCCCACCGAGCGTCCGGACGCCTGGGAGGTGCAGGGCCGTGGCGAGCTGGCGCTGGCCATCCTGGTGGAGACCATGCGCCGGGAGGGCTTCGAGCTGACCGTCGGCAAGCCCGAGGTGGTCACCCGGGAGATCGACGGCAAGCTCCACGAGCCCGTCGAGCGGATGACGATCGACTCGCCCGAGGAGCACCTCGGGGCCATCACCCAGCTGATGGCCTCCCGCAAGGGCCGCATGGAGACCATGACCAACCACGGGTCCGGCTGGATCCGGATGGAGTTCCTGGTGCCGTCGCGCGGCCTGATCGGCTTCCGTACCGAGTTCCTGACCGAGACCCGCGGCACCGGCATCGCGCACTCCATCTCGGAGGGCCACGAGCCGTGGTTCGGGGATCTGCGCACGCGCAGCAGTGGCTCGCTGGTCGCGGACCGGGCGGGCAAGGCGACCCCGTTCGCGATGATGAACCTCCAGGAGCGCGGCACGATCTTCATCGAGCCCGGCACCGAGGTGTACGAGGGCATGCTCGTCGGCGAGAACTCCCGCGCCGACGACATGGACGTCAACATCACCAAGGAGAAGAAGCTCACCAACATGCGCGCCGCCTCCGCGGACACCACGGAGAACCTGGTGCCGCCGCGGAAGCTCTCCCTGGAGCAGTCGCTGGAGTTCTGCCGTGAGGACGAGTGCATCGAGGTGACGCCGGAGACGGTGCGCATCCGCAAGGTCGTCCTGGACCAGAAGGAGCGCGCCCGCACGGCCTCCCGCGCCAAGCGCTGACGCGGGGCGCCGGGAGGCGCCCCGGCACGCCCGTACGACGGCCCGGGGGCCGGCGAGTCACCTCGCCGGCCCCCGGGCCGTCGAGGTGTGCCTGTGTGCGTCCGTCGTTGCCTCTGTTCGATCGCGCATCGGCCGCCGATCGGGTGGTGAGGTCTACCCGCGTAGCCTGAGCAGGCGAAAGACCGAATCCGTGTCGCGAAACAGGAGAGACTGTGGAGACGCCTGTACGGAGTTCAGTTCTCCACGTTCGTATATCGGCGTGGCGACGGCCACGTTGCGAGATGGTGAACGCGTTTCGCGTAGGTTCGTCCGTTTTTGTCTACTACGATCGCCCTTTGTCAAGCACGCTGGGACGTCAATCTGCGCAATCTTCGCTCAAGATGCACCCCGGGCTCATAAGCCAACCCCAACACCTCTTGACTGAGCACTTATTCACTTGCAAAAGTCCGCTCAACCCCAGGCGCACCCCGGTGCCACTCAGACGGGTTCAGCGAAGTACCACTAACGCGGGGGCTAACACGCGATGACAAGTCCAACCCAGGCGCCCTCCGTCGAGACCGACACCCCCGGTACCGGCGAAGTGAGCCTGAGCAAGGATGCGGCCGGCCAGAGCGGCGAGCAGAGCCTCTCTCCCGGCCAGCTGATGTGGCGGCGCTTCAAGCGCGACCGCACCGGCGTGATCTCCGCATGCGTGGTGATCTCCTTCTTCGTGGTCGCCGCACTGGCTCCGGTGATCTCGATGGTCTACGGCAAGAACCCGTACGACCTGTACGGACAGGACACCCCGGGGCTGCTGGACGCCTTCGGGTACCCGGCCGGTGCGAACGGCGGCATCTCCGGCGACTTCTGGTTCGGCCTGGAGCCGCAGTTGGGCCGCGACGTCTTCACCCAGCTGCTGTACGGCATGCGCACCTCGCTCTTCACGGCGCTCGTCTGCACCATCCCGATGGTCCTGCTGGGCATCCTGATCGGCCTGATCAGCGGCTACTTCGGCGGCAGGGTCGACTACTGGCTCGGCCGGATCACCGACTTCATGATGGCGCTGCCGGGTCAGCTGACCCTGATCGCCACCATGCCGGTGGTGCTCGCACTGTTCGTGCCGCCCACCAAGGAGACGCCGGTCTACGTGCAGTTCTGCGCGATCGTCGTCGTGCTGGCGGTGCTCGGCTGGATGGGCATGGCGCGCCTGGTGCGCAGCTCGGCCCTGACCCTCCGCGAGCGCGAGTTCGTCGAGGCCGCGAAGGTCTCCGGCGCCTCCCCGTGGCGGATCATCCGCAAGGAACTGCTGCCGAACCTGATGACGCCGATCCTGGTGCAGGCCACCTACATGCTGCCCTCGGCGATCCTGACCGTCGCGTTCCTCTCCTACGTGGGTGTGGGCTATGTCGAGCCGACACCCGACTGGGGCCGGATGTTCGCCGCGGCCGCGGACTACTACCAGTACGACCCCGCGTACATGTTCTTCCCCGGTATCGCCATGGTGATCTTCGTCCTGGCGTTCAACCTCCTCGGCGACTCCGTGCGGGACGCCTTCGACCCCAAGTCCGGACGTTGATCGACGTCCTCCGGGGGGCTGTCACCCCCGCATCCGGTTGACCGGCTGCGACCCGGCAGTAGATGGATCCCAACTGACAGGCAGGTGTATTCGGCATCATGCGTTTCATCCGATCGCGCAGAGTGCGCGGAGCCGCAGTCGCCCTGGCGGCAGGCTCACTGATTCTCACCGGATGCAGCGGCGGTTCTCCCGCCAGCGACCCGGAGAAGGACACCGACTTCGGCGACATCGAGGCGCAGTCGCAGCCGGTCACCTATGCGGACGCCGCCGCCTCGCAGGGCCCTGCCGACGAGGTCGAGGGTTCCTCCAAGGGCGGGACCGTCCGTGTCTACCAGCAGACGGACTTCACCCACCTGGACCCCGGCCAGATCTACGTCAGCGACGCCGGCAACCTGGCCGTGCTGATCCACCGTGGTCTCACCGCGACCAAGGAGAACGACGACGGGTCGAAGACCATCGTGGGCGACCTCGCCACCAGTGCCGGTGAGGTGTCCGACGGCGGCAAGACCTGGACGTACACGCTGAAGGACGGCGTCAAGGACCAGGACGGCGACACGATCACGTCCGCGGACGTCCGCCACACCTTCGAGCGCCTGTACGCCGAGGTCATCTTCGACGGCCCGACCTTCATCCAGAAGTGGCTGTCCGGCGACGACTACCGCAAGGCCCTCCCGGACGGTCCGTACAAGGGTGACCACCTGCCGGACAGCGTCATCGAGACGCCGGACGACAAGACGATCATCTTCAAGTTCGACGCGCCGCAGAACGACCTGCCGCAGGCGCTCGCGATGGCCGGCTACGCGATCGTTCCCGAGGACGACGACACGCAGAAGAAGTACGACCAGAACCCGAAGGCGCTGGGTCCGTACAAGATCGGCGACTACAAGCCGGGCAAGTCGATGACGCTCGTCCGCAACGAGCACTGGGACGCGGAGACCGACCCGATCCGCCGCGCCTACCCGGACAAGTGGAAGTTCACGTTCAACCACGATGACGCGGACCAGACCCGCCGCATCCTCGCGGACAAGGGCGAGGCCAAGCGCGCGCTCCAGTTCAGCGGTGCCGTCTCCGCGGCCCAGCTCCGCGACGTGGTCACCAACGCCAAGGACCGCAGCGTCGCCGGCTACCAGCCCTACGTCTGGCAGCTGAACATGAACATGAAGCGCATCAAGGACAAGAAGGTCCGCGACGCCATCACCTACGCGCTGCCCGGTCCGGCCATCTTCGCCCCCGAGGGCGGCGAGTACGCGGGTGCCACCGCCGGCAACCTGTTCGCGCCGACGCTCCCCGGCCACGAGCCGGAGTACGACCCCTACGGTCGCCTGGACAACCCGAAGGGTCAGCCGGACAAGGCCCGGAAGCTCCTGAAGGAGGCCGGCAAGGAGAACATGGAGCTGGTCTACGCCTTCGCCAACACCGACATCCGGCAGAAGCAGTCGGTCGTGATCGCCAAGGCGCTCGAGGAGGCCGGTTTCAACGTCCAGAAGAAGGCGGTCAACTCCCAGACCTGGTACGAGCAGATGGGCAAGGTCGACAACCCCTTCCACGTCTACATGACCGGCTGGGGCCAGGACTGGTCCTCGCCCTCCACGGTCATCCCGCCGGTCTACGACGGTGACGTGATCGCCGACGGCGCGTCGAACTACTCGCACATCGACGACCCGAAGACCAACAAGGAGATCGACCGGATCCTGAAGATCAAGGACCCGGAGAAGGCCAACGAGGAGTGGGTCAAGCTCCACCACCACATCGTGGAGAACGTCAACCCGGCCGTCCCGCTCTACTACACCAAGACGATCCAGATTCACGGCTCGAAGATCGGCGGCGCGAAGTTCAGCACCGTCCGGAGCTACATCAACGTGAACCAGGTGTACGTCAAGCAGTAACAGCACCTCACCACGGGTTCCCGGGGGCCTCAGGCCCCCGGGAACCCGCCCGGGTGTTCAGCCCACGTTTCACCGTCGTAGCCGCCGCGCCGAGAGCAGCGAACCAACATGCTTAAATTCTTTCTCCGCCGATCGGTCGGCGGCCTCGTGATTCTCTTCCTCATCAGTGCGTTCACGTTCTTCATCTTCTTCGCGATCCCGCAGAACCCGGCCCTGCTGGCCTGCGGCAAGAACTGCACGCCGGAGAACGTCGCCCTGATCGAGAAGCAGATGGGGCTCGACCAGCCCATCCCCGTGCAGTTCTGGGAGTTCATGAAGGGCATCGTCGCCGGCCGCAGCTTCGACGTCGGCCACTGCGACGCTCCGTGCTTCGGAGTCTCCTTCAACGACCAGCGCATGGTCTGGGACACGATCATCGACCGCCTCCCGCTGACCGTCTCGCTGACCCTCGGCGGCCTGGTGGTCTTCCTGACCCTCGGCATCGGCGCCGGCATGATCGCCGCCCGCAAGAAGGGCACGCTGATCGACAAGTCCTTCAGCTCCGCGTCGCTGGTGCTCAGCTCGCTGCAGATCTACTTCATCGGCCCGATCGTGGTCGGACTCCTGGTCTACAGCACCGGCCTGCTGCCGGCCCCCGAGTACGTGCCGTTCACGGAGAACCTCGGCGGCTGGTTCATCGGCCTGCTGATCCCGTGGTTCGTGATGTCGCTGATCTTCACCGCGAACTACACACGTATGTCCCGCTCCACGCTCATCGAGCAGTTGCAGGAGGACCACGTCCGGACGGCCCGGGCCAAGGGCATGTCCGGGAAGTACGTGTTCTTCCGCTACGCCTGGCGCGGCTCGCTGACCCCGATCGTCACCATCCTCGGCATCGACCTCGGAGCCCTGCTCGGCGGTGCCATCGTGACGGAGACGACGTTCAGCCTCGCCGGTCTCGGACGCCTCGTGGTGGACTCGGTGAACAACAAGGACCTGCCCATGACCATGGGCGTCATGCTGTTCGCCTCCGCCTTCATCCTGCTGCTCAACATCCTCGTGGACTTCGTGTACGGGTTCATCGACCCGCGCGTGCGCCTCGCCTAGGAGATCGACCCGTGACCACTCTCACCAAAACCGCGGACAGCACGCCCCCGACCGGGGCGGACTCGTTCCTCTCCGTCCGCGACCTGCGCATCCGGTTCAGCACCGAGGGCGGCATCGTCAAGGCCGTGGACGGCCTGTCCTTCGACCTCGAGCGGGGCAAGACCCTGGGCATCGTGGGCGAGTCGGGCTCCGGCAAGTCGGTGACCAACCTGGCGGTGCTGGGCCTGCACAACCCGGTCAGCACCGAGATCACCGGCGAGATCCTGCTCGAAGGGCAGGAGCTGACCGGCGCGCGCGAGAAGGACCTGGAGAAGCTGCGCGGCAACAAGATGGCCATGATCTTCCAGGACCCGCTGACGGCGCTGTCGCCGTACTACACGGTGGGCCGGCAGATCATGGAGCCGTACCGCAAGCACCTGGGCGCGGGGAAGAAGGAGGCCCGCGAGCGGGCCATCGAGATGCTGCACAAGGTCGGCATCCCCAACCCCAAGGTCCGCGTCGACGACTACCCGCACCAGTTCAGCGGCGGCATGCGCCAGCGCGCCATGATCGCGATGGCCCTGGTCTGCAACCCCGACCTGCTGATCGCGGACGAGCCGACCACCGCGCTGGACGTGACCGTCCAGGCGCAGATCCTCGACCTGCTCAACGAGCTCCAGGAGGAGTTCGGCTCGGCGATCGTCTTCATCACCCACGACCTGGGCGTCATCGCCAACGTCGCGGACGACATCATGGTGATGTACGGCGGCCGGGCCGTGGAACGGGGCACCACCGCGGAGGTGCTGCGGGCGCCGCAGCACCCCTACACCTGGGGCCTGCTCAGCTCGATGCCGCGCATCACCTCGAACGTGGACGAGGAGCTCGTCCCGATCGAGGGCACGCCGCCGAGCCTGCTCAACCCGCCGCCCGGCTGCCACTTCAACCCCCGGTGCGACTTCCAGGGCCACGTCACCGGTGCCTCCTGCACCGCGGACCGGCCGCCGCTCCCCGAGGGACGCGGCGCGGCCTGCCACCTGACGCCGGAGCAGAAGCAGACCTTCTTCGTCGAGCAGATCAAGCCGCGGCTGGTCTAGGGAGAACGGAACATGAGCGAGGAACTCACCCTGACGAAGACGGAGGGCGCGGCGCCACAGACCGGCGCGCCCCTGCTGGAAGTCAAGGGACTGAAGAAGCACTTCCCGATCAAGGGCGGCTTCCCCATCCGGCGCACCGTCGGCCACGTCCAGGCCGTCGACGGCGTCGACCTCACCGTGCACGAGGGCGAGAGCTTCGGCCTGGTGGGCGAGTCCGGCTGCGGCAAGTCCACCACGGGCCGCCTGCTGACCCGGCTGCTCGACTCCACCGCCGGCGAGATCCGTTACCAGGGCACGGACATCGCGAACTACTCGCGACGCCAGATGGCGCCGATCCGGTCCGAGATCCAGATGATCTTCCAGGACCCGCAGTCGTCGCTGAACCCCCGGCACACCGTGGGCACCATCATCGGCGGCCCGATGGAGGTCAACGGGATCAACCCGCCCGGCGGCCGCGAGAAGCGCGTCCGGGAGCTGCTGGAGACCGTCGGTCTCAACCCCGAGCACTACCAGCGCTTCCCGCACGAGTTCTCCGGCGGCCAGCGGCAGCGCATCGGTGTCGCCCGCGCGCTGGCACTCGAGCCGAAGCTGATCGTCGCCGACGAGCCGGTCTCGGCGCTCGACGTGTCCATCCAGGCCCAGGTGGTGAACCTGCTGCAGAAGGTGCAGCGGGAGATGGGCATCGCCTTCCTCTTCATCGCGCACGACCTCGCCGTGGTGCGGCACTTCTCACAGCGGGTCGCCGTGATGTACCTCGGCAAGATCGTCGAGGTGGGCGACCGCGAGTCGATCTACAACCGGCCCCGCCACCCGTACACCCACGCACTGCTCTCCGCGGTGCCGGAGGCACGGCTGGACGAGGATGAGGAGGAGCAGCGCGAGCGGATCCGCCTGGCCGGCGACGTACCGTCGCCCATCGACCCGCCGTCGGGCTGCCGCTTCCGCACCCGCTGCTGGAAGGCGCAGGACAAGTGCGCCACCGACGAGCCGCCGCTGGTGCAGATCTCCGGGAACCACGACGGTCACCTGACCGCGTGCCACTTCCCGGAGGAGCCCACCATCCTCGCCCATGGCGAGGACGTCGTGATGACCGGCGGGGGCGCCCGGCGCCGGACCGACGAGTTGGTGACTCCGGAGGAGGAGCGCGAGATGGTCGAGGAGCGCGCCGAGACGGAGACCCCGAAGAAGATGCCGTGACGCCGTCACACATCCGCTGACCCGTGCCCGCCACGACCTGGTCGTGGCGGGCACGGTCGCGTCCGGTGCCGGTCGCGTCCGGGCGCCGGTCAGTCCATGCCGAGGGTCCGCTTCAGGAACGCCACCTGGAACAGCAGCAGGTTCTCGGCGACCTGTTCCTGCGGGGTCATGTGGGTGACGCCGGACAGCGGCAGGACCTCGTGCGGGCGTCCCGCGGCCAGCAGGGCCGAGGACAGCCGCAGCGTGTGGGCGGCGACCACGTTGTCGTCCGCGAGGCCGTGCACGAGCAGCAGCGGGCGGTGCGGCCCGGCCGGCTCGACCAGACCGTCGTCGGCGACCGCGGAGTTGTGCCGGTAGACCTCCGGGTCGTCCTGCGGCGTGCCGTAGTACCGCTCGATGTAGTGCGCCTCGTAGAGCCGCTGGTCGGTGACCGGGGCGCCGGCGACGGCGGTGTGGAAGACGTCGGGGCGGCGCAGCACCGCCATGGCCGCGAGCCAGCCGCCGAACGACCAGCCGCGGATGCCCACCCGGCTCAGGTCCAGCAGCGACGGGCGGGCCTCCGCCAGCGCGTACAGGGCGTCGATCTGGTCCTCCAGCACGACGTCCAGGACCTGCCGGGAGATCGCCTTCTCCCAGGCGGGGGAGTGGCCGGGGGTGCCGCGGCCGTCGGCGACGACCACGGCGAACCCCTGGTCGGCGAACCACTGCGAGGTCAGGTACGCGTTCCGGGCCGCGGTGACCCGCTGGCCGTGCGGGCCGCCGTACGGATCGAGCAGGACGGGCAGCGGCCCGTCGCCGTGCCGGTGGCCGGTGGGCAGCAGCAGCGCGGTCGGGATCTCCCGCTTGCCGACGTGCGCCAGCAGCGGGGCGGCCGTGAGCACGGGCTCTTCGGCGAGGGAGGGGACGGTGCCCCGCTCCTCGAGGGTGCCGTCCTCCCGCAGCCGGAGCACGTGCACCCGGTTGCCGTGGTGGTCGAGGGCGGCCGAGGTGAGGACGACGGTGTCGCCGCCGCGGACCGCCGAGGCGACGTGCGGGCCGGTGTCCACCGCCAGCCGCCGTAGGCCCCCGCCCCCGCCGTCGCGGTCGCCGTCGAACGGGATGCGGTGGACGCCGATGTCGCCCGGGTCGGAACGCCCGGTGTCGCCCGCCGCGGAGGCCGCGACCAGGACGTCGTGCTCACCGATGTCCAGGACGGTGCGGACGTGCAGGCCGGCCGGGGAGAGCGGCACCTCGCCCGCGAACAGGCGCCGCGCGCCGTCGGCGTCCGCGATGCGCAGCAGCCGTCCGCACGGCGTCCAGGCGGGGCATCCGGCGAAGAGTTCCAGCCATGTCGGGTCCTCCTCCGCGTACAGCTCCGAGGTGGCGCCGGAGGTGGTGTCGACGGACAGGTAGAGCTGACTGCGCTGGTCACGGGCCTGCACCTGGATCACCGGCGGCCCGCAGGCCGACCAGTGCACGCGAGCGAGATAGGGGTAGCGCTCGCGGTCCCAGCGCACCTCGGTGCGCCGCCCGCCGTCGGTGCCGACGAGCCACAGCCCCACCTCGGCGTGCGCCGTCCCGGCCGTCGGGTAGGCCAGCTCTGCGGACGGCTCGTGCGGGTTCGCCGGGTCGGCGATCCACCAGCGCCCCACGGGCCCGTCGTCGGCCCGCGCCACCAGCAGGCGGTCGCTGTCCGGCGACCACCAGAACCCCCGGTAGCGGTGCATCGACTCGGCCGCCGCGTACTCCGCCAGCCCGTAGGTCACGGTTTCCGACTCGGGCGTGGCCACCGCACGGTCTTCGCCGCCGTCCACCGGGGCGACGCGCAGCACGCCACCGGTCACGTACGCCACCAGACGTCCGTCCGGGGAGGGCCGCGGGTCGAGCACCGGGCCGGGTGCGGGCAGTTCTCGCGCCGTGCCCGCCCGCAGCTCGGCCGTGAAGAGGCGCCCGGAGAGGGCGAACGCCGCCAGTTCCACCGCGGCGTCCGTGGCGTACGCGACCACGCCGGAGGACGTCTCCCGGCTCCGTTCGCGCCGCGCCCGCTCCTCGGGCGACAGCTCCTCGGCGGCGCCGCCGAGCAGCACGGCCGGGTCGGCTGCGGCGTACTCCCGGCCGTCCGGCTCGCGTACCCACAGCACGTGCGCAGGGTCGGTTCCGCTCCGGCTGCGGAGGAACACGACGCGCGTGCCGTCCGGGGCGACGGTGAAGGCCCGGGGCACCCCGAGGGTGAACCGGCCCGTACGGGCGTGCTGCCGGGGAAAGGTCGTAGGCATACGGCGAGCCTATGCGCCACCCCTAGGGGGAGCGCTGGCCGAAATCGCATATGCGCCCCTGTCTTGCACCCGTGCGACGAGCCGTGCCGCCCCGGTCGATAGTTATGATCCTTTGCGCATGACCGGTGCCGGGTATGTAGCCCGTGCATCCGCAACCGACGCACGCGACTTGGGAGGTGAACCGCCGTGGCACTCTCGATTTCGGCGGTGGTGCTGCTGGCGATCATCGTGGTTCTGCTCGTCAAGAAATCCGGCCTCAAGGCCGGGCACGCGGTGGTCTGCATGCTGCTGGGTTTCTACCTCTCCAGCTCGTCCATCGCGCCGACCATCGAGCAGGTCACCTCGAACGTCGCCGGGATGCTCGGGGACATCAGTTTCTGACGCCGTCCGCGCTCCCCGGGCGTCTCCTCTCCGGGGCGGGAGCGCCGACGACGGGCGCCGGGTCGTAGGCTCGGGGGCATGACCGATGCTCCCGAGCGCCGTCTGCTGCTGGTGCACGCGCACCCGGACGACGAGTCGATCAACAACGGCGCGACCATGGCCCGGTACGCCGCCGAAGGCGCCCGCGTCACCCTGGTGACGTGCACCCTCGGCGAGGAGGGCGAGGTGATCCCGCCGGAGCTGGCCCACCTCGCCCCGGACCGGGACGACACCCTGGGCGCGTACCGCATCGGTGAACTCGCCGCCGCCATGCGGGAACTGGGCGTCCGGGACCACCGGTTCCTCGGCGGTGAGGGGCGCTACCGGGACTCCGGGATGATGGGCCTGGCGACCAACGACCGGCCCGGCTGCTTCTGGCAGGCCCCGCTCGACGAGGCCGCCGGGCACCTGGTCGCGGTGCTCCGCGAGGTGCGGCCGCAGGTGCTCGTGACGTACGACCCGAACGGCGGCTACGGCCACCCCGACCACATCAAGGCGCACCGCGTCGCCACCCGCGGCGCCGAACTCGCCGGCCACGAGGACTTCCGCCCCGACCTGGGACCGCCGCACACCGTGGCCCGGGTCTACTGGAACTGTGTCGCACGCGGCGCCGTGGAGGCGGGCTTCGCCCGGCTGCGGGAACAGGGCCGCGAGATGCCGTTCCCCGGCATCGCCACCCCCGACGACGTGCCGGGGGTCGTCGACGACGGCCAGGTCGCGGTCGTCGTCGAGGGCGGTGAGCGCTACCTGGCGGCGAAGAACGCGGCCATGCGCGCACACGCCACGCAGATCGCCGTGGACGGCCCGTTCTTCGCCCTGTCGAACGACCTCGGCCAGCCCTTGTTCGGTGCCGAGCACTACCGACTCGCCGACCGCTCCGCGCCCGAAGGCGGGCCGTGGGACGACCTGTTCGCCGGTCTGGAGATCGCATGAGCACCGGGGGAGCCGGCGCGACCGGCCACCCCGGTGAGGGAGCGCTGACCCGTCCGGGCCCGGTCCGGTGGGCGGCGTACGCCCTCCTCTTCGTGCTGGGTGCGCTGGTCGGCACGGCGGGAGCGCTGGTACAGGGCGGCTGGTCCCCGGGCGGGCTGCTGCTCGCCCTGGCGGGCGCGGCGGGCGCGTTCGGCGGCGGCGCCAAGCTGACGCGTACGAAGGTCGGGGCCATGGTGCCCGCCGCGGGCTGGCTGGTCGCCGCGATGCTGCTGACCTCTTCGCGTGCGGAGGGCGATTTCCTGTTCGGCACCGGATTCAGCTCATATGCCTATTTGTTCGGCGGGATGCTCGTCGCGCTGTTGTGTGCCACCATCTCGCTGCCTGCGCCTCCCCGCCGGCCGACGGAACGTCGCGGCGCGCGGCAGAGCTGACGCTGCGCCGGATGTGCCGATTCGGTGGGCACGGGCCTGGCGCCGGACGTCCCCAGTAAGGTGGGGCGCGCCGGCGAGCCGCGGGCGTCGATTGCGGTCGACGCCGGTAAGGGCGGCGCATCCAACCGGGAGAACCTGCATTGAGCCGTGAAACTGACAGTTCGTCCTCCGGGCCCCACCGGCGCGGCGGCCCTCCGTACGCGCCGGGCACCGAGCCCTACGGCGCGCCGTCCCGGCCGTCCGACGCGCCGGAGGCCGGCGGCGACGCACCGGCCCCCGCGGACGAACCGAAGACCGAGACGACGCTGACGACCCGCATCCGCATCAACATCCCGGGATCGCGCCCGATCCCGCCGGTCGTGATGCGCAAGACGGTCGGCGAGGGTGACGACGCCGGGGCCGCCGGAGGCGACGCCCCCGACAGCGATCCGTCGCACCGGACGGGCCCCGGCGCGCGTGCCGCGTCCGGCTCCACGGGTGGTTCCGGTTCCGGGCCGGCCTCGACGCCGGGCGGTGCGGCTGCGTCCGCTGCCGCCTCGGGCACGGGTGCAGGCAGTGCTTCCGGTCGGGGTGCCGACCCCGGTTCCGGTTCTGGTTCCGGTTCTGGTTCCGGCGAGGCACCCCGCGGCACGAGTGACTGGTTCGCGCCGCGCAAGCCGCCGCGTCCGGCGCCGGATCCCGAGCCGCCGGTGGCGGAGCGCCCCGGAGCGGAGGACGGCCGCACGGCGACCCCGCCCGACGGCTTCCCCACGGTGGGCGGCCTCGGCGGGACCCGCGGCTCGGGCGGGGCACAGGACGGCGCGCTGTCCGACTTCCTCGACCGGCCGCCGTCCGGATTCGACCCCGGTGCGCCCGCAGGCCCGCCGACCGGCCGCACCACCGGCCCGCAGACCGGCGACATGCCCGTACGGCCGATCCCGGGCGGCTCCTCGCCCGGCCCGGCTCCGGGCACCGTAGGCGGCCCCGGCGCGCTGGGCCGCCCCAAGGGCCCGGACGTCGGCCCGCCCGACCCCGGCGCGCCCGACCCCGGCGCGCCCGGCACCGGCTCCGGGCTCGGTCAGGGCTCAACCTCCGCGCTCTACTCGCAGGGGCCGACCCCGCCGGCGCCGCCCCGCCCGCGCGGGGACGACCGGATCACCAGCGACACCCTCGTCAGCGGCATCCCCCGGGTGCCCTCCGTCGACAGCGTGTTCCCACCCGACGCGCCGGGCCCCCGCCCGGTGGACCACGGACTCTTCGACGACGACCGGGACGACCGGAGCAACGGCGACCCCGACGTCGCCCCGGACCGCGGCGACCGCGGCGACCGCGGCGACCGGGACCGTGACGGGGGCCGCCGCAAGGGGCGTTCGAAGCTGGTGCTCGCCGGCGTCAGCCTGGTCGGCGTCGTCGCGATCGCCTACGGCGCGGGCCTGCTGCTGGACCACGCCGACGTGCCCAACGGCACCACCGTGCTGGGCGTGGACATCGGCGGCCAGACCCAGCAGGATGCGACGAACACGCTGGACGCCGCGCTCGAGAGCCGGATGACGGACCCGATCCCGCTGGTCGTCGACGGCCGTGAGGAGAAGGTCGAGCCCGAGACCTTGGGCCTGACCATCGACACCGACGAGACCGTGCGAGCGGCGGCCGGCCGTGACTACAACCCGGTCTCGGTGATCGGCTCGCTGTTCGGCGGAACCCGGGTGGTGGACGCGCACGTCAAGGTCGACGACGAGAAGCTGACGTCTGCCGTCGGGCGTCTGCACGGCAACGGCGGGAAGGACGGCCGGGTCGTCTTCACCGGCGGCAAGCCCGAGGCCGTACCGGGCAAACCGCACGAGGCCGTCGAGGTCGGCAAGGCGGCGACGCTGATCGAGGACGCCTACCGCGAGCGTGCCGCGACCGGACGCTCCGCACCGGTGACGCTGCCGGTCAGCACCCAGCAGCCGAAGATCGGCGAGCAGGAACTCCGGGCCGCCGTCGAGGGCTTCGGCGAGGACGCCATGTCGGGCTGGGTCTGGCTGCGCGCCGGCGGCGTCGAGGTGCCGTTCAGCCAGCAGACCATCGGCACCTTCCTCATCATGGAGGCCCCCTCGGGCGGGACGCTGCAGCCGGTGATCGACCTCGAGAAACTGGAGGCCACCTACGGGTCCGCCTTCGACGGTGTGGTGATCGACGGGGGCGCCGGCACCGTGCCGATGCAACCGAAGCACGCCGCGTCCGCGATGGTCGACGCGCTGCGCGAACCGGCACCGCCGACCCCGCAGAAGCGTGTGGCCGAGGTGACCGGCGCGCGCAGCCGGTGAGCAGGAGCCGCTGAGCCGCTGCCGGCGAGCCGGCGCGGACGGGCGTACGCCGTGCCGCCGCCGTCGGTCCGGAGCCTCTCAGGCCCCGGACCGGCGGCGCCGCAGCACGTACACCCCGAGGCCGACGGTGAGCGACAGCAGCGCACCCCCGGCGGCGACCACCGCGGTGTCCACCTCGTCGCGGCCGCCGCCCAGGCCCGCGTGCGCACCGCCGCGCGGCTTGTGTTCGACGAACACACTGGTGGTGAAGTCCTTGCCGTCGGGGCAACTGCCGTTGATGCCCCAGGACTTCCCGTGGCGGCCGGCGCCCGGGTCGTAGGAGTCACCGGAACCCGGGGTGCCCTTACCGGCGGCGCCGTCGGAGCCGTAGCCGTCCCCGTCGTAGCCCGCGGAACCCGGGGCCTCGGAGTCGTGCTGGTACGAACCCTCCGCGTCGAAGGCACCCTCGGACCCGGAGGTGTCCTCGGAGCCGTACTCGTACGAGCCGGAGGACTCGAAGGAGCCCGAGGACTCCTCACGTCCCGACGAGCCGTCGGAGCCGTCGGAGCCGACCGACCCGGAGAACGCGTGTGCGCCCGCGATGTGCGCCCGGCCCTGGTAGGTCGGCTTGCCGTAGTCACCGCCGCGGGGCAGCAGCCGCAGCTTGGCCTCGCCCTCCGCGAACGCCTGCGAGTACGCGGTCAGGTACGCGACCTGCTCGTCGTGCTTGCCGCACGTCACGGTGATCGTCACGGTGCCGCCCGGGTGCACCCGGCGCGGGCTGACCTCGGCCACGGGTTCGGCCGCGACCGCCGCGGCGGGGGCCAGGGTGGTCAGGCAGACCGTGCCGGCGAAGGCGGCGGCGACCAGTCGGGCGCGACGCATGCTGTTCTCCACATCCCGGGCGCAGCCGCAGCACCGGCGTCTGCGTAAGCCGTCACATACGCACCGTTACCGTGACGTTACGGGCGCCCCCAGGGGGTCGCAATGCGGGCGGGACCGTCGGAGCGACGTTCCGCGCGTGCCGTTCAGTTCAGCCGTGCACGCGCCTCCCGCGCCTCCCGCCGTACGGCATCCGCGCTCTGCGGTTCGACCTCGCCGGCCACGTCCGCGTACGCCTCCAGCTCGCGCGCCCCGGCCCGGAACTCGCCGCGCTCCACCAGCAGCCGCGCCCGCTCCAGCCGCAGCCGCAGCGGGCGGTGGGGGAGCAGCAGCGACAGGTCCAGCGCCCACAGCTGCACGGCCGACTGTTCCGGGCGGGCGGCCGCCCAGGCCCGGATGTTGTTCAGCACGCGCAGCACGACGTCCAGCGGTCCCGCCGGGCGGAGCATCCCCGGCGTCACCGGCGCGGGGGATCCGGTGGCCCGCGCGACGATCTCCGCGACGTCCTGGTCGCCGAGGAGGGCGCCCCCCGCGTACGGGTCGGCCAGCACATGGTCGCCCAGCGGGTCGCCGAAGCCCACCACGAAGTGGCCGGGCAGGCCGACGCCGTAGACCGGGGCGCCGGCGCGCCGCGCGACCTCGGTCCACACGACGGAGAGCAGGATGGGCAGGCCGCGCCGCCGGTGGAGGACCGCCTGCAGCAGGGAGGAGTCCAGCCGCCGGTAGTCGCCCGGGGTGCCGTGGAAGCCCTCGCGTGCGCCGAGCAGTTCGCGCAGCGCCTCGGCCCACGCACGCGGGTCGGCCGCGCCCGTCGCCGCGCCGGCCGCTCCGCCGGGGGAGCCCGCACCGCCCCTGCCGCGCAGGCGGGCGGGGAGGAGTCCGGCGAGCCGGTCCAGTTCGATCTGGGCCTCGTCGACGGCCGCTCCGCCGTGCTCCGGTCCGTCGGGCCGCGCCCCGCCGTGCTCCGGTGTGGCCGCCTCGGCGCCGATCAGCAGACAGAGCAGGGCGAGGTCCGGGCGTTCGTCCGCCGCCGCGGCCCGGAACCGTTCGCGGTTCGCCGCGCGCCGGGGGTCGTCGGGGCCCGTCATGGCGTGCTCCTCTGCGGGGCGCGGCGGTAGTGGTAGGCGTGGTGGTCGGCGAAGCCCAGCCGGTCGTAGAGCGCCAGCGCCGCCGCGTTGCCGGTCTCGACCTGCAGGTAGGCGGCGGAGGCGCCCTCCCGCAGTGCCCGGCGCGCCAGTTCGGCCATCACGACCGTGGCCAGGCCCTGCCGGCGGTGCCCGGGGGTCACCTCGACGGCGGCGAAGCCGGCCCAGCGGCCCGCCACCACGCAGCGGCCGATCGCCACCGGACCGGTGCCCGGTTCCTCCGCGCCCGCGCCGGAGGCCCCGCCCGGCACGGTGGCGAACCAGACCGACGGCCCGCCGCACAGCACGCGTAGGGCCGCGTCCCCCGCCGCGCCCTCCGCCCGGCGGTAGGCGCCCAGCCACGCGTCGCCCGGCGTCCGGTGCAGCCGCACCCGCGGGTCGGGGGCCCGGTCGGCGAGCGGCGCGAGTGCGCCGGTGCGCAGCACGGCATGCCGTTCCGCCGTCCAGCCGCGCTCGTCCAGCGCCCGGGCGAGCGCGCGGTCGTCGTCCACGTCGCCCGTGGTCACCTGGATCTTCGCGGGCAGTGCGCGGGCGTCGTACCAGCGCGTCACTCGTTCGAGTGCCGCGTCGAGTCCGGTGCCCGGGTCCCCCATGGGGAGGACCGAGTTGGCGCGGCTGGTGAATCCGTGCGCGGCGCGCAGCGTCCACTCCCCGAGACGTTCCGTCTCCAGGGCCGGCCAGCCCTGGGCGGCGACCCGCTGGAGTTCGTGCGCCCCCGCCGCGGGGACGCCGCGCCGTCGTGCCGGGGCGGCGGGCACCGTCTTGGCGGCCACCACGTCGTCCTCCGGCAGGGCGACGATCCGGCCGTCGCGTCGTGTGATCTCCAGCACACCGGACGTCCACGAGGTGAGCACGCCGACGGTGTCGGTGAACCGCGCGCCGGGTACCCGGTCACCGGTCAAACTGCGCACCGACACCCGTTTCCCCACGTCATCCGGGGTGATACGGACTTCCAGGCGTCCGCCGCCAGTGAATTCCACAGCTCTACCCGCCCCTCCTGTTCGTCTCGTGGCCGGGAACGGAGATACTAGGTGTGGGCATCGACGACGCCGCGCTCCCGCGCGCCCTGCGGCGGAGCCGTACCACGGGCCGCCAGCCCTACCGAGGAGGAACGACAGCGTGACCTACGTCATCGCGGAGCCTTGTGTCGACCTGAAGGACAAGGCCTGCATCGAGGAGTGCCCCGTCGACTGCATCTACGAGGGCCAGCGGTCCTTGTACATCCACCCGGACGAATGCGTCGACTGCGGGGCCTGCGAGCCGGTCTGCCCGGTCGAGGCGATCTTCTACGAGGACGACACTCCGGAGGAGTGGAAGGACTACTACAAGGCGAACGTCGAGTTCTTCGACGAGCTCGGTTCGCCCGGTGGCGCCTCGAAGCTCGGCCTCATCGAGCGGGACCACCCCGTCATCGCCGCGCTGCCCCCGCAGAGCCACGACGAGTGACTCCGCCGGGGTGCGCGCCCCGGGGTGTGCGGTGACGACCCGTACGCGGCCCGCCGGCCGCACGGCGCTCCGCACCGGAGAACCGGACACCCCTGGGGGCCGGCCACCGGCACGGTCCCCGCGCCCCGAGCAGAACCCGGTCCCGTACGGTCCAGCCGTACGGGACCGGGGTGTTTCCAGTACGGCCGTCCGGCGTCCCGTCGGACGGCCGTACCGTCAGCCCACCGCCTGGAAGTGAGCAGCCGAACGTGTCCTCCGAGACCGCCCCCGCCTCCCTCTCCGCCGGGGCCCCCGCGCCGTCGCCCGTGGCGGAGCGGCTCCCCGTCTTCCCGTGGGACCGGCTGGAGCCGTACAAGGCGACCGCCGCCGCGCACCCCGACGGCATCGTGGACCTGTCGGTCGGCACTCCCGTCGACCCGGTTCCGGCGCTCGTGCGGCAGGCACTCGTCGACGCCGCCGACAGCCCCGGCTACCCCACCGTGTGGGGCACCCCCGCCTACCGCGAGGGCATCGTCGGCTGGTGCGAACGCCGCCTCGGCGCCCGCGGGCTCACCGACCGGAACGTGCTGCCCGTCGTCGGCTCCAAGGAACTCGTCGCCTGGCTCCCCACCCAGCTCGGGCTGGGCCCCGGCGACCGCGTCGCCCATCCGCGCCTGGCCTACCCCACGTACGAGGTCGGTGCCCGCCTGTCCGGCGCCGAACCCGTGGTGCACGACGACCGGCCGGACGACCTGGACCCGCGCGGGATGCGCCTGCTGTGGCTCAACTCGCCGTCCAACCCCACCGGGAAGGTGCTGTCCGCCGCGGAGCTGCGCGCCGCCGTGGAGTGGGCGCGCGCGCACGAGGTGCTGCTGGTCAGCGACGAGTGCTACCTGGAGCTGGGCTGGGAGGCCGAACCCGTCTCGGTGCTGCACCCGGACGTGTGCGGCGGGACGTACGAGGGCATCGTCGCCGTCCACTCGCTCTCCAAGCGGTCCAACATGGCCGGCTACCGCGCGGCGTTCCTGGCCGGAGACGCCGACGTGCTGGGCGAGCTGCTGACGATCCGCAAGCACGGCGGCATGATGACGCCGGCTCCCGTGCAGGCCGCGGCCGCGGCGGCGCTGGAGGACGACGCGCACGTGGCCGAGCAGCGCGGACGGTATGCGGCCCGGCGTACGGCGCTGCGCGAGGCCCTGACGGCGGCGGGCTTCCGCATCGAGCACAGCGAGGCGTCCCTCTACCTGTGGGCGACGCGGGACGAGCCGTGCTGGGACACGGTCGGCGCGCTGGCCGAACGTGGCGTGCTGGTGGCGCCGGGCGACTTCTACGGGGCGGCGGGCGAGCGCTTCGTGCGGGTGGCCCTCACCGCCACCGACGCGCGGGTACGGGCCGCGGTGGCCCGGCTCGGTGGCTGAACCGGTGCGGGGGCCGATCCCCCGCGACGGCTGACGGCGAGCGGCCCCGGACCTGAGCACAGGTCCGGGGCCGCTCCCCGTCGGGGTGAGGCGGATCAGCCGATGGGCAGGCCGCCGCCGAGCGGCAGGCCACCACCGGTCAGGTTGCCGCCGGTCAGGCCGTCGGTGGGCAGGCCGCCACCGGACAGCAGGTCGCCGGTCAGACCGCCTGCCAGCGCGTCGCCCGACAGGGCGTCCCCGGAGAGGGCGTCGCCGGTGAGGCCCTGCGTCGGCAGGCTGCCGTTCTGCAGGTCCTCCATCGGCAGCACGTCGTGCGCGGTCCGCTGCACGGTCTGGCCGAGCTCGCCGTTCGCGGTCTCCGTCGTGTCCGCCACGACCTCCTCGGCGAGCGGGGTCACGCTCTCGCCGGCGTCGCTCACCAGGCGACCGGTGGGCATGCCGCCTTCCAGCGCGTCGCCGCCCACCTCACCGGCCAGGTCGGCGGCGGTGCCGGCGGTGGAACCCGCGGTCTCGGTGACACCCGCGGTGTCCAGATTGCTCAGCCCGCCCAGGTCGGTGGCCTGCTGCAGGTCGACGGCGCTCGCGGACCCGGCCGCGCCGACGACCGAAGCGGCACCGGCTGCCGTGAGAAGGGCGGCCCGAGCGATCCGGCGCGTGAGGGGGAGGGACATGATGCTCCTTTGACGGAGAAGATGCTGCTTCTTCACATACGGTCGGGACGGGCGGTGATGCCCGGCCGGACGCAGTGCCTATCGCGCCGGAAGGGCCGAAGGTTGCGGCCGGACCAGGTAAAGGATTGGTAACGCGTCGCACTATCCGTATCGGATGAAAAGGGCGATACGGGGTCGCGTGAAGAATGCGGCGGAAACGTCACAGCCCCTGTGCCGCACCGGAAAGGGGAATGCGTCGCACCCGCCGTCCGGGAGCGCCGGAGCGGTGATTCAGGCGCCTGCCGCTCCTTCCTGCGGGGGGCCGCCCGAACGTCCGTGCCCCCGTGCGTCTTCCGGCGATCCGCGGCCGCTCGGGGTATCCGGCACGGCTACGTCGTGCCGGGCGAGACCCGCAGGGTGACGGCGGCGGCACGTGCGTCCGGCGCTCCGGCGTCCCCCTCGACCGGACGCCATCCCTCCTCGGCGCGCTCGGCGCTCCACACCCGCCCGTCGTAGGAGATCTCCGCGATGCGCAGTTCACCGGCCTGGGCCACCGCCCAGTGCGCCAGCTCCCAGCCCCGCTCGGACGCGGACGCGGGCAGCACGACCTCCCGCCGAGTCTCACCCGCCCGTGCGCCGTCCGCCGCGGTCGATCCGGGGGCGCTGCGCCCGCCGCCCGTGCCGGTTCCGGCCGCGACGCTGTCCTCGCCGAGCACCTCCGGCCCGAACTCGCGCGCCAGCTTCTCCCGCACCCGGTCCGCGTCGCCCGGCCGCTCGTCCGGACCGCCCGGCCCCATCGTGCAGGTGAGGGCGGCCGCGTGGCGGCCGGTCAGCGCGCCCGTCAGCAGTGACGCGTTCCCCTCGTGCTTCGCGTACGCCTGGGGGAAGCCGCTGCGCTGGACCTTCTGAGCCGCGACGGTCAGCGGCAGCCGCGAGTAGCCGGGGACCTCGACCAGGTGCTCGTAGAACTTCCCCGCCGCGTACACGGGATCCATGATCTGCGGCACGCTGCCCCAGCCCTGCGACGGGCGCTGCTGGAACAGCCCGACCGAGTCACGGTCCCCGTGGTCGATGTTCCGCAGCCCCGACTCCTGCATCGCCGTGGCGAGGGCTATGGTCACCGCCCGCTCCGGCAGCCCGCGCGACGACGCGACCGCCTCGATGGTCGCCGCGTTGGCCGCCTGTTCGGGATGCATCCGGTACGTGGCGCCGTCGCCGCTTCCGCCCGCCGCCGTCACCGTGCAGCGGGCCGGGCCCGAGCCGGAGGTGAGGTACTGGGTCAGCAGATAGCCGCCGACCGCCGCGAGCACCAGGCAGGCGGCCAGCACGCGCAGGAACCTGCCGCGACGCCCGCGTGACTTCGCCGGGGCGGGGGTGGACTCGGCTTTCTCGGACACGCGGACCAAGGTACCGCCGACACCGGAGATTAGAGTGGGAGCCATGTCGCCCACCGCACTCGACCTGCACCAGGACGCCGCGCGGCTCACCGCGCAGCTCGTCGACTTCCCCTCCGTGAGCGGCGACGAGAAAGCGCTCGCCGACGCCGTCGAGGAGGCGCTGCGCGCCCTGCCGCACCTGACGGTCGACCGGTACGGCAACAACGTCGTCGCCCGCACCTCGCTCGGCCGCGCCGAACGCGTGGTGCTGGCGGGCCACATCGACACCGTCCCCCTCGCGGACAACGTCCCGTCCCGGCTGGACGAGGACGGCGTGCTGTGGGGCTGCGGAACCAGCGACATGAAGTCCGGCGTGGCCGTGCAACTGCGCATCGCCGCCACCGTCCCCGCACCCAACCGGGACCTGACCTTCGTCTTCTACGACAACGAGGAGGTCGCCGCCCACCTCAACGGACTCGGGCACGTCGCCGAGGCCCACCCGGAATGGCTGGCCGCCGACTTCGCCGTCCTGCTGGAACCCTCCGAGGGCGAGGTCGAGGGCGGCTGTCAGGGCACGTTGCGGGTGGCGCTGCGCACCGGAGGCGAGCGGGCCCACTCCGCGCGGAGCTGGCTCGGAGCGAACGCGATCCACGCCGCCGCGCCCGTGCTGGACCGGCTGGCCGCGTACACGCCGCGCCGCGTCGTCATCGACGGCCTGGAGTACCGCGAAGGGCTCAACGCCGTCGGTATCGAGGGCGGCGTCGCCGGCAACGTCATCCCGGACGAGTGCACCGTCAAGGTCAACTACCGCTACGCGCCCGATCTCTCCGAGGAGCAGGCACTCGCCCACGTCCGCGAGGTGTTCGACGGCTGCGGCGTCGCGGAGCCGACCGTGGAGGACAGCTCCGGAGCCGCGCTGCCCGGTCTCTCCCACCCGGCGGCGAGGGCGTTCCTGCAGGCCGTCGGCGGCGAGCCGCGCCCGAAGTACGGCTGGACCGACGTCTCCCGGTTCAGCGCGCTCGGCGTGCCCGCGGTGAACTACGGCCCCGGCGACCCGAATCTGGCCCACAAGCGGGACGAACGGGTCGACACCCGCCTGATCCTGCACTGCGAGGAGCGGCTGCGCAGCTGGCTCACCGCCTGAACACCGCCGCAGCGGGCAGGAGCCCGACGGCGGCGCGTCACCGGGAATGACACCGCGTGTCACCTGCGACTGCGTACGCTGAACGGGAACACCGCAGGCGGAGGGAGCACGACATGGGCAGTCCCGAGCGAGGGCCGGAGCGGGGCGCGGAGCGCGCCGTGCAGCGTGCCGAGGACCGGGCCGAGGACCGTGACGTGGAGGACGCCGCGCGCGACGCGGCCGACGCCGCCGCGCGGGCGTCGCCCGGCGGCCGGGGCGGCGCGTCGTTCAGCGGCGGGCGCGCCCCGTCGTCCGCCGGGGGCGACGGGCGGGAACGCGGGCCGCAGGAGCAGCGCCTCGGCCCGGTGGTGCGCCGCCGCGGTCAGGTCCAGGCGGGCACCACGGACCAGCGTCTGCTGGACACCACGGGCGACTCGGACTTCATCCACAAGGACCCGTGGCGGGTGATGCGCATCCAGTCCGAGTTCGTCGAGGGCTTCGGCGCACTCGCCGAACTCGGCCCCGCGGTCAGCGTCTTCGGCTCCGCTCGCACGCCGGTGGACTCGCCCGAGTACGAGGCCGGGGTGCGGCTCGGCCGGGGGCTGGCCGAAGCGGGTTTCGCGGTCATCACCGGAGGCGGTCCCGGCGCCATGGAGGCCGCCAACAAGGGCGCCCTGGAGGCCGGCGGGGCCTCCGTCGGCCTCGGCATCGAGCTGCCGTTCGAGCAGGGACTCAACCCGTACGTCGACATCGGCGTGAACTTCCGCTACTTCTTCGTCCGCAAGACGATGTTCGTCAAGTACGCCCAGGGGTTCGTGGTGCTGCCGGGCGGACTCGGCACCCTGGACGAGCTGTTCGAGGCGCTCACCCTGGTGCAGACGCGCAAGGTCACCCGCTTCCCGATCGTGCTGTACGGGTCGGAGTACTGGTCGGGGCTGGTCGCCTGGGTGCGCGACCACCTGATCGGCAGCGGCAAGGCCTCGCCGCACGACCTCGACCTCTTCCACCTGACCGACGACGTCGACGAGGCGGTCGCCCTCGTCACGAAGGAGGCCGGCGCGTAGCGCCTCGCGGCGCGCCCCGTGGCGCGGTACGCCCGGGCGGACGGCGTGACGCCTCGCCGGTGACCAGGCCGTTCGCCCGGCGGGCACCGCGCCACGCCGCAGGGCCGTCCGCGCCCGGCCGACGGCACGGGGCCGGGCAACGGGTGCGGGTACGGCGGCGCTGTGGCGCCGCGGTCGGCCGGGACGCCGTCAGGCGAGCCCGCGGCGGGCCACGGCGGGCGGGCGGTGGCCGGCGAGGGAGGCCACCATGTCCAGGACCTGCCGGGTCTCCGCCACCTCGTGCACCCGGTACATCTGCGCACCGAGCCACGCGGAGACCGCCGTCGTGGCCAGCGTCCCGGTCAGCCGCTCCTTCACCGGCCGGTCCAGCGTCTCCCCGACGAAGTCCTTGTTCGACAGGGACACCAGCACCGGCCAGCCCGTCCCGACCATCTCGCCGAGCCGCCGCGTGGCCTCCAGCGAGTGCCGGGTCGACTTCCCGAAGTCGTGCCCGGGGTCGATCAGGATGCCGTCCCGCCGCACTCCCAGCTCCACGGCGCGCTCCGCGAGACCGAGGGTCACGCGGAGGATGTCGGCCATCACTCCGCCGTCGCCGTCGTACGTCACCCGGTGCGGGCGGGTCCGCGGCCGCGCGCCGCCCGCGTGCGTGCAGACCAGGCCGGCGCCGTGCCGGGCGGCGACCTCCGCCAGGAGCGGATCGACGCCGCCCCAGGCGTCGTTGAGCAGGTCGGCGCCCTCCGCGCACACGGCGTCGCCGACCTCGTGCCGCCAGGTGTCGACGCTGATCACCACGTCCGGGTGGCGCCGTCGCACCTCGGCCACGAAACCGGCGGTGCGCCGCACCTCCTCCGCGACGGTGACGTCGTCGCCGGGGCCGGCCTTCACCCCGCCGATGTCGATGACGGCGGCGCCCTCGGCCACCGCCTGCTCCACGCGGTCCAGGGCCGGGCCGTCGCGGAAGGTGGCGCCCTGGTCGTAGAACGAGTCGGGCGTACGGTTCACGATCGCCATGATCACCGGCTCGTGTTCGCCGAACTCGCGTGTCCCCAGGCGCAGCATCCGCCATCCTCTCCTCTCGTCCCGGCCGAGCCGCGCACGTCCGCGTGCCCCGGCTCACCGCAGGTCACCGCTCGGGTACCCGCCGCCGAGGGTAGCTGTCGGCGCGGCGTGGGACGATCGTTGCCAACGGTCCGCGGAACGGCCGCGGAGCGACGAAGAAGAACCTCGGGGAGATGGCCGTGTTCTGGTTCCTGCTGATCTCGCTGGTCGTGGTGATCGCCGCGATCACGCTCGCCGTGGTGGGCAGCCTCGACGGGGACGGACGTGGGGACGCGGTGCGCGGCGGGCTGGCCGATGCGCCGCCGGACCGCCTGCACGAACCGTTGCCGGCTTCCCGCGCGGTCGGCCGCGCCGACGTCGACGCGCTGCGCCTGCCCACCGCCGCCCGTGGTTACCGCATGCAGGACGTCGACGACGTGCTGGACCGGCTCGGCGCGGAGCTCGCCGAGCGTGACGCGCGCATCGCGGAACTGGAGTCCGCGCTGGCGGGAGCGCAGGCGGTCGCCTCCGGGCACGGGGGGCTGTTCGACAAGGCACGCGAGGAGCACGAGGCCGCCGGCGGCCGGGGCGCGCAGGAGCACGGCGATGGCCGCTGACGGCGCGGCCCTGCCGGGCCCGGACGGCCGCCTGCGCTGCCCCTGGGGACTGTCCGCGGAGGACTACGTCGCCTACCACGACACCGAGTGGGGCCGTCCCGTACACGGCGACGACGCCCTCTTCGAACGGATCTGCCTCGAGGCCTTCCAGTCGGGGCTCTCCTGGCTGACGATCCTGCGCCGCCGCGAGGGCTTCCGTGCGGCGTTCGACGGATTCCGCATCGCGCGGGTCGCGGCCTTCACCGAGGAGGACGAGGCGCGGCTCCTCACGGACACCGGCATCATCCGCAACGGAGCCAAGATCCGGGCGACGACGGCCAACGCGAAGGTCCTCGCCGCGTGGGAGCCGGGCGAGCTGGACGCCCTGGTGTGGTCCTTCGCGCCGGAGGCGGCGGGGCGTCCGGCGCCGAAGGTGCACGGCGACGTGCCGGCCGTGACGGACGAGTCCACCGCGTTGTCCAAGGCCCTGAAGAAGCGCGGCCTGCGCTTCGTCGGCCCCACCACGGCGTACGCGCTGATGCAGGCCTGCGGCCTCGTGGACGACCACCTCGCCGACTGCGCCTTCCGCGGAACCGCCTGACGCGGGCCGGGCTCCCGGCCCGCGTCGGGCGAGGTCCCCGGAAGCCCGGCGGGGGATCAGCGGCCGACGTACCGCGGCGTCTCCTTGGCGACGAACGCCTCCACCGCGATGGTGTGGTCCTCCGTCCCCCCGGAACGGATCTGCAGCTCCGCTTCCTTCTCCAGGGTCTCGGCGAGGGAGTGCTCCGCCCCGTACGCCAGCGACTCCTTGATCGCCGCGTACGCCGCCGTCGGCCCCTCGGCCAGCTTCCGCGCCACGGCCCGCGCCTCGTCGGCCAGTTCGGCCGCCGGGACGACCCGGTTGGCGAGGCCCAGTTCCAGGGCCTCCGGGGCCTTCACGGACCGCGGGAAGAGCAGCAGGTCCTGGGCGCGGCTGGGGCCCACCAGGCGGGGCAGCGTCCAGGACATCCCGGAGTCGGCGGTCAGGGCGATCCCGGCGAAGGCGGTGTTGAACGCGGCCGTGTCCGCCACGATCCGGTAGTCCGCGGCGAACGCGAACCCCGCCCCCGCCCCCGCGGCGACGCCGTTCACGCCGGCGACGACCGGCTTGGGCATGGCCGCGAGGGCCAGCGTGATCGGGTTGTAGTGGTCGTGGACGGTGGTCAGGGCGTCGCCGCCCTTGTCGCGCAGGGCGCCGATGTGCTCCTTCAGGTCCTGCCCGACGCAGAACGCCCGCCCGTTGCCGGTCAGCAGCACCGCACGGACGCCCGGGTCGTCCGCGGCCCGCCGCAGACCGTCGCGCAGGGCCTCCTTGGTGGCGGTGTCGAGCGCGTTCATCGCGTCGGGGCGGTTGAGGGTGACGGTGGCGAGTCCCTCGGTCACGTCGTACAGCACGGTGTCGGACATGGGCACAGCATCCCCCAGAGCACCCGGCTTCCGACAGGCGCAACGATGCCCGGCGGCTTCCGCGGAATGTGACGTGCGTCAAACTCGTACGGCCCGATGAACGGCAAAAGGCGGGGTCCCGGCGAACAGAGGGCGGAATTCCGGGCGACTGATCGCCGAATTGGGTGGTTTTGCGTAGGCGCGTTGCCGAAGGGTTGCCGACCGAAGTTGGTCATCGGGTCGTGCGATGCGGGATAATGGCGGAGAAGCAATGTGTTCGATGCCGGTGACACGTGCCTGTGCAGAGGCCGTCGGCTGACGATGAGCTGGTTTCAGGAAGGGGAACGAGCATGGCGGCCATGAAGCCGCGGACGGGCGACGGCCCGCTCGAGGTGACCAAGGAGGGGCGGGGCATCGTCATGCGCGTTCCGCTCGAAGGCGGCGGGCGACTCGTCGTCGAGCTGACCCCCGACGAAGCGGTAGCGCTCGGCGAAGAGCTGAAGAAGGTCTGCGGCTGACCCAGTCATCACCGTTCCGCCCCGGGAGCATCGCGCGCCGCGCGGCCCCGGGGCGGAGCCGTCTGTACGGCCGGAGGTTCCGGGTGCCGCCGTGCCGGGCGGCGCGAGCGGGTGAACCTTCCCGGTCACAGCACTAGCGGCCGGAGGCCCGCTTCACCGCACACAGCAGCCCGTCGCCGACCGGCAGCAGCGACGGCAGCAGGTCCACGCTCTCCCGCACCGTCCGCAGCAGCTCGCGCAGCCGCTCGACCTCGAGGCGCCGGTCGCCGGAGTCGACGGTGCTGCCGCCGGCGAAGACGCCCTCGAAACAGAGGAGCCCTCCCGGCCGCAGCAGGCGCAGCGATTCGCCCAGGTAGTCCGGGTACTCCGACCGGGCTCCGTCGCAGAACACCAGGTCGTACCCGCCGTCCGCGAGACGGGGCAGCACGTCCAGGGCGTGGCCGGGGATGAAGCGCGCCCGGTTCCCGGCGAAGCCGGCGGTGCGGAACGCCTCCCGGGCGAACGTCTGCCGCTCCGGTTCGAGGTCGACGGTGGTGAGGACGCCGTCCGGCCGCATCCCGCGCAGCAGGTGGATGCCCGAGACTCCGGTCCCGGTCCCGATCTCGGCGACCGCCTTGGCGTCCACGGTGGCCGCCAGCAGCCGGAGCGCGGCGCCCGTGCCCTGTGAAACCGGGCGCACGCCGGCGTCGCGGGCGCGCTCGCGGGCCCAGTCCAGGGCTGCGCTCTCCGCGTTCTCGGCGAGCTCGGAGCCGTAGGCGTCGGCGAACGCCCAGCTCGTCTGCCGGTTGCCGGTAATGGCCCTCTCCTGTCCCCGTGGACGACGCAACGGTGACTGTATCCGTTGGGCCGGGAACCCGATGATGGGACCGGGCGTTGTGGGGAGAGGAAAGAGACCTGCGAAGCAGGACCGAAAGCCGGTCAATTCTGCTTATCCGGAGCTAACGGGCGAGGTGGCTATGGTTGGGGCTCCACTGGACACCACCAGAGCCGACAGGGGAGGTGCGGCTGCGCGCGGTGGCCTGGGAGTGCTGAGGCGCTTTCGTCGGCCGGCGGGCGAGCCGAAATCCGTGACCGACACCGCTGACCGCGTCCACACCGCCGCCGACTCCGCCAAGACCGCCACCTTCGACACCGATGCGGATGCGCAGGCCTGGACCCCTCCCTCCTGGGAGGAGATCGTCAGCACGCACAGCGCACGGGTCTACCGCCTGGCCTACCGCCTCACCGGCAACCAGCACGACGCCGAGGACCTCACCCAGGAGGTCTTCGTCCGCGTCTTCCGTTCCCTGTCGACGTACACGCCCGGCACCTTCGAGGGCTGGCTGCACCGCATCACCACCAACCTCTTCCTGGACACGGTGCGGCGGAAGCAGCGCATCCGGTTCGACGCCCTCGCCGACGACGCGGCGGAGCGGCTGCCGAGCCGCGAGCCCACCCCGCAGCAGCACTTCAACGACACGCACTTCGACGCCGACGTGCAGCAGGCGCTGGACACCCTGGCCCCGGAGTTCCGGGCCGCGGTGGTCCTCTGCGACATCGAGGGGCTGAGCTACGAGGAGATCGCCGCGACGCTGGGCGTGAAGCTGGGCACCGTGCGCAGCCGCATCCACCGCGGACGCTCGCACCTGCGCAAGGCGCTCAAGCACCGTTCACCGGCCGCGCGTTCGGAGCAGCAGGCCGGGCAGCCGCCGGAGCAGCCGGGCGAGGCGACGGAATCCGGGCCGTGGGCGCCGGAGCCGCAGACCGTGTCGACGACCGCCGTGGCGGTGCCGGCGGGTGGTGCGGCCGAGGGGGTCGGTCACGGGTGAACTCCAGCGACAACGGGCTCACGCCGGTCGAGCAGCATCTCGGGGACCGGCTCGCCGCGCTGGTCGACGGCGAGCTGGGTCACGACGCGCGGGAGCGCGTCCTGTCGCACCTCGCGACGTGCTGGAGCTGCAAGACCGAGGCGGACGCGCAGCGCAGGCTGAAGAGCGTCTTCGCGGACACCGCTCCCCCGCCGCCGTCCGACGGTCTGCTGGCCCGTCTCCAGGGCCTCCCGGCAGGCGGCGCCGGCGGCATGCCCGGCGGTTCCGGGCCCGGCGGCCTTTCCCGTGGCGACGCCCCCCTGACCGCGCCGGCCGGCGGCCTCGGCGGGGGCCGCTCGCCGCTGCTCTTCGCCCCGCTGCCGGGCGGTTCAGGGCCCAGCGTGCTCGCTCCCGCCCACGGCGCCCGCTCGCACCGGGACCACGACCTCGACCGTTCCGCCTCGCGGGGCCGGCGGTTCGCGTTCGCCGCGGCCGGCGCGTTCTCCATGGCGGCGCTCGCCCTGAGCGGCACGGTCGGCGGCGCCACGCTCAGCGGTGCCACCCAGGCCCCCGGCGAACGGGGCACGGCCTCGACCGCCAACCAGGCGCGGCCCGCCGCGACCACGGCCGCCGCAGCAGGCGAGTCGCGCCGGCGCACGGCCACCACGCTGAGCGCGGAGCGCGGTGCCCGCAGCCTGGCCGCCACGCCCATGCGGGCGCCGATCGCCCTGGTCGCCGCCTCGCACAGCCGTGCCCCGCTGGCCGGGTACTCCGTCTTCACGCCGTCGCTGACGCGGGCCCCGCTGCCGCCCCGGGTGGTGCCGGAAGCGCCGCCGACCGGAGTGGACGCCGAGCCGGCGCCCGCCCCCGCACCCGCGCTCCCCATGGCCGGCCCCCGGCCTTAGGGCCTGTCCGGCGGATCTTTGACGGCCGGCCCGCGTCGTCTGGTGCAGGGGGTCTCCCCAGGTCCGCCAGGACCGAGGGGACGCCTCGCACGGCGGAGGACCGCAGCTCGTACGTGTCGTACTCGCGCGATGCGACCGCGATGCGACAACGGTGGGGGCACCCCCGTGACCGAAGGGCCACGGGGGAGAGGTGCCGTAGCCGTCGTCGCGGGCCGAGAAGATCCGCCGGACAGGTCCTCGTCCTCCCGGGCGAACCGGCGAACCGGCGGACCACGGCCTCGCCCGTGACCGGCCCGGCAGGCGCGCGCGGCGCGCGCGGCGGCGCTCGCCCGAGCCTTCCGCCCGGGCGGGGCCTCGTGCGTCACGGCCGTGAGCGGCAACCCCCTCATACCCCAACCCCCCGGTGGTGCGGCGCGGCCGTTGCGGCGAGGAATGCGCGGGGCCGGGAGGACTTCCGCGCGTCCGGCTGGTTGAATCCTCCGCATGACCGAGGGGAAGCCGACCGCCCGCACGCCCCGGTGGTGGAGCCGCCCGGCTCCGGCCACCGCCGGAGCCCCCGCCGCGCCGCCGCCCGTCCAGGTCGGCCCGGGCGGTCCCGATCCCGATCCCGGGACCGGGACCGGGCCGGTCACCCAGCCTCCGCAGGCCGACCCGGTGCCGGCCCCACCACCGTCGGCCCGCCCGGACGCCGCAGCCCCCGCGGACGCCGCAGCCCCCGCGGACGCCGCAGCCCCCGCGGACGCCACGGCGCCCGCCGAGCCGCCGGCCGCCGCGCGTCCGCTGCACGCCCCGGACCCGTACGGCACCCCGCCGTACGGCGGCCCCGGGCCCTGGGCGCCCGCACCGCCGGTGCAGCGCCCCCAGCCCACTCCCGCGCACGGCGTCCACCTCCCTCCAGCGGTCGCCGGGCCGCCCGCACACGGCGCCGCGCAGCCACCCCCGGCCGCGCCCGCGGTCCCGGCCCTGCGGTACGACCCGTGGGCGGCGCCACTCGCGCCGCCCACGGCGCCCCCGGCCGTGCCACCCCGGCGACGGCGCGGCCGGGCCGGTGTCCTGGTCGGCGCGTTGCTCCTCGCCCTGGTCGCCGGCGTCTGCGGCGGCGTGGTCGGCACGTACGCCGAACGGAACGGCAGCTTCAGCACCGTCCGGCTCCCGCAGGCGCCCGCCGAGCAGAGCAGCCGCCGCGCCGAGGGCAGCGTCGCGGCGATCGCGCAGGCCGTGCTGCCCGGCGTGGTGACCATCCACGTCAGCGGGCCGGGCGGTCAGGGCACCGGCACGGGCTTCGTGCTGGACGACCGGGGCCACGTCCTCACCAATCACCACGTCGTCCAGCCCGCCGGGGACGGCGGCGCGTCGGGCGAGGTGCAGGTCCGTTTCCACAGTGGCCAGACCGCCGACGCGGAGGTGGTCGGCAGCGACGCCGGGTACGACCTGGCCGTGCTCCGCGTGGACGGCGTGTCCGGCCTGCACCCGCTGCCGCTCGGCAACTCCGACTCCGTCCGGGTCGGCGACCCGGTCATCGCCGTCGGCGCGCCCTACGACCTGGCGGGCACCGTCACCACGGGCATCATCAGCGCCAAGGAGCGCCCGGTGACCGCCGGCGGCGAGACGGAGGGCGGCGACGTGAGCTACGTGAACGCGCTGCAGACCGACGCCTCCATCAACCCCGGCAACTCGGGCGGCCCGCTCGTCGACGCCGAGGGCCGGGTGATCGGCATCAACAGCGCCATCCGGTCCGCGGACGAGAGCCCCTACGACATGCCCGGCGACACCGGGGGCGGCAGCATCGGGCTGGGTTTCGCCATCCCGGTCAACCAGGCCCGGCGGGTCGCCGAGGAACTGATCAACACCGGCCGCGCCACCCATCCCGTGATCGGCGTCTCGCTCGACCTGGCCCACCGCGGAGACGGCGCACGGGTCGCCGCGGACGACGACGGCGACCCCTCGGTGGTCCCCGGCGGTCCCGCCGACGAGGCCGGCATCCGGGCCGGAGACGTGGTGACGCGGGTCGACGGCGCACCCGTGGAGGACGCGGAGGAACTGATCGTGCGCATCCGCAGCCACCGCCCCGGCGACCGTCTCTCCCTCACCGTCGAACGGGACGGGGAGGAGCGCGTCGTACGGCTGACCCTCGGCTCGTCCGCGGGCGGCTGACCCGCCCGGCCGGCGGGGCGGCGGGAAGGCCGCAGCACCTGCGCCCGGGGCGTCCACAGGGCCGCCTGCCTGCGGTACCGTGCTGTCGGGGCCGTGCGGTCACGCACCCGTCCCGGTCACACACCGGCAAGGCCACGCAGACGACGGTCGCGGACGACGCTTGAGGGAGTGAAGGTGTTCGACATAGGAGTCCCCGAGCTGATCGCGCTCATCGTCCTCGCCATCTTCGTCTTCGGCCCGGAGAAGCTGCCGAAGCTGATCCAGGACGTGGCCGGGCTCGTCCGCAAAGTGCGGGCGTTCTCCGACAACGCCAAGGAGGACATCCGCAGCGAGCTGGGCCCGGAGTTCAAGGACTTCGAGTTCGAGGACCTCAACCCGAAGAACTTCGCCCGCAAGCACCTGCTGGACAACGACGATCTTGGCATCAAGGAGATCCGCAACGGCTTCGACCTGCGCAAGGACCTCGCGGAGGTCACCGACGCGGTCAACAGCCGGGACGACGACTCCGGCACGGTCCCCGTCAGCGCCTCCCCGAACGGCTCCACGGCGTCCGCCGCCGAGGAGCCGGGCAGCGTGCGGCTCGACAAGGACGGCGGGAAGCCCGGTACGGCGGCGGACGACGCGCCGCCGTACGACGCCGACGCCACCTGAGACCGCCGCTCGCGCCGCCTCCGGTCCGTCCTCCTCCGGCGGCCGCCGTACGCCGTCCCGGTGCTTCGGCGACCGCCCCTCCCGCCGGTCACTCGCGTGACCTCCGTCACCCCCGCCACTCGCGTCACCCTGGGGCGATAGCAGTTACTCCGCACGTCCGCGGGGATTTCCGCGTCGGCGCGCGAAGCATTCGGGGGGCGCGTAACGTCAGGCATGCCCGACACGGCCGTTCCGGGTGGCTATCCTCCCTGTGTCCGTGGTCGGGCGTCCCGGGCCTCTGAGCCGGGCCGACCGAGGAAGCCAACGAGGAGGCGTCGCGCACATGGAGACGACGAGTCGGGTGGAACCGCAGGCAGTGCCCGGCGGTACGCCGGCCGGCGAAGAAGCGCCCGCCGCACAGGACGCGCCCGGAGCGAGACGGGGGGTCGACGGATACCTGACGGCCGACTTCCCCTGGTACGGCCTCGACGAGGCGTTCACGGGGGCCCGCTGGCTGATGCGGGTCGGCACGGCCGCCGACGGCACCGTCGAGCACGGCTCGACCGGTCACGGCGAGGTGCCGTCCTGGAAGGGGGACCAGGGCCTGGAGGTCCAGCGGTTCGCCGTGGTGGTGACCGTCGCGGGGCGTCCGGTGCGCCACAGCGGCGACGGCACCGGCGTGCTGGAGGCGACCTCGGTGTCGACCGCCGCCTGGCTGGCCGGCTCGGGGCTGCTGTCCTGCACCTGGCCGACCGAGATGGAGCGGGCACTGCGGCAGGACTGGCTCGACCAGCAGACCGCCCTCTCCTGGGAGCTCGCCGACGACCTGGGCGGTTCCGGCTGGTCCCGGCTCACCCTCCCGGTGGACGGGGTGCCGACCGAGTTCCACTACCGCGAGTCCGAGTACGGCTGGGTGCTCGCCGGGCCCGCCCAGGAGGGCGTGCACATCGGCGCCTACGGGCGCGGCATGAGCGCGTACGGCCTTGGCTTCTCCGTGGTGAAGGACATCGCGGGCTACGCGCCGCCCGCCGACTGAGCCGGCGGACCGGACGGGCGCCCCCGCGACCCCTGCCGGACGTCCCCGCAGCCCGCGACGGTGAAGGGCCGCACCCCGAGGGTGCGGCCCTTCACCGTGCTGCGGCGCCCCGCCCGGGGGCGTCAGAACTTGTTGCTCGGCGTCAGCCCCAGCGACATGCCGGACAGCCCACGCTCGCGTCCGCCGATCTTGCCCGCCACCGCGCGGATGGCCGCGCCGGCCGGCGACTCGGGGCCAGTCAGCACCACGGGCCTGCCCTCGTCGCCGCCCTCGCGCAGCCGGACGTCGATCGGGATGGAACCGAGCACCGGCACCTGGGCGCCGGTCGTCCTGGTCAGTCCGTCGGCCACCCGCTGGCCGCCGCCAGTGCCGAACACGTCCACCATCTCGTCGCAGTGCGGGCAGGGCAGACCGGACATGTTCTCGATCACGCCGACGATCTTCTGGTGCGTCTGCACCGCGATCGACCCGGCCCGCTCGGCCACCTCGGCGGCCGCCTGCTGCGGCGTCGTCACCACCAGGATCTCCGCGTTCGGGATCAGCTGGGCGACGGAGATCGCGATGTCGCCGGTGCCCGGCGGCAGGTCCAGCAGCAGCACGTCCAGGTCGCCCCAGTAGACGTCCGCCAGGAACTGCTGCAGCGCACGGTGCAGCATCGGGCCGCGCCACACGACCGGCGCGTTCCCCGGGGTGAACATGCCGATGGAGATGACCTTCACGCCGTTCGCCGACGGCGGCATGATCATGTCCTCGACCTGGGTGGGCCGGGCGTCGTCCGTGCCCAGCATGCGCGGCACCGAGTGGCCGTAGATGTCCGCGTCCACGACGCCGACCTTCAGCCCGTCCGCCGCCATCGCCGCGGCGAGGTTGACCGTGACGGAGGACTTGCCGACGCCGCCCTTGCCGGACGCCACGCAGTACACGCGGGTCAGCGATCCCGGCTGCGCGAAGGGCACCTCCCGCTCGGCCTTGCCGCCGCGCAGCGAGTCGCGCAGCTCACGGCGCTGCTCGTCGCTCATCACGTCCAGCTCCACGCTGACGCCGGAGACGCCCGGCACCTTCTGCACGGCCTCGGTGACGTTCGCCGTGATCGTGTCGCGCATCGGGCAGCCCGAGACCGTGAGGTAGACGCCGACCGCGACCGAGCCGTCCGGTGCGACGTCGACGGATTTGACCATCCCCAGGTCGGTGATCGGCCGGTGGATCTCCGGGTCGTTCACCGTCGCCAGTGCGGCGCGCACCGCGTCCTCGGTGGGAGTGGTCTCGTACGGTTCGGTAGCCATGGGGAAATGGTAAGGGGACGGGACCGCCGTGCCGAAGGGGAGCCGTCAGCGGTCTTGGTCACCCCTGCGGCGCCGCGGGCCGCGCTGCGCGCCGGGCTCCGGGTCCGTCCGGCGGTCGCGGCCGTGCGGTTCGCGCCCGTCCCCTTCGCGGCCCCGCCCCGCCCGGCGATGCTCGCCCGGGTGCTCGTAGCCGTGACCGTCGTGCGGCGGGGCGTCGGGCGCCGGGCCGTGACCGTTCGTGTGCTGCAGCTCCTTGACCACGTCCTGGAGCTCGGAGCGGATCCAGTCGCGGGTCGCCACCTCGCCCAGCCCCAGCCGCAGCGACGCGACCTCCCGGGACAGGAACTCCGTGTCGGCGATGCTGCGGTCGTTGCGCTTCCGGTCCTGCTCCAGGTTCACCCGGTCCCGGTCGTCCTGCCGGTTCTGCGCCAGCAGGATCAGCGGCGCGGCGTACGACGCCTGGAGCGACAGAGCCAGCGTCAGCAGGATGAACGGGTACTCGTCGAACCGCACGGCCGGCGGCATCACCACGTTCCAGCCGATCCAGAGGATCACCACCGCCGTCATCCAGACGATGAAGCGGCCGGTGCCCAGGAAGCGGGCGATCTTCTCCGACAGGCGCCCGAAGGCGTCCGGGTCGTACTCCGGCAGCAGGCTGCGCCGCGGCACCCGCGGCTGGTCCAGCCGTACCCGCGTGCCCGTGCCGGCCGCGGCGGCGCCCGCGCCCGCGCGGGAGGGGCGCTGCTCGTCGCGCTCAGCCATCGAAGGCCCTTCGTACGTCCTCGCGCAGCTCCTCGGTGGTCGCGGCGCCGCCGGTGTCGGCCGCGGGGCCCGGCGCGCCGTCCCCCGACAGGCCGGGCAGGGCCGCCGCCGGGGACTCGCGCCAGTCCGACGGCAGCAGGTGGTCCAGGACGTCGTCGACCGTCACGGCGCCCAGCAGGTGCTCGCCGTCGTCGACGACGGGCGCCGCGACGATGTTGTACGTCGCCAGGTAGCTGGTCAGTGCCGGAAGCCGGGTGTCGGGAGGCAGCGGCCGCAGGTCGCTGTCCACGATCGAACCCACCAGCGTGAACGGCGGGTCGCGCAGCAGCCGCTGGAAGTGCACCACGCCCAGGTACTTCCCGGTCGGTGTCTCGTCCGGCGGCCGCACCACGTACACCTGCGCGGCCAGCGGCGCCGACAGGTCCGCGTTCCGCACCCGGGCCAGGGCCTCCGCGACCGTCGCGTCCGGCCGCAGGATGATCGGCTCGGTGGTCATCATGCCGCCGGCCGTGTCCTCCTCGTACGTGAGCAACCGCCGCACGGGTGCCGCGTCCTGCGGCCGCATCAGAGTGAGGAGACGTTCCTGCTCCTCCTCCGGCAGCTCCGACAGCAGGTCGGCCGCGTCGTCCGGGTCCATCGCCTCCAGCACGTCAGCGGCTCGCTCGTCCTTCAGCTTGCCCAGGATCTCCACCTGGTCGTCCTCGGGCAGCTCCTCCAGCACGTCCGCCAGCCGGTCGTCGTCCAGTGCGGCCGCCACCTCGGCACGCCGCTTCGGCGACAGGTGGTGCAGCACGTTCGCCAGGTCCGGCGCCCGCAGCTGCTCGAAGGTGGCCAGCAGGTTAGCGGCGCCCTGGCCCGACTCCTCCAGCGCGAAGCCCGTCACCGCCGACCACTCCACGGTCAGCGTCTCGCCCCGGCGCCGCAGCGTCGCGGACCGGCCCCCCCGGCCCCGGCGCACGAAGACCTTGTCGATCTGCCAGTCACGGCGGGCCGGGAGCTGCGCGATCCCGACGTCCAGCACCGTGGCCTCCTCGCCGGACTCCACCAGCGTCACCCGCCGGTCCAGCAGTTCGCCCAGCACCAGCGTCTCGGTGGGGCGCTGCTCGAACCGGCGCATGTTCAGCACGCCGGTGGTGATCACCTGGCCCGACTCGACGCCCGTCACCCGTGTCATCGGCAGGAACACCCGACGCCGGCTCACGACCTCCACGACCAGTCCCAGAACTCCGGGCGCCCGCCCGCCGGGCCGCAGCTGGGTCACCACGTCGCGGACGCGGCCCACGCGGTCGCCGTTCGGGTCGAAGACCGAGACGCCGGACAGATGCGAGACGAAGACCCGGGAGGAACCTGCCATCGGACGTGCTCCCTTCCTCCCGGCCCGGTCGCGCCGTCGCCGGGGCGCGGCGGGCGGCGGGCGGGCCGGGGGCTGAACGAGGGCGTTCCGCCCCCTTGCGGCGCCCCGCGACCCGGCGTTTCGTCCGCTTCAGACTAACGTGCCCCCACCCGCCCCCGCCCCGCGACATGGCAGGTGGCGACTGCCTCATCACGGCCCCACACCTGCCGGGTAAGGTGCGGCCCTGTCCCCCTCTCCCCCCTTCCTCCGGAGGAAGCCCCAGTGACGCGACGGGTCCGCACTCGACGGAGTGCCGCGCTGACGGCGGCCATCTGCGTGGGACTCACCGTGTCCCTCACCGCCTGCGGTGACGACCCGGACCAGGGCACCAACGGCGTCCAGGAGCTGCCGCCCGCGAAGATCGAGAAGAAGGCCCGCACCGCGGTCGAGGGCGCCGAGTCCGTCCGCCTCTCCGGCACCATCGTGGCCAAGGGCGACACCTACCGCCTGGAGATGCGGCTCAAGGACACCGGCGCCGTGGGCGAGGTCGCCACCAAGGGCGGCGAGACCTTCTCCCTCCTGCGCGTCGAGGAGGACCTCTACCTCAAGGCCGGCGCCGCCTTCTGGGTCGACCAGGAGAAGGGTGACAAGGGCGAACCCTCCGAGGCCGACCTCGCCGCGGCACAGAAGCTCGAGGGCAAGTACGTCAAGGTCCCCGACGGCGACGCGGCGTACGACCAGCTCAGCGGCTTCACACGGATGGACGTCCTGCTCGAGGGCCTGCTCGTGCTCGACGGCGAACGCACCACCGGGGACCGGCTGGAGGTCGCCGGCACCCGCGCCGTCCAGGTCCTCGCCGGCGACGGCTCCGGCGGCTCCATAGCCGTCTCCCTGGAGGGCACGCCCTACCCCCTCCGCCTCAAACGCGCCGGCGGCGCGGGAACCGTCGAACTCGACGAGTGGAACCAGGGCTTCGCCATACACGCCCCCAAGGACGGCAACGTCGTCGACTACGGCAAGAAGATCTCCGCCTCCACCGACGACGCCTGACCGGCCGGTTCAGTCTCCGCCGAAGACCTCGTCGGCCGTGGTGGCGGTGATGGCGCGGCGGAACCAGGTCTTCAGCACGCTGGGGTCGTGGCATGTGGTGATGCGGTGGCGGGCCTCGTCGGGGATGTGCACCTCGCGCTCTTCGAGCAGGAGCACGATGTCCTCCGCCCGGCCTTCGGCGCGGAGGCGTTGGGAGGTCTCGGAGCGGAAGAAGGAAAGGTCCACGGCCATCAGGTGCCTGACGTTCTCGGGGTTTCCGCGAAGATCTCGTCGGCCGTGGTGGCGGTGATGGCGCGGCGGAGCCAGGTGCCGAGGAGGTCGAGGTCGTGGCACGCGGTGATGCGGCGGCGGGCCTCGTCGGGGACGTCGACGGAGCGCTCGTCGAGCAGGAGCAGAACGTCCTGAGCGCGGCCCTCCGCCTGCCCGGCGGCATGACCCTCCGCCCGGCCTTCGGCGCGGAGGCGTTGGGAGGTCTCGGAGCGGAAGAAGGAGAGGTCGACGGCCATCAGGTTCCTCCAGGTCTGGGCTGCCGGGGCGTCGCCCAGGCCGAGTTCGGTGAGTTCGGCGAAGACGCTCGCGGTGTCGTCGTCGAGCGTCTTCATGGCGGAGGCCAGCGCTTCCAGTATGTCAGCGACCTCCGGGTCGCGGGCGTGCGTGACGGCGGAGAGGGTGGCGAGGGGGATGTCCCGGGCGGCGCGGGCGGGGTCGGTGATCACGGGCACGTTGTGGGGCCCGAGGACCAGGGGGCGGAGCGTCAGCGCGCTCCACTGGGGTGGCCCGATGTGGACCGGGGCGCTCGCCCAGGTCGCGGTCCGCTGGTCCTGACAGACCACGAGGAGGACTGGCGGGATGCCGTACTTCGCGTAGAGGTGCGCGAGGTAGTACGCCCAGCTGGACGCCTTTCCCGGGTCTCTCCGGCTCTGTGCCTCGACGGCCAGCAGGAAGCTCGGCCCGGCGTCCGTGTCGAACCGCAGGAGGGTGTCCACGCGGCGCTCCAGGGGGCGCGTCTCCGTGAGGTCCGTGGGCAGCAGGGCCGCGGTGACGGGCTCGTCGAACGGGATGCCGAGGGCCCGGAAGGTACGCGCGAACACACCGGGGTCCTCCTGGAAGATCCGGTGCATCGCCTCGTGGGAAGAGCTGACCATGCGTCAGATGCTAGGTCCGCCCACCGCCCCGCATCACCCGAACAGCCTGCGGTTCACGCGAACAGGTGAACGGGAGTGCCGCAGGAACGTCACGGCTGGAAGCGCCGGACGTAGCGGCGCTGCCAGGGGGTCTCCACCGCGCGGGGGTGGTAGTGGCGCCGGACGTGGGCGACGGCGTCGGCGGCGGGGACGCCGTCGAGGACGGCGAGGCAGGCGAGGGCGGTGCCGGTACGGCCGCGGCCGCCTGCGCAGGCGACCTCGACGCGTTCGCGGGCGGCGCGCGTCCACGCTTCGGCGAGCAGGGCGCGGGCGAGGTCGCGGTCGGCCGGGAGGCGGAAGTCCGGCCAGCGGAGCCAGCGGGATTCCCAGGGGGTCGGCGGTGGCTGCGTGCCGAGGAGGTGGAGCGCGAAGTCCGGTGCCGGGCCGTCGGGCAGCGGCGCGCGGAGGCCGCGCCCGCGGACGAGGCGTCCGGAGGGGAGGGGGACGACGCCGGTGGCGCCGGGTTCCCAGGTGCCGGTCACCCTCGCACCCTAGCGAGGGGTGAGGACGCAGCGCGGCCCGCCCCGGAAGAGGGCGGGCCGCTCGAAGAGCGGGGGAGGACCCAGGCGTCAGAGGGAGCAGACGGCGTAGACCGTGAGCGGGAGGCCGTGGAGCTTCTCGTCCGGGCGGTTCAGCTCGTCCTGCTTCTTCTCGGCCTTCTTTCCGGCCTTGCCCTCCTTGCTCTGCTTGCTCTCCTTCTGCTCGCCGTTCTTCTCCGGGGGCTCGACCTCGCCGAGGGCGCGGCCCTCCCAGCCGAGGCCGTCCTGAGTGGGGCGGGAGTAGAGGGTGGCGACCTCGTCCTTGTGGTCGACGGCGACGCCTCCGCCGGTGGCCCGGTATCCGAGCGGGCAGCGAGCGGTCACGTCGCCGTACCCGCTCTCGTGCACGACTTTGGTCGGGCCGCCGCTCATCGGGAGCGGGACCGTGTGGGCCGTCGCGGCGGGGGCGGCGCCGAGGGTGAGGGCTGTGGCAAGTGCGGCGGTGGGGAGCAGACGGGTCGTCAGGCGCATGGTGTGGCCTGTCCTTTCGGAGTGTGCGGGGGAGACGGGAGGCTGTGTCCCCCGTCGCGGGAGCGCCACCACCTGCCTCGTGCAGAGATCACCGGGTCGGCCCGCGCCCGTACGCCGCACGATGCCGGGCCGATCGCCCCGGACAGGGTCGCGCCATGACCTCGCTGCGGCTGGAGCGCCTCACCCCTCAGAACGTGGAAGCCGCCATGGAGCTGAAGGTGCGGCCCGAGCAGGAGAGGTACGTCGACCCGGTCGCGCATTCGCTGGCCGAGGCGTACGTGTGGCCCGGCGTCGCCTGGCCCCGGCTGGTCTTCGACGGCGAGGAACCGGTCGCGTTCCTGATGGCCTTCCTCGACATCCGTTTCACGGAAAGGGATCCGGAAGGCGTGCTCCGCAGCGGCCTGTGGCGGCTGAACGTCGCCGCCGGGAGCCAGGGGCGGGGAGTCGGCCGGTTCGCCGTGGAGGCGGTGTGCGCGGAGATCCGGCGACGCGGCGGCACGCAGGCGTACGTGACGTGGAAGCCGGGCGCCGGCGGGCCGGAGGCGTTCTATCTCAGGCTCGGCTTCCGGCCCACGGGGGAGACCAGCGGCGGCGAGACGGTGGGCGTGCTGGAGCTGTGACCGGCGCTCCCGTGCGGTGTTCCTAGCGGCGTTTCCCCCGGCGGCCGCGCAGCAGCAGTTTCGGCAGGCCGGCCGGGGCGGGCCGCCGGGTGGTGGCGGGGCTGGGCAGCGGAGGGGCGGCCTGCGGGGTGTCCGGCATGCGGTCCGGTGCCTGGACGGGGGCGCCGGCCGGTTCCAGCCGGAGCACCCGGCAGTCGCGGGACCACCGCTCGAGCAGGGTGCCGGAGTCGGGGGCGTTGAGGCGCTTGCCCTTCAACTCCTCGGTCGCCGCCTGCCATGCCTCCGTGCCCGGGCGGAGTTCCACGACGCGGGCGGGCCACGCGACGAGGCGACCGCCCTTGTCCTTGCTGCGGGCGGTGACGGTGGCGGTTCCGCCGTCGGTGAGGCCGAGGCCGACCAGGGGCTGTTCGGTCCTGCCGGGGTCCGCGTCCGGGCCGGGGGTGTCCGAGCCGCGCCCCACGAGGCAGACCGCACCCTCGTGCCACACGTGCCACAGCGCGCGGGCGGGGCCCTGCGGTCCGCGCACCCACAGCAGGGCGGACTTCTTGGCGGTCTCCTCGATGAGGGCCTGGTCGAGGGCGGTCATGCTCCGCAGCGTACGCGACCCGCTGTGCGGCCGGGCGGACGCGTACCTACCCCGCGTGCGTTCCCCCGCCCCCACGTCGCCGCTACAGCCAGCCGTTGCGCTTGAAGCCGCGGTGGATGGCGATGCAGATGCCGACCGTGACGAGGAGCACCGTCGGGTAGGACCCCTTCCACTGGAGCTCCGGCATGTACTCGAAGTTCATGCCGTAGATGCCGGCGATCATCGTCGGGACGGCGAAGATCGCCGCCCACGAGGTGATCTTCCGCATGTCCTCGTTCTGCGCGACGGTCGCCTGCGCGAGGTTGGCCTGGAGAATGGAGTTGAGCAGGTCGTCGAAGCCGAGCACCTGCTCGTTGACGCGGGCGAGGTGGTCGGCGACGTCGCGGAAGTACTTCTGCACCTCGGCGTCGACCAGCCGCATCGGGCGCTCGCTGAGCTGCTGCATCGGACGCATCAGCGGCGACACGGCGCGCTTGAACTCCAGTACTTCGCGCTTGAGCTGGTAGATGCGCCCGGCGTCGCCGCCGCGCCGGCGGCCCGGCGTGGACCCGCCGTCCGCGCCGCCCCCGCCGCCGGTGCTCTCGGAGAAGACGGCGATCTCGACCTCGTCGATGTCGTCCTGCACGGCGTCGGCGACGGCGAGATAGCCGTCGACGGTCTGGTCGGCGATGGCGTGCAGCACGGAGGAGGGGCCCTTGGCGAGCAGTTCCGGGTCCTCCTGCATGCGGTGCCGCAGGGCGCGCAGCGAGCCCTGGCCGCCGTGCCGGACGGTGATGATGTAGTCCCGGCCGGTGAAGCACATCACCTCACCGGTCTCCACGACCTCGCTGGTGGCGGTGAGTTGGGCGTGCTCGACGTAGTGGATGGTCTTGAAGACCGTGAACAGCGAGTCGTCGTAGCGCTCGAGCTTGGGGCGCTGGTGTGCGTGGACGGCGTCCTCCACGGCCAGCGGGTGGAGTCCGTACTCCTCGGCGATGCCGGAGAACTCCTCCTCGGTCGGCTCGTGCAGGCCGATCCACACGAAGTCGCCCGGTTCCCCGGAGCGCGCGGCGCGCAGCGCCTCGTCCGGCTCGAGGCGGTTGGTGATGCGGTGGCCGTCGCGGTAGACGGCGCAGTCGACGACGGCGGTGGACCGGACGCGGGTGGTGTCGTAGCTGTAGCTCTGGCGGTCGCCCCGGCGGAGTGCGGGGCGGACGGCGGCGCGCAGGTCACGGATCATGGACATGCTGGGCTCCTCACGGGTGCCGTGCCGTCTCGTCGGCGGCGGGCGCAGCGCTACCCGGAATGGGGACCTACGGTGGCCGACGCCCCGTCGGATGCGGGGAGCGTGCGGCAGGCGGAGGTCCGCAAAGCGGGTACCGCGCGGGCGCCGTGTGCGGACGTAAGGGTACGGCGGAAGCGGGCGGTCGGGGACTGTGTTCCGTCGCTCTTCCGCGTGTGCGCTCCGGCGGCATCCGGGAGCGGCCCGGAGCCCGGGTGGGCCGGTCCGGCCGGGTGGCGGGCCGGCCCGGGGGTTTCACCGCGCCGCGGTGGGGGATACCGGGCCTCAGGCGTGGGAACGCGGGTGCCGTGCGGAAGAACGATTGGTACTGCACGGTCGACTCGGATCCATGAAGTCCCACCTCCTCCGGCCGGTCCCCCGTGGGGGATGTACGAACCTGCCCGGTGCTGCAGCGGCAGCTTTGACCAGCGGTCAACGGTAACACCCGCAGGGTGATCCGCCGCCCACGGCGGGCCGGGCACCGGCGGTTTTCCGCCGCGCCTATGCTCGCGCGCATGGTGGACGTCTCTCAACTCGTCGAGGCCCGGCTGCGCACCGCGCTGGGTGAGCCGGAAGCGCGGGCGGCGGTGACCTTCCTGGGCACCGAACGCATCGAGGTGCTGCGCTTCCTCGACGGGGGCCTGGTGCGCTACGCCACGCTGGGAATGTCCGCTGCGCCGATGACGGACCCGGCGGCCGCGCTGGCCGACCCCGAACGCGGGCCGCGCGCAGAGCTGCTGCTGTCCGTGCGCGCGGGTGCGGCCGACACCGACAAGGTGCTGCGACCGCTGGCCGTGCTGGCCGCCTCGCCGCAGGTGGAGGGTGTCGTGGTGGCGCCCGGTGCGTCGCTGGACGTCGGCGAACCGCTGTGGCCGCAGGCGCCGTTCACCTCCGTACTGGTGGCGGAGGGCGGCGGTCTGGTCCCGGACCTGGAGCTGGGCCCGCCGCTGGATCCGGTGCGGTTCCTGCCGCTGCTGCCGATGACGCCGCACGAGGCGGCCTGGAAGCGGGTGCGGGGCGCCGACGCCCTGGAGGAACGCTGGCTGGCGCACGGCACGGACCTCCGCGATCCGCTGCGGGCCGGCGTGCCGCTGGAGCCGTGACGTCGCTTCGGTCCCGCGGCATCGGGCACGGCACGCAGAACGTTAGCCAGACTCACAAATTCAGCGTGCATGCACTTTCCCGGCCGGGTGATCGTCCTTGACGGCGTGCCGGGAGGGGAGGACCGTGGTGGGTCATGAGGGGCGAACCCAGTTGCCCGAAATGCGGTGGCCGGGTGCGGGCGCCCGGCCTCTTCGCCGACACCTGGCAGTGCGGGATGCACGGAGCGGTGCACCCGTTGCAGCCCGTGGTGCCGCCCAGTGTCGAAGCGCTCGCCGTCGTGGTCGGCCGCGCCGAGGTGCCGGTGTGGATGCCCTGGCCGCTGCCCGTCGGATGGCTCTTCACGGGGGTCGCGGGGGCGGGGGACGACCGCAGCGGCGGACGGGCCACCGTCGTCGCCTGCTCCGGTCCGGGGCCCCTCGGCGGGCCCGGTGAGCTGCTGCTGATCGCGGAGGAACTCGGTGTCGGCCTCGGCGCGCGGTACGCCGGTATCGACGGGCCCGACCCCGGCCCGTACCTCCAGGTGGAGAAGCCTCCGGACGGCAAGGTGCTCGCGGCGGGCCGCCCCACTCCGCTCTGGTTGCTGCACGGCACTCCGTCCGATCGCGCCGTCTTCGCCGGTGAGGCGCGCGGGCTGTGGCTGTGGGCCGTCGTCTGGCCGGAGCAGTCCGGCCTGCTCCTCTACGACGAACTCGTCCTCACCGACCTGCGCGACGCCGGTGCGGAGGTCGACCTGCTGCCGATCGGGGCGCTCTCGCCGCGTCTCGTCGGCTGAGCGGCCGGGTGCCCGGCGCGGTGCCCGCCGGTGCGGGGGCGTATCCGAGGATGCCGGTGCGTGCCGGGCGGGCACGGGCCGCACCGTCCGGCCGTGCGGCGCGCTGCCGGTAGAGTGAGGGCGCCCGCCGTCCGCCGTCCGTAGTTGGAGCCCCCCGCCGTGCGCATCGACCTGCACACCCACTCCGCCGCGTCGGACGGCACCGACGCGCCCGCCGAGCTGGTGCGCAACGCCGCCGCGGCCGGTCTGGACGTCGTCGCGCTGACCGACCACGACACGGTCGCCGGATACGAGGAGGCGCTGGCCGCGGTGCCCGCCGGTCTCACGGTGGTCACCGGCATCGAGCTGTCCTGCCGTCTGGACGGCATCCCGCTGCACATGCTCGGCTACCTGTTCGACCCGGAGGAGCCGGAGCTGGCCCGCGAACGCGAACTCGTGCGCGACGACCGGGTGCCGCGTGCCCGGGCGATGGTCGGCAAGCTGCGCGAGCTGGGCGTCCCCGTCACCTGGGAGCGGGTGGCCGAGATCGCCGGTGACGGCGCCGTGGGCCGGCCGCACATCGCCAGCGCCATGGTCGAGCTCGGCGTCGTGGAGACGGTGACCGACGCGTTCACCTCCGAGTGGATCGCCAACGACGGCCGCGCGTACGTCGACAAGCACGAGCTGAACCCGTTCGACGCCGTCCGGCTGATCAAGAACGCCGGCGGTGTCGCCGTCTTCGCCCATCCGCTCGCCGTCAAGCGCGGCGAGGTGCTGCCCGAGTCCGCCGTCGCGGAGCTCGCCGGCGCCGGCCTCGACGGCCTGGAGGCGGACCACATGGACCACGAACCGGCCACCCGCACCCGCCTGCACGGCATGGCCGCGGACCTCGGTCTGCTGGCCACCGGTTCCAGCGACTACCACGGCGCCCGCAAGACCTGCGTGCTCGGCGAGCACACCACCGATCCGGACGTGTACGCCGAGATCGCCGCCCGCGCGTCAGGCGCGAAGCCCGTCACCGGCTGACGTACGGTCCTCCCGCCCCGCCCGGCCGCCTACGGGCGGCGATCTGCCCGCGCACTGTCCGCCCGGGCTGCTCCGCCCACGCGTCCGCCCGCCCGCGCCTCTGCCCCACGCGGCGGCGCCCCGAGGGCGGCACCACGCGCGCGTCGCGTCCCGGCCACCCGCACGCGCGAGGTGCGCGCGGCGGGCGCCGTGCGCCCGTGCGTCCCCGCCCTCACCCCGTCCACCCTCCCCACCCCGGCAAGGCCCTCTCGTGTTCGACGTCGCTCTCTTCGGATCCGTCTTTCTCACCCTTTTCGTGATCATGGACCCGCCGGGGATCACCCCGGTGTTCCTCGGCCTCACCTCCGGGCGTCCCGCCAAGGTGCAGCGCCGGATGGCGCTCCAGGCCACGGCCGTCGCGTTCGGCGTGATCACCGTCTTCGGCATCTGCGGCCGGCAGATCCTCGACTACCTGCACGTCTCGGTGCCGGCCCTGATGGTGGCGGGGGGACTCCTCCTCCTGCTGGTCGCGCTGGACCTGCTCACCGGCAAGGCGGACGAGCCCTCGCAGACCAAGGACGTCAACGCGGCCCTGGTCCCGCTCGGCATGCCGCTGCTCGCGGGGCCGGGAGCCATCGTGTCGGTGATCCTCGCCGTGCAGCGCGCCGACGGCTGGGGCGGCCAGCTCGCGGTGTGGAGCGCGATCGTCGCCATGCACCTCGTGCTGTGGCTGGTGATGCGCTACTCGCTGCTGGTCATCCGCGTCATCAAGGACGGCGGTGTGGTGCTGGTGACCCGGCTCTCCGGGATGCTGCTGTCCGCCATCGCCGTCCAGCAGATCGCCAACGGCGTCACGCGCTTCGTCTCCGGCAACGGCTGACCCGGCCCGCGTCCCCCCGCTCGTGAGGCCGGGGGTGCGCGCCCGGGTTCACGGGCTGGGGACCGGCCGTGCCGGGGCGGCGCGCTCAGGCGGCCGTCTGGGTGGCGGGCGTACCCGTCCAGGTGTGCAGGGCCGCGCGCAGCGACGTCTCGTCGGCAGCACCGCCCGCCCAGGCGACGTACCCGTCCGGCCGGACCAGCAGCCGCAGCCCGCGTCCGTACACCCCGTACGCCGCCCCGTCGCCGCGGCGGACGACCGTGACGCCGTGCTCCTCCGCCGCGGGCGACCCCTCGCTCCCCGGGCTCACGAGGACGAACCCGCCCCCGCGCAGGGCCTCGTAGAGCCGGCCGGTGGCCAGCGGCAGGTCCGGCACGCGGGTGCCGGTGAGGCGGTGCGTGCCGCGCTCCCGGCCGTAGGCGATGCCGACGCCGGAGACCGTGCCCATCGCCCGGTCGGCCAGCGGACCGGCCGCGGACACCAGCCGGGACACGGCGGCGCGCAGCGCCCGCGTCGCCGGACGGTGCGCCATCGCGAGACGCACCAGCGCGCCGCTGCTGCGCAGCACTGTGCGGCCGACGGGGTGGCGCTCGGCCTGGTAGGTGTCCAGGAGGTCCTCCGGCGCGCGGCCGCGGACCACCGCGGCCAGCTTCCAGCCGAGGTTGGCGGCGTCCTGGAGGCCGGTGTTCATGCCCTGGCCGCCGGCGGGGGAGTGCACGTGCGCGGCGTCCCCGGCGAGCAGCACCCGGCCCACCCGGTAGGCGGGGGCCTGCCGTTCGTCGCTGTGGAAGCGGGAGAGCCAGCGTGCGTCGTGCATGCCGTGGTCGGTGCCCAGCGCGCGGCGCGCGATCTCCCTGACCTCCTCCAGGTCCAGGGGCACGTCGTCGTCGACGTGGCGGTGGCGGCTCCAGCCCATGATCCGGTACCAGCCGTCGCCGAACGGCACCAGCCCGGCGAAGGTGTCGCCGACGCCCCGGATGGTGAGCACATCGTCCGGCTCCTCGGCGAGCCGGACGTCGGCCAGCACGAGGGAGCGGATCACCGACCGCCCGGGGAACGGCAGGCCGAGCGCACGCCGTACCGCACTGCGGTGGCCGTCCGTGCCGACGGCGTACGCGGCGCGCAGCGGGCCGCCCGCGCCGAGGGAGACGGTCACGCCCTCGGCGTCCTGGGTGAGCCCGCCGGCCTCGGTCCCGTACCGGAAGCGCACCCCCGCGGCCGCGGCGCGGCGTTCCAGCAGCCGTTCCACCTGGTACTGCGGGGTGATCAGCAGGAACGGGAACCGGCTGGGCAGCCGGGACAGGTCCAGGTCGAGCCGCCGGAAGAGGCGCAGGCGGGTGAGCCGGGAGCCGGTGGCGACGAGTGCGTCCGCCAGCCCCCGCGCGTCGAGCTGCTCCAGGGTCCGGGCGTGGACCCCGAAGGCGCGGCTGAGGTTGCTGAGGCCGGGCGGTCGCCGCTCGACCAGCGTGACGTCGACGCCGGCTTCCGCCAGGTCGCCGGCGAGGAGCAGGCCGGTCGGGCCCGCGCCGACCACCACGACGTCGGTGCGCTCGGTGGGGCCGGGGTGCTGCGCGGGGTGCTGGGCGTGCGACATGTGCGCCTCCAGGGGGCGGCGGTCGAGCGTGCCAACGAGTGTGTGCCAACGCTTGTTGATGTCAGTACAGCGCGCGGTCCTGGTGTTGTCAACATGTGTTGGCCTACGATTGTTGGCATGACTGAGAGGCCCGCCGGCACACCGGCCCCGACCACGGCGTCCACCACGGCGTCCACCACGGCTCCGCGGCGCTCCGACGCCACCCGCGCCGCGATCCTGCGCGCCGCCCGCGACCGTTTCGCGGCCGACGGCTACGAGCGCGCGACCATCCGCGCCATCGCACGGGAAGCGGGCATCGACGCGTCCATGGTGATGCGGTACTACGGCAACAAGGAGGGCCTGTTCGCGGCCGCCTCGGAATTCGAACTGCGGCTCCCGGACCTCGCCGCCGTCCCGCGCGCAGAGGTCGGTGCGGCACTCGTCGGGCACTTCCTCGCCCGCTGGGAACAGGACGGGACGCTCACCGCCCTGCTGCGTGTCGGTGTCACCAACGAAGCGGGCGCGGCCCGGATGCAGCACATCTTCCGTGAGCAGCTCGGACCCGTCGTCGCCCGGGTGTGCCCGGTGCCCGGGCAGGCGCCGCGGCGCGCCGCACTCGTCGCCGCGCAGATCCTCGGCATGGCGCTGGCCCGCTACGTGCTGCGGCTGCCGCCCGCCGCCGCGATGAGCCGGGACGAGGTCGTCGCCTGGCTCGGGCCCACCGTGCAGCGGTACCTCACCGCCGACGCGCCCTGAGCCTGCCGGCGGGAACTCCCCTCGGCTCTGCCGTCGCCCGTCCCGCCGCCCGTCAGCGCGCGGGGACCGCCCAGCCGGCCAGCAGGGCCTGCGCGGTCTGCTGCGGCTGGTCCGCGTTCGGCGAGTGCTCGGCGCCGGTGATCACGGTCCGCCGCGCGCCGATCGCCGTGGCCAGCGCGTCGATCTGCGGTACCGGCCACGCGTAGTCCAGCTCCCCGGACAGCACGTGCACCGGCATGCCGGTCGCGGCCAGTTCCGCCAGCTCCGCCGTGCGGTCCGGCTCGGTGAGCAGCTGCTGCGCGGTGGCGATCAGCTGCTCGGGCACGTTGGCCAGCCAGCGATGGTGCAGGAACTCCGCCACCGCCGGGGGCGTGAGGTCGTCCGCCGCCTCCGGCGGGTCCAGCTCCCGCATCGCCCGCCAGACGTCCTCCATCTCCATCACCGGCAGCGCGCCGAGCAGCATCTTCAGCCGCGACTGCTGGGCCGTGCAGACGGCACCCGGACCGCTGCTCATCAGCGTCAGCGAGGCGAACGGCGTGCGGTCGCGGAACACGGCGGCGCGGGCGACCAGGCCCCCGAGCGAATGCCCGACCAGGTGCAGCGGGTGCTCTGCCTTCAGCGTCTCGGCGACCGCCAGGACGTCGGCCGCCAGCTCCTCCGGGGCGTAGGCGTTCTCGTCGCGCGGTCCGCCCGTCTCGTACTGCCCGCGCCCGTCCACGGCGACCACGCGGTATCCCTCGTGAGCCAGCGGCTCCAGAAGGCCGATGAAGTCCTCCTTGCTGCCCGTGAAACCGGGGATCAGCAGGGCGGTGCCGCGGGTCGCGGAGCCCATCTCGTGGACGGCGAACGGGCCGCGCGCGGTGGGGAGCCGGTGCGCACGGGCACCGTGGGGGAGTTCGAGGAGGGGCGGTCGGCTCATGCCGTGACGCTACCGCGTGCGCGGTGCCGCGGCGAGAACCGCGGGGCGCGTGCCCCGCCGACCCCGGGCCGCCGGCCCGCGAGGCGTGGAAGGGCGCGAGGGAGCGAGCAGCGCCCCGGCCCGGGGGTTCACGCAGCCCTGCGCGGCGGAGAGCCGGCCGGCACGGTGCCGCACCGGACGCACGCGCCGGGCGGGGGCGGGCGGGCCCGCCCGGCCGCGACTCCGACCGGTCGGCCGGGCTGGGCCCGGCCGACCGGTCAGGGGGTTCAGCTCTCCGCAGCGGAGGCGGATCCGCCGCGGGTGCGGCGGCGACGACGGGGCTTGGCGGCCGCGCCGCCCTCCGCGCCGCCGGACGCCTGCGGCGCCTGAGCCGGGGCTTCGGCGACGGCGCCACCGGCTGCCGCTGCCGCACCGCTCCGGGTGCGGCGCCGCCGCCGGGGCTTGCGGGCAGCGCCCTCCGGCGCACCCTGGCCGGCTGCCGCCGCCGGAGCCGCGGCCTCGGCCGCCGCCGCGTCGAGGGGCTGCCCCCCACGCGTGCGCCGACGCGGCCGCGACCTCCGCTCACGGCTCGGACGCTCGGTGGCGTCTCCACCCGGGCGGGCACCGCCGCGTCCACCGCGGCCGCCGCGCGCGCCGCGCGGCCCGGTCTCGCCGAGGTCCTCGATCTCCTCGGCGGCGAGGCCGGCCCGGGTGCGCTCGGAGCGCGGCAGAACGCCCTTGGTGCCCTCGGGGATGCCGAGCGCCTCGTACAGGTGAGGCGAGGTGGAGTAGGTCTCCTCCGGGTCCGGGAAGGACAGCTCCAGCGCCTTGTTGATCAGCTGCCAGCGCGGGATGTCGTCCCAGTCGACCAGCGTGACGGCGGTACCCGAGTTGCCCGCGCGGCCGGTACGGCCGATGCGGTGCAGGTACGTCTTCTCGTCCTCGGGCGTCTGGTAGTTGATCACGTGCGTGACGTTGTCGACGTCGATGCCGCGGGCCGCGACGTCGGTGCAGACCAGCACGTCGACCTTGCCGTTGCGGAAGGCCCGCAGCGCCTGCTCGCGGGCGCCCTGGCCCAGGTCGCCGTGCACGGCGCCGGCGGCGAAGCCGCGGCGGGTGAGCTGCTCGGCGATGTCGGCCGCGGTGCGCTTGGTGCGGCAGAAGATCATCGCCAGGCCACGGCCCTCGGCCTGCAGGATGCGGGCGACCATCTCCGGCTTGTCCATCGAGTGCGCGCGGAAGACGTGCTGCTCGGTGTTGGCGACCGTGTGGCCGTGGTCGTCGGGGGCGGTGGCCCGGATGTGCGTGGGCTGGCTCATGTACCGGCGGGCGAGAGAGATGACCTGGCCCGGCATGGTGGCCGAGAACAGCATCGTCTGCCGCTTCGCCGGCAGCAGCTGGATGATCTTCTCGACGTCCGGCAGGAAGCCGAGGTCCAGCATCTCGTCGGCCTCGTCGAGGACGAGGGCCTTGACGTGCGACAGGTCGAGCTTGCGCTGGCCGGCCAGGTCGAGCAGGCGGCCGGGGGTGCCGACGACCACGTCGACGCCCTTCCGCAGCGCCTCGACCTGCGGCTCGTACGCCCGGCCGCCGTAGATGGACAGCACGCGGACGTTGCGGACCTTGCCCGCGGTGAGCAGGTCGTTGGTCACCTGCTGGCACAGCTCGCGGGTGGGAACGACCACCAGCGCCTGCGGCGCCTCCGTCAGCTGCTCGGGCTTCGCCCGGCCCAGCTCGACGTCGGCGGGGACGGTCACGGTCTCCAGGAGCGGCAGCCCGAAACCGAGCGTCTTGCCGGTACCGGTCTTCGCCTGGCCGATGACGTCGGCGCCGGCGAGCGCGACCGGAAGGGTCATCTCCTGGATGGGGAAGGGGGACGTGATGCCGACGGCCTCGAGTGCCTCGGCGGTCTCGGAGAGGATTCCGAGCTCTCGGAACGTGGTGGACAGGATGCTTGCCTCTTCTGTGTGACGCGAGGCGAGGCGGCACCGGTGGGGCCCGGTGGAGCGAGGCGGGTCAGTACCGTGCCCGTAGCGGCGGGGGCCTTCCTGCGGCCTGGTCCACCGGTCGGCGCGGGACCACTAGCTCATCGCTCTGGCGCTCATCTCGCGCGAGCGGTCCCTCATGGAACATGGCCGGTGCTCGGTGCACCCAGCCACGTGGAGGGCTTGTCGGGTCGGAGCCGATCGGGCCACCGACCGGGCATCCGCGATATGCGTCGGGCCCACCGTGTCCGGCGGGACTCCTATAGCACTGTACCCCGGATCCGTGCAGGTGTACCGGGGCGACGGGTGTGTACGACTTCACACCTGCGGTCTCCGGACCGGGGCTGCGGGGTTCCGGTCCTGGTGGGGAGGGCTATCGTGCTGGGCTATGGAGACGCCCGACACACACACCGACGCCGCCGCCGGCGACGCCGCGGCCACCGGCATCGCCGCGCAGAGCTGGGAGCAGGCCGCCGCCGACCCGCAGTACCGGGCCGCCGTCGTGGACCTGCTCGGCGCCCTGGCCTACGGGGAGCTGGCCGCCTTCGAACGGCTCGCGGAGGATGCGAAGCTCGCGCCGACCCTGGCGGACAAGGCGCAGCTCGCGGCGATGGCGTCCGCGGAGTTCCAGCACTTCGAGCGGCTGCGGCAGCGGCTGGCGGAGATCGACGCGGACCCGACGCAGGCCATGGAGCCGTTCGCCGCGCCGCTCGACGAGTTCCACCGGCTCACCGCGCCGTCCGACTGGCTGGAGGGCCTGATCAAGGCGTACGTCGGCGACTCCATCGCCTCCGACTTCTACCGCGAGGTCGCGGCCCGGCTGGACGCGGACACCCGCGCGCTGATGCTCGCGGTGCTGGACGACACGGGCCACTCCGGCTTCGCGGTCGAGAAGGTGCGCGCCGCGATCGACGCCGACGCCCGGGTGGGCGGCCGGCTCGCGCTGTGGGCGCGGCGCCTGATGGGCGAGGCGCTGGCGCAGGCGCAGCGGGTCGTCGCCGACCGGGACGCGCTGTCGACGATGCTCGTGGGCGGGCTGGCCGACGGATTCGACCTCGCGGAGGTCGGGCGCATGTTCTCCCGCATCACCGAGGCCCACACCAAGCGGATGGCCGCCCTCGGTCTCGCCGCGTAGCGCTCGCCTGTCCGGGGCGGCCCGCCGCCCCGGACACCGGAGTTCAGGGGATGCGGGGTGCGGCCGTCGCGCGCGGGGCGGGGCGGGCGGAGCGCCCGTGGAGGAGCGAGAGCATCGCCACGCTCACGGCCGCCGAGATCACCAGGGCGAGGCCGAGGTTCCCCGGGCCCATCACCGCGTAGGCCACCAGCCCGCCCACCAGTCCGCCGCCGGCACCGGTCGGCAGCACCAGGCTGCGTTGCGGCAGCCGCCCGGAGAGCCGGTGTGCCGCGGCCCATGCCAGGGCCAGTCCGACGATCGCCGAGCCGAGTGCGTACGCCACCACGGGACCTCCCGAGCCGTTGGTGCGGAGTCGGTCGATCCGGTCCTACCCTCGCCGCGCAGAACGTGAAACTGCTGTGAAGGTGAACATCGGGCGTACGGGCGGAGAACCGGCGCCCGCGTACACACGTGTGGGGTACGGGAGTTGACTCCCGTACCCCACAGGGTGTTCGGAGTGTGCCCCGGACGCGTCGTCAGAGCGCGCCGAAGCCGACCTTCCGTCCGGCCTGCTCGCCGATCTCGACGTAGGCCACCTTGTCGGACGGCACCAGGACCCGGCGGCCGTGCTCGTCCTCGAGGGAGAGCAACGCGCTGTTCTTGCCCAGCGCGGCCTCCACGGCGGCCTGGACCTCCTCGGCGCTCTGCCGGCTCTCGATGACGATCTCGCGGGGCGCGTGCTGCACGCCGATCTTGACCTCCACGGCCATGTCCCTCCGACGGTCGGGGTGCGCGGACAGCCGCGCCGTACGCAGCACAGATTAGCTCCCCCGGGCATCCCGCCGAGGGCCCCGCCCGCATGCCGACAGCGAACACCGGGGCGCGGCCCGGCCCGAGCGGTGGGCCCGCGGCGGGCTCACTGCATGGGGAAACCGGCGATGCCGCGCCAGGACAGCGACGAGATCAGGCGGGCCGCCGCGTCGCGCGGGATGCGCTGGCCGGCGCCCAGCCAGTACCGGGCGGTGATCTGCGCCATCCCGCACAGGCCCACCGCCAGCAGCATCGCCTGGTCGGAGGGCAGCTTGGTGTCCTCGGCGATGATCCCGCAGACGGCCTTCGCGCAGTCCAGGCTCACCCGGTCCACGCGCTCGCGCACGGCCGGCTCGTTGGTCAGGTCGGACTCGAAGACCAGCCGGAACGCGCCGCCCTCGTCCTCGACGAAGCCGAAGTAGGCGTCCATCGTGGCCGCGACCCGCTGCTTGTTGTCGTGGGTCGACTCCAGCGCGTTGCGCACCTGCTGGAGGAGCGCGTCGCAGTGCTGGTCGAGCAGCGCGAGGTAGAGGTCGAGCTTTCCGGGGAAGTGCTGGTAGAGCACCGGTTTGCTGACGCCCGCGCGGTCCGCGATGTCGTCCATCGCCGCGGAGTGGTAGCCCTGTGCGACGAACACCTCCTGGGCGGCGCCCAGGAGCTGGTTGCGTCGGGCCCTGCGCGGCAGGCGCGTGCCGCGGGGGCGCGCCTCTGCTGCTGTCTGCTCGATCGTCACGCTCGCCTCCCTGGTGCCTCCCCGGCCGGGCCAGGGGACTGCTGCTTCTCCGCGCGGTGCGCGCCGAGACCGCCATCGTACTTTCGGGTAACCCGGGTCCGCGCTCCGCAAGCGCACATTCTCGCTCAGCGCAGGCTATCGGGACACCCTCCGGCCGCAGGGCGGGGCGAGAGGCGCCCGCACAGCGACCGCCCCGCCCCGGTGGCCCGGCCCGGGGCGCGCCGCGGAAGCGCCTCAGCGGTACTCGTCCTCGTTCACCTCCACCACACGGGCCTGCTCGGCGGCGTCCGCCGGGTCCACCTCGTCGGAGCCGCGGCCGGTCATCGGCTCGCTGCGCTGCCGCAGCAGTTCGGCCTGCTGCTCCGCGGCGTCCGCCTCGGGGGCCTCGAACTCGGCTCCCTCCGGCTCCTCCTCGTAGGCGTCGTCGAACGTTTCGGGATCGGTCGGGTCGACAGACATGTGGGCTCCCCTTTCCGGTGCGGGCGTCCCGCAATCTGCTCCAGGCGGGTGCAACCGCTGCGGGACGCGACCGGTTCCGGCCGGTTCCCCGCGGTATGTCGTGCGGGTCCCCGCAGCAGTGACGGCGAACACATGGGTACCCGCGTGATCGTCTCGTAACATTGCTCCATGTCGTCGACCGAGCAGCCGGATCTGCGTACCGCCGTCCCGCACGCGATCCCCGACCTGACCGGGCCGCACGTCCACGACGGGGAGACGCTGCACGACGTCTCCCTCGCGGGTCTCACGCTCTCCGTGCGCGCCCGGCCGCCGGCCCGTCGCGGGCTGCCGCCCGCGCTGTACGTGCACGGTCTCGGCGGGTCGTCGCAGAACTGGTCCGCGCTGATGCGGGAGCTGGCCGGGCACCTCGACGGCGAGGCCGTGGACCTGCCCGGCTTCGGAGGGTCGCCGCCGCCGGACGACGGTGACTACTCCGTGTCCGCGCACGCCCGCGCCGTGGTCAGACTCCTCGACGCGTCCGAGCGCGGCCCGGTCCATCTGTTCGGCAACTCCCTCGGCGGCGCGGTCACCACCCGCGTCGCCGCGATGCGTCCCGACCTGGTGCGCACGCTCACCCTGGTCTCCCCGGCGCTGCCCGAGCTGCGCCCGCAGCGCACCGCCGTACCGACCGCGCTGCTCGCCCTCCCGGGGGTGACGTCGCTCTTCGGCAGGTTGACGAAGGACTGGACGCCGGAGCGCCGCACCCGCGAGGTTCTGGCCCTGTGCTACGGCGATCCCGGCCGGGTGGCGCCCGAGGACTTCCACGTCGCGGTGCGGGAGTACGCACGCCGGCTCGAACTCCCGTACTTCTGGGACGCGCTGACCCGTTCTGCGCGCGGCCTCGTGAACGCCTACACTCTCGGCGGTCAGCACTCCCTGTGGCGCCAGGCCGAGCGGGTGCTCGCCCCGACGCTGCTCGTCTACGGCGGCCGCGACCAGCTGGTCTCGTTCCGCATGGCGCGCCGGGCGAGTGCCGCCTTCCGTTCCTCCCGGCTGGTCGCGCTGCCGGAGGCCGGGCACGTGGCGATGATGGAGTACCCCGACGTGGTCGCGCGGGCCTTCCGCGAGCTGCTGGCGGAGACATCCGAACGGAGCGAGCAGGCAGTGAAGGGAGCGTAGTGGGACGCCACAGCCGCAAGCGGAACGCTCCGCCGGAGACCCCGGCCCGGACCGTGCCCGAGGCCGGACCCGTGGTGGGTGCCCAGCCCTGGGCGACCGGTGGTCCGGACGGTGCCGCAGCCGCCCGGCCCGCGCCGCCACCCGGCTCCTCGGGGCCGTTCGCGTCCGGCTCCGTGCGCCGTCCGGCCGTGCCCCGGCCCTACCCGGGCGAGCGCCCGGCGGGAGCCCCCTATCCGGGCCCCGCTGCGTACGGCACGCCCCCCGGCGGGACGCCGCAGGCGCGCGGCGGTCACCCGCAGCACCGCGAACCCGGCGGCGGCTGGGGCGACGGCCCCGCCACCGGCCCCACCCCTACGGTCGCGGCGCCGCGCTCCGGCGGTCCCCCGCCCGGTGCCCCGCGCAGCGGAGCGGCGCCCGGCCCGCGGTACGGCCCGCGCCAGGACTATCTGGACGCCTTCGACGACGACGTGTTCGCCGCCGGCCCCGCGTCGCGCTCCGCACCGCCGCCCGAGATGCCGGGTCGTCGGGCCTCCGGTGCCGCCGGCGGTGGCCACGGCGCCCCGCCGCCCCGCGCCGAGGACCCGTGGGACAGCGCGTTGCCGGGCCCCGACGGCGACCCCAGAGGTGACGGCGAGCACGGCCACGGCCACGACCACGACGACGACCCGGAGACCGGGCCGCAGCGCGCCCGCACCAAGGGCCGCACGTTCACCGGCGTGGCCGCCGCCGCGGTCACGACCGTGCTGGCGATCGTGGTGGCCGGCCAGGTCACCGGCTTGGAACAGCGGGGGGACAATCGTGCCGCGGCCGCCGGAGCGGGCGAGGCGCGCGGCGACGACGGCGAGTCCTCCCGCCGCGCGCCGCGCCCCACGCCGTCCGACACGCAGGCGGCCCGTCCGCTGACCTACGCGGAGCGGATCGCCACCGTCCTCCCTCTGGACCCGGATCTGCACGGCACCGGTGAGTTCAGCACCGTGAAGGGCCGGGAGGAGGGCGAGGGCCGGGGCGAGGTCGTCCGCTACCGCGTCGAGGTGGAGAAGGAACTCCCGCTCGACGCCGAACTGTTCGCCGAAGCCGTGCACCGCACCCTGAACGACGACCGCAGCTGGGCGCACGACGGCGCGCGCAGCTTCCAGCGGGTCGCCTCCGACGACGCCGACTTCGTCATCACCCTGGCCAGCCCCGGCACCACCGGCGCATGGTGCGCCAAGTCCGGCCTGGACACCACGGTGCAGAACGTGTCGTGCGACTCCGCGGCAACCGACCGCATCATGATCAACGCCTGGCGCTGGGCGCAGGGTTCGGAGACCTTCGGCGACGACCGTGTCCGCGAGTACCGCGAGATGCTGATCAACCACGAGGTCGGACACCGGCTCGGGCTCGGACACCGCTTCTGCGGGTCCGACGGAGCCCTCGCGCCGGTGATGATGCAGCAGACCAAGACCCTCACCACCGGTGCCGCCACCTGCCGCCCGAACGCCTGGCCGCACCCGGAGAAGGACGGCTGACCGGCGCACCGCGTACCGCGGCGAGACCGTTGAACGCGTAAACGTCCGGAAAGTCACGGCCGTTCACCCCTTCCGGTGGTGCGACGGACAACCGTCCGTCGTAGCCCCCCGCATCGCGCATACCGTCGTCGGCGTCACATCCACCGCATCCGACGCGGTGGCCCACTCGTCGATCGGCCGGGGGTGCGTTCGTGCGCGTTGCACTGCTTACGGAGGGTGGTTACCCCTTCGCGCGTGGTGAGTCGGTGCTGTGGTGCGACCGGCTGGTGCGAGGGCTGGGCGGACACGAGTTCGAGCTCTACGCGCTCAGCCGCAGCCTGCGCCAGGAACAGGCCGGCTGGTGCGACCTGCCGCAGAACGTGCGGCACGTCCGCACCGCCCCGCTGTGGGGCGAGCCCCCGGCGCACGCCCCCTGCGCAGAGGGCGCCGCCGCCCGCGGCGTCACCGGGCGCCGCGAACGCCGCCGCTTCGCCGAGTGCTTCGCGGAGCTCGCCGCGGCGATCTGCACCCCCGCCGCCGACGGAGACGAGCCCGACCGGGCGGACCGCACCGGCCCCACGGCGGCGGAACGCTTCGCCGCGGGCCTCCACGGGCTCGCGGACCTCGCCCGCGACCACGGCGGCCTGCCGGACGCGATCCGCTCCGAACTCGCCGTCCGCGTCCTGGAGTCCGCGTGCCGCGCGCCGGGCGCGCTGCGCGCCGCGCACGCCGCCCAGGTCTCCGACCTGCTCGCCGTCGTCGACCGGCTGGAACGTGCCCTGCGCCCGCTCTCCCTGGACTGGCTCGACGAGGGCCCCGGCAGCGCCGGCCTGGGCGACGTCGACCTGTGCCACGCCGTCGGCGGCGGCCCCGCCGCACTCGCCGGGCTCCTCGCCGCCCGTGCCTACGGCACGCCCCTGCTGATCACCGAGTACGGGGTCCGGCTCCGCGAGCACTACCTCGCGAGCACCCCCCTCCCCGCGCAGGCGGGCGGCGTCGGGCCCGGCGGCGCGGCGCCCGGCGTCCGGCCGGACGCCGCGCGGCAGCCCGTGCGGGCGCTGCTCGCCTCGTTCCAGGGCCGGCTGGCGCACGAGGCGTACGCCCGCGCTCAGCTCATCACCCCCGGCAACACCCACGCGCGCCGCTGGCAGGAACGCTGCGGCGCCCGCCGCGAACGGCTCCGCACCGTCTACCCCGGCATGGACGCCGAGCCGTTCACCGAGGTCGGCGAGGCCGTGATGGACGTCCCGGCGGGCGGCAGCGACGGAGACACGCCGGGCCGCGGTGGCCGCTCCGGGCCCACCCTGCTCTGGGTCGGACGGGTCGAGCCCGCCAAGGACCTCGTCGCTCTGCTGCACGCCTTCTCCGAGGTGCGCCACGCGCTGCCCGGCGCCCGCCTGCGCATCGTCTCCACCGGGCTCGGCACCGCACCCGACGCCGCCGCCTACGCGGCGCACCTGCGCGCGCTCGCCGCGCACCTGTTCCCGGACGAGGCCGCCGACACGCACAGCGTCGGGGAGAGTCCGGTGGCCTTCGAGGAGATCGGCGGTCCCGCCGCCCCCACTCTCGCCGACGCCTACGCCGGCGGCACCGTCGCCGTCCTCTCCAGCGTCGTCGAAGGCTTCCCCGTCTCGCTGGTGGAGGCGATGTTCTGCGCCCGCGCCACGGTCTCCACCGACGTCGGCGCGGTGTGCGAGGTCATCGGCGGCACCGGCCTGGTGGTGCCGCCCCGCAACCCCCGCGCCCTCGCCGACGCGTGTCTCGCGCTGCTCCGCGACCCCGCCCGCCGCACGCGCCTGGGCGCGGCGGCGCGTGCCCGGGCGCTGGAACTGTTCACCGTCGAGCAGAACGTCGAGGCGTTCCGCGGGATCTACCTCGAACTGATGTCGCGCAGCACGCGCGCCCCCGCCGCCCTCGACACCGACGGCGCGCCGGTGCCGTTCGCGCAGCCCGCCGAGTCGCACGTCCCCGGCCGCTGGGCCAGCACCGCCAGACCCCCGGCGGCGCTCGCGTCCGCGACCGCCTCGCCCCGCCCGGCCGGAGTGCGCTCGCCCGCGCACGCCCGGTCGGCGCAGACCGCCACCGTTCACGGCCCGAGCTGGGCCCGGCACGCCGCGTCCGGTACCCCGGCCGTCGGTGTCCGGCCCGGCCAGGAGGATCCCGCATGACGTCCCGCCATCCGCACCGGCGCGCCCCCGAGGGCACGCCTCCACCGTCCGGGCCCGACCGGAAGCCCGCCGGCCCGCCGGGGCAGGCCGAGCCCGCGGAGCCCGTCGCCCCCGTCAACCCGGGGGCGTGGGACACCCGTTCGTGGACCCTGGTCGACGACGTCGACGGTCCGCCCGCCGAATCCGGCCCCGAGCCCCTCGACTCCTGGCGTTCCGAGGCGGGCGCGGGGGCCACCCCGGAATCGGGAGTCCAGGTGGTCTGGCCGGAGGCGGGGCATCCCTCGTCGGCCGCGCTGGACGCGGAGGGCGTGCCGCTCGCCGAACCGCCCACGGGGCCGCTGCACGCCCTGGACGGCCCGCCGCCCCGTCGTCGTGCGGCCGCGACACCCACCCGGGCCCCCAGCCCCGCGCCGCCCGCCCCCGAAACCCGCCTCCACACCGGTTCCGTCGGGCCCGCCCAGCCGCCCGCGCCCGACGAACCCGCCGCCCCCCGGCCCCCCTCCGACGCGCCCCCGGAGCCGGGAGGGCCCGCACCCGGCGTACGGGTCACGGGCCGCCGTGCACCCGCCCCGGACGTCGGCGCCCGCCCGCCGTTCGCTGGCGAGCCGGGCCGTCCCGACCGTGCAGGGGCGGCGCCGGCCGCCGACGCGGCAGCACCGTCCGGCGGCGGGACGTCCCGCGCGGACGGCGGGCGGCGCGGGGCGTCGGCGGATCCCGTGCGGGAGCTGATGCACCGCCACCGGGCCCTGTGCGAGCGGGCCGTCGACCCGTTGGAGATCGCCGCCGGGCTGGAGGCGCACGGCATCACCGACCGCACCGCCGCCCGCTACCGGCACCGCGACGTGTTCTCCCTCGCCGAGGAGCTGTACGTGCGGGTGCCCCGTGCCGAGGACGGGGCCGCCGCGGAGCCGTCGGCCGACGGCTCCGGGCCGCACAAGCCGCGCCGGGCCCGGGCCGCGGGCCGCGGGCTCAGCCACCTGCTGCCCGGTGTGCTCTGCGCCGCCACCGTCGTGGGCCTGACCTACGTGCCGCTGGAGCCGCCGTACGCCCGGCCCGCCGTGGGGACGCTCGGCGGACTCGCGGTGCTCGCCGCCGTACGGCTGTCGCTGCGCGGCGTGCCGCGGACGCGCACCGCCGCGCTGTGGGCCTGCTGGCTGCTCGGCTACGTGCTGTACGGCGACTGGCTGCTGACCGAGCTGCTCGCGGGTGGGGCGGGCGTCGGGCGTCTCCTGCCGGCGTTCGCGTGTCTGTGCGTTCCCCTGGCACTGGCGTTCGGCGTCGCGCCGGCGGCCTGGTCCGCGCACCTGTTCGCGACGCGGGCCCGGCGGAGGCTGACGGGCAGTCGCAGCCTCGGCGACTTCGCCGCGGGCGTACGGCCGTTGCTGCTGCTGACCGTCGGCCTCTTCGCCGTCGCGCTGTCGGCCGTGCAGGTCGCCGCTCACCTGCTGGTGCGCGGCGCGGCGGCCCCGCACGCCACCCAAGCGGCGACGGCGGCGCTCGGCGTGCTGCTGTTCGTGGCGCTGCTGCTGAGCCGCCACGGCTTCCCCCGCGCCGCTTCGGGCGGGCTGGCCGCCGCCTGCCTGCTGATCGCCGCCGCGCTGGGCACCGTGCTGGCGGCACGGCTGCCCGGCGCCGCGGCCGTCGGACGGCCGGTGGAGCAGGCCGTCGCGGCGTACGGCCCGACCGTCGTTCCGGCGGCCGCCTGCGCGCTGGCGGCCCTGGCGCTGCTGGCGTACGGGCTGCGTGCCCTGACCGGCGCGTCCGCGCACCAGCGGCCCGCCGCCCGGGAGGCGTCCGGTCGCCTCCCCCGCCAGGGGCCTGCGCCGGGGCCGGCTCCGACGGGCGTGGAGCCGGGTCCGCCCGGCGACCGCCTCGCCCGGCAGGCCCGGTGACCGCCGTCCCGCCCCGCCTCCGGCGGCCCTCCCGACCACCCCACTGCGCACGCACGTGCACGACACCGACAGGAGCACCACCGATGACCGCATCCGAGTCCCCCGGAACGACCCGCCACGAGGAGGTCGCACGATGAGAGTGCTGCTGATCGGTGCGCACGGCTACCTCGGGCGCTACGTCGCCGACCGGCTGCTCGCGGACCCCGCCGTGCAGCTGACGGCGCTGGGCCGGGGCGACGAAGCGGACGTGCGCTTCGACCTGTCCTCCGGAAGCCCGGGAGCGCTCACCCGCTTCCTCGACGCCGTCCACCCCGGCGTCGTCATCAACTGCGCCGGCGCCGTGCGCGGCGGCGCGCGGGAGCTGACCCGGCACAACACCGTCGGCGCCGCCACCGTGTGCGAGGCGCTGCGCCGCAGCAGTTGCAGTGCCCGGCTGGTGCACATCGGCTGCGCCGCCGAGTACGGTCCGGCGCAGCCCGGCAGCTCCACGGGTGAGGACGCGCTGCCGCGCCCCGGCGGCCCGTACGGGGTGAGCAAGCTGGCCGCCACCGAACTGGTGCTGGGCTCCGGCCTGGACGCCGTGGTGCTGCGGGTGTTCTCCCCGGCCGGGCCGGGCACGCCGGCCGGTTCGCCGCTCGGGCGGCTCGCCGAGGGCATGCGCCGCGCCCTGCAGCAGGGAGACAGCGAGCTCAAGCTGCCCGGCCTCGCCGTGCAGCGCGACTTCGTCGACGTCCGGGACGTGGCCCGTGCCGTGCACGCCGCCTCGCTGTCCGCCGCACAGGGCGTGGTCAACATCGGCACGGGCCGCGCGGTGCGGATGCGGGACGCCGTGTCCGTGCTGGCGCGGGTCGCCGGCTACGCCGGCGCCGTGCACGACCTGGAACCGACGGTGCCCGGCCCGAACGGCGCTCCGGCCGCCTTCCCCTACCCCGACGGGTGCGGGCTGTGGCAGCAGGCCGACGTCCGCACCGCCCGCGACCGGCTCGGCTGGCGGCCCCGCATCGGCCTGGAGGAGTCGCTCGCCGACATCTGGATGGAGGCGGCATGCCGCATCTGACCACCCCGGGAACCCCCGCCGCGACGGGGGCCCCGGCGGCACGGATCGGCCTCGCCGCGCCCGGCTGGGCCCATCCGATGCTGGCGCCGCGCGAGTGGCGGGAGCCGGCCCGTGCCGAGGTGCCGCCGCTGCACTGGGCCGTGCTGAACGTGGGACGCGGGCCCGGCGCCCGCCCGGACCCGTACTGCCTGGCCGCGGCGGCGCGGCTGCGCGAGGCCGGCACGCCGGTGCTCGGCCACCTGGAGCTGCGGCAGGGGTTCCGGCCGTTCGCCGAGCTGGTCGCGGACGCGCGCCGCTTCCTGGACTGGTACGGCGTCAGCGGCTTCTACCTGGCGCGCTGCCCGTCCGACCCCGCCCATCTGCACGAGACCCGCCGCACCACCCGCACGCTGCGGGCCCTCAGCGACGGCGGGCTCCTGGTCCTCGGCCACGGCACGCACCCCTACCCCGGGTACGCCAAGCTCGCGGACCAGCTCGTCACCTTCGAGGGCGGCTGGCCGGACTACCGCTGGTCGCAGGTCGCGGAGTGGACGGCGGACCATCCGCCGGAGCGCTTCTGCCACCTGGTGCACGGCGTGCCGGGCACGCATCTGGAGGAGGCGCTGCGCATCGCCCGCTGGCAGGGCGCAGGCACCGTCTGCTTCACCGACCGCGGCACCGGCGGCGGCGTCAGCCCCTGGGAGTCGCTGCCCGGCTACTGGGACGAGATCGTCTCGCGCCTCGGTACGGGTGTCTCGGAATGAGACAGCGCGTGGCAGTGTTACCGGAGGAACGAACGTCCGTCCGGCGCCCGGCGCCCGGGCGGTCACCATCCACCGACCACCTTTGCTGAGGTCTTCGTGTCGCTGCCACCACTGGTCGAGCCGGCTGCCGAGCTCACCGTCGACGAGGTCCGCCGGTACTCCCGTCATCTGATCATCCCGGACGTCGGGATGGAGGGTCAGAAGCGGCTCAAGAACGCCCGGGTCCTGTGCGTCGGTGCGGGCGGCCTGGGCTCGCCCGCACTGATGTACCTCGCCGCGGCGGGCGTCGGCACGCTCGGCATCGTCGAGTTCGACGAGGTCGACGAGTCGAACCTGCAGCGCCAGATCATCCACAGCCAGGCCGACATCGGCCGTCCCAAGGCCGAGTCCGCCAAGGACACCGTGCTGGGCATCAACCCGCACACCAGGGTGAACATCCACGAGGAGCGCCTGGACTCCTCGAACGTGAAGGAGATCTTCGCCGACTACGACCTGATCGTGGACGGCACGGACAACTTCGCCACCCGCTACCTGGTCAACGACGCCTGCGTGCTGCTGAACAAGCCGTACGTGTGGGGCTCGATCTACCGCTTCGACGGCCAGGCGTCGGTGTTCTGGAGCGCGCACGGTCCGTGCTACCGCTGCCTCTACCCCGAGCCCCCGCCGCCGGGCATGGTGCCGAGCTGCGCCGAGGGCGGCGTGCTCGGCGTGCTGTGCGCGTCGATCGGCTCCATCCAGGTCAACGAGGCCATCAAGCTGCTCGCCGGCATCGGCGACCCGCTCGTCGGCCGGCTGATGATCTACGACGCCCTGGAGATGACCTACCGCCAGGTCAAGGTCCGCAAGGACCCGGACTGCGCCGTCTGCGGCCCGAACGCGACGGTCACCGAGCTGATCGACTACGAGGCGTTCTGCGGCGCCGTCTCCGACGAGGCGCAGCAGGCCGCCGCCGGGGCGACGATCACCCCGAAGCAGCTCAAGGAGTGGATCGACGACGGGGAGAACCTCGAGATCATCGACGTCCGCGAGCCGAACGAGTACGAGATCGTCTCCATCCCCGGCGCCAAGCTGATCCCGAAGAACGAGTTCCTGATGGGCGACGCGCTCGGCGAGATGCCGCAGGACAAGCGGATCGTCCTGCACTGCAAGACGGGTGTCCGCTCCGCGGAGGTCCTGGCCGTGCTGCAGAGCGCCGGTTTCTCCGACGCCGTGCACGTCGGCGGCGGCGTCATCGGCTGGGTCAACCAGATCGAGCCGGACAAGCCCGTCTACTGACCGGGCCCGGCACCGGCGCCGGCATCGGCCCCACCCCCGGCCCCGGCAGACCGGCCTCGCAGCGGAACGGCGCCGGGCGGACCCGTACGCGGGCCGCCCGGCGTTCGCCTGTCCGGCCCGGCGTTACAGCGCGCCCTTGCGGGTGAGCTGGGTGAAGGACAGCCAGCCCGGCAGCACCGGCAGCCAGAAGGTCATCAGACGGAAGAGCAGGACCGCCGGGGTCGCGATCTCCTTCGGCACGCCGAAGGTGATGAGGCCGGCGATCAGCGCGGCCTCGACCGCGCCCAGACCGCCCGGAGTCGGTGCCGCCGAGCCCAGCGCGTTGCCCGCCAGGAAGACCACGGCGAGCGTCGCGTAGCTCATGTCGTCGTAGCCGAACGCGCGCAGCGACGCGTCCAGGCACATCAGGAACGCGAAGGGCAGCAGCAGCGTGCCGCCCACACCGGTGAGCAGCAGCTTCGGCCGCTGCACGACGTCCAGCATGCGCGGTACCACCCCGGCGAACAGCGACCGCAGCCGCTCCGAGACGAACTTCCGCAGCCCCGGGATCGCGGTGACGATCAGCACCAGCACGGCCGCGGCGAGCAGTCCGGCGATCACCGCGCGGGACGGTGACAGCGTCGGCGTGTGCTCGGTGCCGGTCAGGTAGCCGAAGGCGAGCAGCAGCAGGATGTTCGCGCCCAGGCCGAACAGCTGCGACGCGCCCACGCTGGCCACCGCGTGTCCCGGCCGTACGCCCGCCTTCTGGAGGAACCGGGTGTTGAGGGCCACGCCGCCGATCGCCGCCGGTGCCACCAGCTTCACGAACGATCCGGCGATCTGCGCCAGCACGGTGCGCGGGAACGGCACCTTCTCCGGTACGAAGCCGAGCAGCGCGATCGCCGCCGCCAGGTAGGTCAGCGCGGAGAAGCCCAGCGCGATGGCGACCCAGCTGTAGTCGGCGCCGGCCACGGCCTGGCCGATCTCGACGTGGCTGAGCTGGCTGAAGAGGAAGTACGCGGCGAGCGCACCGGCGATGAAACTGATCAGCGTGCGCGGTCTGATCCGCTCCAGCCGGGCCGGCTCGACCGGGGCCTGCGGCCGGATCAGCAGCACGTGGCTGCGGATCTGCGCCAGCAGGTCCTCCTCACGCGCCTCCTCCAGGGCTTCGTCCAGCGCCTTCTTCTCGGCGTTCTTCTCCGCCTTGAGCGCCTTGCGGTCGTGCGCGATCGCGTACGTCTCCTCGGCGGCCTCCCGCGCCTCCTTGCGCAGCCGGGAGGCCTCCAGCACCGCCTCCCGCTCCCGCTGCGCGCGTTCTTTCGCGAGCCGGCGCAGGGTGGTGCGGGTGCTGCGGCTCAGCGCGATCGGCTGGAGCAGCGGCAGGCTGTCCGCGACCACGTCCGGCCCGAGCACGGCCACCGCCGCGGCGACCGAACGTTCCGCCCCCACCCGCAGGCCGAACGTCGTCAGCAGCTGGGCCACGTCCATACGCAGCACCAGGTCCCCGGCGGCGATCTCGCCCCCTCGCAGGTCGGTGAGGAACACCGCGCCGGAACGATCCACCAGCAGCGACTCGCCGATCAGCCGCCGGTGCGCGATGCGCCGCGACTGGAGCGCCTGCACCTGTCGCCAGGTCGCCCGCATCAGGTCGTCGTCGACCTCCTCGTCGGGCAGCGCCTCGATGCTGCGGCCGTCGATGTGCTCGTAGACCAGCATCACCGCGTCGGGGCCCAGCTCGGAGGTGGCGATCAGCCGCGGCGCGTTGGCCCCCGCCGCGATGGCGGCGTAGGCGATGAGCGCCTCCTGCTCCAGCGCCTGCCGGAGCGACTGCGTGCTGCGCGGCTGGGTGAGGCCGCGCAGCGCGAGGCGGCGCCACACCCGGTAGAAGTAGCCGTGCGCCTGCTGCTCGCGGTCCACGACGGTGACGTCGAGGGACGAGCCGTCCTCCAGCCGCACGCGGTAGCGGCGGCCGCGCTCGTGGTCCGGGTGCTCGCCCTCGGGGGCGGGTTCCTCGATCCCTACCGCTCCCTCCGGCCGGAACCCGACCCGGCGCAGGCCGGCGAGCAGTGTCTGGGCGGTCGGGCGGACGTTCGGGGAACCGACGGCGTACAGGGTGCCGTAGGCGACGCTCCAGCCGACGAGCACGGTGACCGCGAGGGAGAACGGGGTGGAGTAGCCCGCGATCAGCACCGCGAAGGCGTCCAGCAGCAGCACCGCCCACAGCAGCACCCGCCACCGCGGGCGCCGCGCCATGCCCACGGCCGTCATGTAGGCGATCACCGGGGCGAGGTAGCTGTGCACCGGCGTACTGACGACGCCGTCGCCCAGCTGCTTGGTCAGGGCGTCCTCGACGGAACCCGGTGCCGCCTCGGTCACCCACAGGTCGGTGGCCAGCGACACGCCGTGCGCCAGCACGGCCGCCAGCACGCCGTCCGCGATCCGCAGGCCGTCCCGCTTGATCAGCCGCTCGATGGCGAAGGCCACCGGCACCAGCAGCACCGCGACGCTCGCCGCCAGCCCGGTCACGCTGATGAGCAGCGCCGGCGCCTGCTGGGTGCCCTTCTCGACGTCGCTCTCCAGGCCGCTGGTCGTGCCGTGCGCGAACGCGGCGATCGTCAGCACCGCGACGATGCCCAGGATGCCCAGGCCCAGGCGCAGCAGGTCGGAGGGGCGGTGCACGCGGGCGGGCAGCAGCGGCACGTCCTCGTCGATGCCGCCGTCCCACTGTGCCGCGTCGGCCGGCCCGGTGGCGTCGGCGGACGCGGAACCGCCCGGCGGGGCCTGGGTCGTTCCGGCGTCGTCGTCCGGCTCGCGGTCCGGACGCGCGGCGGCGTCGCGGCGGTCCTCCTCGCGTCCGCCGCGGTCCTGGCCGCCGCCGTCGCGCGGTGCGTCGCCGGGGCTGCCGTGCTCGTCCCGCATCTGTGCGCCGTCCTGCGAGGAACCGTCGGCGGGGGGCGCCGGCCGTTCCGGTGGCTCCGCTCTCGGTGGCTCCGCCCGAAGCCCGTTCCCCCGTCGCATGTAGGCCGCCGTCTCGTCCTGGTCTCGCATCACTTGTTACCGCCCGGACGAAGATGGTGACACGTCGGAATGGTGCCCGGGGGTATGAGGGCGTATTCGTGGGGCGCGAGATGCGTAACACTGCGCGCGGTGAGCTGTCGGTGCCGTACGGCACCATGGCTCGCATGCCAGTGAGCGAACCGCCGGAGCTGCCGGACTACGCGGAGCGTGTGCTCGAGGTGACCGAGCGCATTCCGCCCGGCCGGGTGATGACGTACGGCGACGTCGCGGAGTGGCTGGGCGAGGGCGGACCGCGTCAGGTCGGCCGGGTGATGGCGCTCTACGGCGGGGCCGTCCCCTGGTGGCGCGTCGTCCGGGCGGACGGCAGGCCGCTGCCCGGCTCCGAGCTGCGCGCCCTCGGCCACTACCGGGAGGAGGGCACCCCGCTGCGCGAGGCCGGCCGCTCGTCCGGCGACCACGGCCTCCGCCTCGACATGCGCCGTGCCCGCGGTGCGCCCGCGGCGCGCCGGGCCGACGACCCCGGTGCCCCCTGATCCGCGCGCCCTCGCCCGCCGGGTGAGGGCCCCGTGCCGGACGGGCCCTTCCGGCACGACCCCGGGCCCGGGAGGCGGCCCCGGGCGGGGCGTCCCCGGCGCGCGGCACGGCGGGGGAGGACGGAGGGCCGGGCCGGGGAGCAGACCCGGCGACCCACGGTGCGCGCCGCGTCCGCCGCGCACCCCGGGCCGGCGGGGAACCCCGCACGGCGTGTGCCCACCGCGTATCGTCGGCTCTTCGTAGCCCCCGCCGGCCCAGCCACCTTCCGCAAGGCGATCCACGTGAGCACCTCCCTTCCGTCGTCCGCGTCGCACCGGTACGCGCCGTCCGCTCCGGCGGCGGCCGGCGCATACCGGCTGCTGCGCACGCCGCCGGTGCCGGCCGACGTCCCTGCCTTGGACGCACGGCAGCGCGCCGTGGTTGACCACCCCACCGGTCCGCTGCTGGTGCTGGCCGGACCCGGCACCGGTAAGACCACGACGCTGGTCGAGGCGGTCGCCGAGCGCGTGCGCCGCGGCGCCGACCCGGAACGTCTCCTCGTGCTCACCTTCAGCCGCAAGGCCGCCGTCGAGCTGCGCGACCGGATGACCGCGCGCCTCGGCGGCACGGGTGCCCCGCAGGCCACCACCTTCCACTCCTACTGCTACGCGCTGGTGCGGGCGTACCAGGACGCCGACCTGTTCGCGGAGCCGCTGCGGTTGCTGTCCGGCCCCGAACAGGACCTCTACATCCGCGAACTCCTCGCCGGGCAGCTCGACCTCGAAGCGGAGGGACGCGGCCGCACGGCCTGGCCCGACGAACTGCGCGCCTGCCTGACCACCCGGGGCTTCGCCGACGAGGTGCGGGCCGTCCTCGCCCGCAGCCGGGAAATCGGCCTGGCCCCGGAGGCGCTGGGCACGTTCGCCCGCCGCACCGGCCGCCCCGACTGGGGCGCCGCCTCCGCCTTCCTCGCCGAATACCTGGACGTGCTCGACATGCAGGGCGTCCTCGACTACGCCGAACTCGTCCACCGGGCCGTGCTGCTGGCCGAGCGCGACCACGTCGCGGCGCAGCTGCGCGCCCGCTACGACGCGGTGTACGTCGACGAGTACCAGGACACCGACCCCTCCCAGGTGCGGCTGCTGCGCGCGCTCGGCGCGCCGACGCTGGTCGCCTTCGGCGACCCGGACCAGTCCATCTACGCCTTCCGGGGCGCGGACGTCGGCGGCATCCTCGACTTCCCGGCGACCTTCCCGCAGCCCGGCGGCGCACCGGCGCCCGTGCGGGTGCTCGGCACCTCGCGACGCTCCGGCGCGCACCTGCTGGCCGCGACGCGGGAACTCGCCCGTCGCATGCCGCTGCACCGCCTCCCCGCGGACGCCGTGCGCGCCCACCGGGCGCTGCAGCCGGGACGCGACACGGGCGGCGGCCAGGGCGAGGCCCGGGGGGACGGACGCGTGCAGGTGCTCACCTGCCCCACGCCCGGTGCGGAACTCGACACCGTCGCCGACCTGCTGCGCCGTGCCCACCTCGAGGACGGCGTGCCGTGGGGCGAGATGGCCGTCCTGGTCCGCGCGGGCGGGCGCACCCTGCCCGTGGTGCGGCGTGTCCTCACCTCGGCGGGCGTCCCCGTCGAGACGGACGGCGACGACGTTCCCCTCCGCCAGGAACCCGCCGTCGCCCCGCTCCTCACGGCCCTGCGCGCGGCCGCACAGGCTGTGACCGACGGCGCGCGCCTCCCTGCGGAGCGCGGTGCCGACGCCCTGCCGGAAGCGGGGGAGGGCTCGGGGCCGTTGCCTCCGGCCCGTCCGGGCGTCCTTCCGGGTCCGGGCGCGCCCGTGCCCACGGCACCGGCGCCCGCGTCGTCCGGGCCCGCGTCCCCCGCAGGTGCCCCCGGAACCGACGGGCCCGCCGCCGCGCCGCCCCCGGCTGCGGCCGTACCCGGGCCGGATCAGGCGGACTCCGGCACCCCTCAGGTGCCGGGTGACGCCGCACCGGACCGGGACGAGAACACCGCGCCGGACGACGGGAACACCGCGCCGGCCGCGGCGGCACCCGCCGCGCCGGGGACGGGCGCCGGGTGGGACGTGGAGACCGCGCTGACGCTCCTCGCGTCGCCGCTGGGCGGCATGGACGCCGCCGACCTGCGGCGGCTGGGCCGGGCCCTGCGGGACGAGGAACGCGCGGCGGGCCGTGCCGTGCCGCGCCCGTCCGACACGCTGCTCGCCGAGGCCCTCGCCGAGCCCGAACGCCTCGTCGCCCACGACACCGCGTACGCGCGCGGAGCCCAGCGTCTCGGGCTGCTGCTGCGCAAGGCCCGGGAACTCCTCGCCGGCGGCGGGACCGCCGAGGAGGCCCTGTGGGAGCTGTGGAACGGCACCCCCTGGCCCGACCGGCTGGAGCGCGCGGCGCTGCGCGGCGGTCCCGCCGGGCGGAACGCCGACCGCGACCTCGACGCCGTGTGCGCCCTGTTCGCCGCCGCCGCCCGGGCCGAGGAACGCATCGGCGGCCGCGGCGCGCTCAACTTCCTGGAGGAGATCGACGCCCAGGACATCGCCGCCGACACCCTCACCGCCCGCGTGTCACGCCCGGACGCCGTGCGCCTGATGACCGCGCACCGCGCCAAGGGCCTGGAGTGGCACACCGTGGTGGTGGCGGGCGTGCAGGAGGGCCTGTGGCCCGACCTGCGGCGGCGCGGGTCGCTGCTGGAGGCGGACCGCATCGGCCGGGACGGCCTCGCCGAGCCGCTGCCGCCGGGCGCGTTGCTGTCCGAGGAGCGGCGGCTGTTCTACGTGGCGGCGACCCGCGCCCGCGAACGCCTCGTCGTCACCGCCGTCCGCGCGCAGGCCGAGGACGGCGACCAGCCGTCCCGTTTCCTCGCCGAACTCGGCGTCGAGCCGCGTGCGGTGGCCGGCCGCCCGCGCCGTCCGCTGTCCGTGCCCGCGCTGGTCGCCGAACTGCGCGCGACGACGGTCGACCCGGACGCGTCCCCCGCGCTCCGCGAGGCCGCGGCCCGGCGCCTGGCCCGGCTCGCCGCCCTGCGGGACGACGAGGGCCATTCCCTCGTGCCCGCCGCGCACCCGCACCGCTGGTGGGGGCTGTACGAGCCGACCCGTGCCGAGGTCCCGCTGCGCGACCGCGACCAGCCGGTGGCGCTGTCGGGCAGCGCCCTGGACCAGCTCGCGCGCACCTGCTCCCTCCAGTGGTTCCTGGGCCGCGAGGTGAAGGCGGACGCCCCGGCGAGCACCGCGCAGGGCTTCGGCAACGTGGTGCACGTCCTGGCCGACGAGGTCGCCTCCGGCGGCACCCCGGCCGACCTGGCGACGCTGATGGAACGTCTGGAGAGCGTGTGGGACGGGCTCGCCTTCGACGCGCCGTGGAAGTCCCGCCAGGAGAAGGACAACGCCCGCGCCGCGCTGGAACGGTTCCTGCGCTGGCACGTCTCGGGCCAGGACGCCGGACGCGAAGTCCTCGGCAGCGAGCAGACGTTCGACGTCACGCTGGACGCCGGGGCGCACGAGATCCGCATCCGCGGCAGCATGGACCGCGTCGAACGCGACGCGCAGGGGCGGGCGTACGTCGTCGACTTCAAGACCGGGAAGGCCAAGCCCAGCGGCGCCGACGTCGAACGGCACCCGCAGCTCGCCGTCTACCAGCTCGCGCTGCACGCGGACGGCGCCGAGCCGGGCGGGGGTGAACTGGTGCACCTGCGGATCGGCGCGACACGGCGCGACGGCGGCGACGCGCTGCCGGCCGTGCAGCGGCAGGAACCGCCGGACGGGGAATGGGTCGGCGAGCTGCTGGCGGAGGCCGCGGGCCGCGTCCTGGACGAGCGCTTCGCGCCGTCGACGGGCGCGCACTGCGGCAACTGCGCGTTCCGGTCCGCGTGTTCGGCGCAGCCCGAAGGGCGCCACGTCGTCGAGTGAGGACCGGCGGGCGCGGCGCGGAGCCCCACCGCGGCCCGTTGTCGGACCCGGCGGATACCGTCTTGCAGCGTGCCCGCACCACCTCCGCTCACCGACCCCGGACAGCTCAAGGCGCTGCTCGGCATCCCGTTCACCCCCGAACAGCTCCGCTGCATCACCGCGCCGCTCGCGCCGCAGGTCATCGTCGCGGGCGCCGGGTCGGGGAAGACCACCGTGATGGCCGCGCGCGTCGTGTGGCTGGTGGGCACCGGTCAGGTCGCCCCCGAGCAGGTGCTCGGGCTGACCTTCACCAACAAGGCCGCCGGAGAACTCGCCGAACGCGTGCGCGCCGCCCTCGTGCGGGCCGGGGTCACCGACCCCGATCCCGCCCCCGCACAGACGGCGGACGAGGACCCGCCCGGCGAACCGCAGATCCTCACCTACCACGCGTTCGCCGGGAGGCTCCTCAAGGACCACGGCCTCCGCCTCGGCGTCGAGCCCGGCGCCCGGCTGCTCGCCGACGCGACCCGGTTCCAGCTCGCCGCCCGCGTGCTCGCCGCCGCGAGCGGCCCCTTCGAAGGGCTGCGCAACAGCCTCAGCACTCACGTGCAGGACCTGCTGTCCCTCGACGCCGAACTGTCCGAACACCTGGTGCCGCCCGCTCGCCTGCGCGCGTACGACGCCCGGCTGCGCGCCGAGCTCGCCGCCACCGAGCTCACCAACAAGGACCTGCGGCGCGTCCCCGAGACCGCGATCGGCCGTGCCGAACTCCTCGGCCTGGTCGAGGAGTACCGGGCCCGGAAACGTGACCGCGACCTGCTGGACTTCGGCGACCAGATCGCGCTCTCCGCCGCCCTGGCCCGCGACGTCCCGGAGGTCGGCCGCATCCTGCGCGACGCATGCCGGGTCGTCCTCCTCGACGAGTACCAGGACACCTCCGTCGCCCAGCGCATCCTGCTCGCCGGCCTGTTCGGCGCGGGCGCGGGCGGCGGCGCCAGCGCCGGCGCCGGACACCCGGTGACCGCCGTCGGCGACCCCTGCCAGGCCATCTACGGATGGCGCGGCGCGTCCGTCGCCAACCTGGACGACTTCCCGCGCCACTTCCCCCTCCGGGACGGCACACCCGCCCCCCGTTTCGCGCTGAGCGAGAACCGTCGCAGCGGCGGTCGCCTGCTCCGTCTCGCCAACGCGCTCGCCGCGCCGCTGCGGGAGCGGCACGAAGGTGTCGAGGCGCTGCGTCCCGCACCCGGCGCCGAACACGACGGCCTGGTGCGCTGCGCCCTGCACGCCACGCACGCCGAGGAGCTGGACTGGCTCGCCGACTCCCTCGCGCACCTGGTGCGCACCGGCACCCCGCCCGGCGAGATCGCCGTCCTGTGCCGCACCGGCGGCGACTTCGCCGCGGTCCAGGGCGCCCTGGTGGAGCGGGACGTGCCGGTCGAGGTCGTCGGCCTCTCCGGGCTCGTCCACCTGCCGGAGGTCGCCGACCTGGTCGCCGTGTGCGAAGTGCTCCAGGACCCGACGGCCAACGCACCCCTGGTACGGCTGCTGAGCGGGCCCCGCTGGCGCATCGGCCCGCGGGACCTGGCACTGCTGGGCCGGCGGGCCCGGCTGCTGGTCCGGCGGGACGACGCGGCGGCCGGCGACGACGCCGACCTGCGCCTCGCGGCAGCCGTGGAGGGCGTCGACCCGGCCGAGGTGACCTCCCTCGCGGACGCGCTGGACACCTTCCTCGAGGGCGACGCCGACGACGAACTCCCCTTCTCCGCCGAGGCCCGCGTCCGCTTCGCCCGGCTGGCCGCCGAGATCCGCGACCTGCGCCGGTCCCTGGGCGACCCGCTGATGGACGTGCTGCACCGCGTCCTCGCCGTCACCGGGCTGGAGGTCGAACTCTCCGCCTCCCCGCACGCGCTGGCCGCCCGCCGCCGCGAAACCCTCGGCGCCTTCCTGGACATCGCCGCCGGGTTCGCGTCGCTCGACGGCGAGACCACGCTGCTCGCCTTCCTCGGATTCCTGCGCACGGCCACCCAGTACGAGAAGGGCCTGGACGGTTCGCTGCCCGGCGGGGAGAACACCGTGAAGGTGCTCACCGCGCACAAGTCCAAGGGCCTGGAATGGGACGTGGTCGCCGTACCCGGCCTGGTGGCCAAGCAGTTCCCCAGCACTCAGCCCCGCGAGTCCTGGCTCACCCGCCCCGGCGTCCTGCCGCACGACCTGCGCGGCGACGCCGACACCCTGCCCCGCGTCGAAGGATGGAACGCCAAGGCCCTCAAGGCGTACGACGTCCGGCAGCGCGACCACCAGGCCACCGAGGAACTGCGGCTCGGCTACGTCACCTTCACCCGCCCCCGGTCGCTGCTGCTGGGCTCCGGACACTGGTGGGGACCGACGCAGAAGCGCCCGCGCGGGCCGTCCGCCTTCCTGGAGGCGCTGCGCGACCACTGCGCGGCCGGCCCGGCGTACGGCGAGGTCGAGGCGTGGGCCGACGCGCCGGAACACGGCGCGGAGAACCCCGCCCTGTCCGGTGACGGCGACGACGCGGCCTGGCCGCTGCCGCTCGACCCGGTCGCGCTGCGCCGCCGCCGGACCGCCGCCGCGCGCGTGCTGGCCCACCTGCACGGCGACGGCGCGGCACGCGGCGAGGACGGTGGCGGCGACCGGGGCCACCGCGGCAAGGACGGTGGCGGCGACCGGGGCCACCGCGGCGAGGACGGTGGCGGCAACCCCGGCGGGAGCGACGCCGACGCGGTGCCGCCGGCCACCGCCCTGCCCGGCCCGCGTGACGGGGGCGCGGACGCCCCCGCCGGGCTCGCGCCCGAGGACGCACGGCTGGTGGAGGGGTGGGACCGCGACCTCGACGCGCTGGAGGGCGAACTGCGCCGCTCCCGCGCCACCGTGCACGACGTGCCGCTGCCCGGGTCGCTGTCCGCCTCCCAGCTGCTGCGGCTGGCCGCCGACCCCGACGGGTTCGCCCGCGAACTGGCCCGCCCCATGCCCCGCCCGCCCCAGCCGGCCGCGGCCCGCCGGGGCACCCGCTTCCACGCCTGGGTGGAGTCCCGCTTCGAGGAGCTGACGCTGCCGATGCTCGGCCCGGACGAGCTGCCCGGCGCCGACGAAGCGGCGGGCATCGAGGACGAACGGGATCTCGCCGCGCTGAAGGCGGCCTTCGCCCGCACCGCGTACGCGCACCGGACGCCGTACCGGGTCGAGGCGCCGTTCCAGCTCGCCCTCGCGGGGCGCACCGTGCGGGGCCGGATCGACGCCGTCTACCGGGAGGACGGCGCCGGGCCCGACGGCGGCCCGGCGTACGAGATCGTCGACTGGAAGACGGGACGCCGGCAGGACGCGGACCCGTTGCAGCTCGCGGTGTACCGGGTGGCGTGGGCCGAGCAGTGCGGCGTCCCGCCGGAGGCGGTGACGGCGGCGTTCCTCTACGTGCGCTCCGGCCGTGTCGTGCGGCCGCCGGACCTTCCCGACCGCGCGGCGCTGGAGCGGCTGCTCCTGCCGTGAAGCCCGGGCGCCCGCCTGCCGCGGCTCCCCGCCCCGGCGCCCGCCGGGGGCACCCCGACGGCGGGGAAGGACCGGGGGAGGGGCCGGATAGGGTCGGGGCATGAGCACCACCCCGGACAGCGCGGTCCGCAGTTACGTCGACACCCACCGTGAGGACTTCCTCGCCGCCCTGGAGGACTGGCTCCGCATCCCCTCCGTCTCCGCCGATCCGGCGTACGCCGCCGACGTGCGGCGCAGCGCCGGCTGGCTGGCGGACGCCCTGCGCGCGACCGGATTCCCGACGGTCGAGGTGTGGCAGACCCCCGGCCACCCCGCCGTGTTCGCCGAGTGGCCCTCCGGCGACCCCGGTGCGCCCACCGTGCTGGTCTACGGCCACCACGACGTGCAGCCCGCGCAGCGTGCCGACGGCTGGCACACGGACCCGTTCGAGCCGGTCCGCCGGGACGGCCGGCTGTACGCCCGGGGCGCCGCCGACGACAAGGGGCAGGTGTTCTTCCACACGCTCGGCGTCCGCGCGCACCTCGCCGCCACCGGCCGCAGCGCGCCCGCCGTGAACCTCAAGCTGGTGATCGAGGGCGAGGAGGAGTCCGGCTCCCCGCACTTCCCCGATCTGGTGCGTGCCCACGCGGACCGGCTCGCCTGCGACGCGGTCGTCGTCTCCGACACGGGCATGTGGGCGGCCGACACCCCCACCGTCTGCACCGGCATGCGCGGGCTCACCGACTGCCAGATCGACCTGTACGGGCCGGACCAGGACATCCACTCCGGTTCCTTCGGCGGGGCGGTCCCCAACCCGGCGACCGAGGCGGCGCGGCTGGCCGCCTCCCTGCACGACGACGACCGCCGGGTCGCGATCCCCGGCTTCTACGACGGCGTGATCGAACTGTCCGACCACGAGCGCGCGCTCTTCGCCGAGCTGCCGTTCGACGAGGCGGCCTGGCTGCGCACCGCGCACTCGCACGCCGCGAGCGGCGAGCGCGGGTACACCACCCTGGAACGCATATGGGCCCGCCCCACCGCCGAGGTCAACGGCATCGGCGGCGGCTACCAGGGCCCCGGCGGCAAGACGATCGTCCCCTCCGCGGCCCAGCTGAAGCTCTCCTTCCGGATGGTCGCCGGGCAGGACCCGGAGAAGGTCCAGCAGGCCGTACGGGACTGGGTGGCGCGGTCGGTGCCCGCCGGGATCGGGCACGAGATCACCTTCTGGGGCGCCACCCGCCCCTGCCTGACGCCCCTCGACCACCCGGCCCTGCAGTCCACCGTCCGCGCGATGAGCCGCGCCTTCGGCCGCACCGTCCGGTTCACCCGCGAGGGCGGATCCGGGCCCGCCGCCGACCTCCAGGACGTGCTGGGCGCCCCCGTGCTGTTCCTCGGCATCTCCGTCCCGTCCGACGGCTGGCACGCGCCGAACGAGAAGGTCGAACTGGACCTTCTCGCGAAGGGCGTCGAGACCGCCGCCTACCTCTGGGAGGATCTGGGCCTGAACTGGACGCACGCCGCCGACGAGGGGAACCGGTAAGCAGCCGTGACCATCTGGACACCCGACGCCGACAGCTCCGAAGCCGCCCCCGCCATCACCCTGACCGGGACCGGCGGCATCGACCGCGCCGCACACCGCCGCCTCGACGAGGCGTGGCTCGCGGCAGCGTGGAGCCATCCGACGACGCGCGTCTTCGTGGTGTCCGGCGGGCAGGCGCTGATCGAGGACACCGGGGACGGGTGCACCGAGCTGGTCACCATGCCGTCGTTCGACGCGCCCGTCACCGAGTCGCACCGCTACTTCCTCGGCGTGGACCCGGAGGGAGTCGCCTACTTCGCGCTGCAGAAGGACGCCCTCCCCGGCCGGATGGACGACATCGCCCGCCCGGCCGGGCTGCGCGAGGCCGGCGTGCTGCTGCCGGAGCGGGACGCGGAACTCCTGGTGCACGCCGTCGCGCTGGAGAACTGGCAGCGTCTGCACCGGTTCTGCTCCCGCTGCGGCGAACGCACCGTGATCGCCGCCGCCGGCCACGTGCGCCGCTGCCCCGCCTGCGGCGCCGAGCACTACCCGCGCACCGACCCGGCGGTCATCATGCTGGTCACCGACGCGCACGACCGCGCCCTGCTGGGCCGCCAGGTGCACTGGCCGGAGGGCCGCTTCTCGACCCTGGCCGGCTTCGTGGAGCCGGGCGAGTCCATCGAGCAGGCGGTGGTCCGTGAGGTCGGCGAGGAGGTCGGCGTCGAGGTGCCCGTGGAGGGCGTCGCGTACGTGGGCAGCCAGCCGTGGCCGTTCCCGTCCAGCCTGATGCTCGGGTTCACCGCGCGCGCCTCCTCCTCCCGCATCCAGGTGGACGGTCACGAGATCGGGGAGGCCCGCTGGTTCTCCCGCGACGACCTGCGCGCCGCGTTCGCCTCCGGCGAGGTGCTGCCGCCGTCGGGCATCTCCATCGCCGCGCGTCTCGTCGAACGCTGGTACGGCGAACCCCTGCCCCGGCCCGGTCGCTGAGCCGGTTGCCGAACGGCGCCGCTCCACGGGAACGCGCTGCACGGATCACGCCGACCTCGCAGGCGGAGAGCCCCGGCACGCGGTCGCGCGTGCCGGGGCCCTCGTTCATGCTCCGGTGCAGGTTCGGCGGCCCCTCCTCCGCCGCCGCGTCACTGCGGGAAGCAGAACGCGGAGCCGCTGCCGAAGTCGAAGCACTGGAGGCTGCGGGTGGCGGTGTCCGTCCGCCCCTCCTCGTCCGCGACGGTCAGGCTGACCGTCGGCGTGCCGGCACCGGAGTACCCGTGCCGGGCGGTCTCGCCCTCGCCGGCGGTGCCGTCCCCGAAGTCCCAGGCGTAGGAGACGATCCCGGCGTCGTCCGTGGACCGGCCCGCGTCGAAGGTGCAGCCGGAGTCGAAGCCGCACTGCACGTCGAACGCCGCCCGCGGCGCCTCGCCGTTCGGCGGCTCCCCGCCTCCGTCGCCCAGCCGGGAGACGTTCAGCAGCAGGTTCGGCGAACCGCCGCCCGGGTTGGACACCTCGCCGGAGTCGGTGGCGCCGACGAGCGCCTGGTGCACCTGCTGCGGCGAGGCCCCGGGGTTCTCCGACAGGTACAGCGCCGCCGCGCCGGCCGCGTGCGGGGTGGCCATCGAGGTGCCGCTCAGGTTGTGCGAGCCGCCGCCGTTGCGGGTGGAGGTGATGTCGCTGCCCGGCGCGAACAGGTCCAGGCAGGAGCCGTAGTTGGAGTAGCTCGCGCGGGCGTCGCTGCGGGTGGTGGCGCCGAGCGTGAGGACGCCCGGTACCCGGGCGGGGCTGGTGTTGCAGGCGTTCTCGCTCGCGTTGCCCGCGGCGACCGCGAACTGCACGCCCGCGTCCAGCGCGCCCCGCACCGCGTCGTCCACGGAGGAGCTGGCTCCGCCGCCGAGGCTCATGTTTGCGATGGACGGGCCGTCCGCGTTCCGGGCGACCCAGTCGATGCCGCCGATGATCTGCGACCACTGCCCGGTGCCCTGGCAGTTCAGGACGCGGACGGAGACGAGGTCGACGTTCTTCGCCACGCCGTGGTCCCGGCTGCCGACGGTACCTCCGACGTGCGTGCCGTGCCCCTGGCAGTCGCTCGCGTCCGTGTCGTCGTCGATGAAGTCGTAGCCGCTGCGTGCCCGGCCCTCGAACTGCGGGTGGTCCAGGTCCATGCCGGTGTCCACGATGTACGCGGTGACGCCGTCGCCCTCGTTCGGGTAGGTGTAGCTCTGGTCCAGGGCGCCGTCGACGCGGTCCAGGCCCCAGGAGGGCGGGTTCGGCTGGGTGCCGGTGGCCCGCGCTACGCCGTCCGCCTCGACGTACCGGACGGCGTCGTCGGCCGCCAGCTCCCGGGCCTGCGCCGCGGTGGCCGACACCGCGAACCCGCGGAAGGCCGCGGAGTACACCCGCTCCACCTCGCCGCCGTGGTCCGCCGCCAGGCTCCGTGCCGCGGAGCGCACCTGTGTCCGCGCGTCGGCCTGCACCGACGCCTCGCCCTTCAGCGCCACGATGTACCGGCCCTCGACCGCCCCGGGGGCGTCCGCGTTCCGGATCACCTCGCGCGGTGCGTCCGCGCCCGGTTCGCCGGCCGACGCGGTGTGGCCCGCGGCCAGCAGGGCGGCCGTGGCCACGGCCCCGCACGCGAGCGCTCTGAAGCGCCTCGTTCCCATCTGCATGCTTCTGCTCCTTCGGTGGGGTCTCCGGCCGGCGGGGGAGCGCCGGCCGAACGCGACCTCACCTTCGGGGTGGGCCCGGCGCGGAACAATCCGGGATGCGGTACGTAGGGCTACGCAAAGTCGGCGCCGGAGGCGCCGTTGCACACCGTGCCGGAGGCGCTGTTGCACAGTGCCGGACGGCGCCGGTTCACGCCGTGCGCCGTGTCACGCCGTGCCGGGCAGCGCGATCTCTTCGCGGGAGGAGACGTTCAGCTTCCGCAGCACCCGGGCGACGTGCTGCTCGACGGTGCGCGGCGACAGGAACAGCACGTCGGCGATCTCCCGGTTGGTGCGGCCCAGCGCCACAAGCCGGGCCACCTCCGTCTCGCGCGGCGACAGCGCGTCGCCGTACCCGCGACGGCCACGCCGCGAGGGCAGGACGACGCCGCTGCCGCGCAGCACCCGGCGGCAGCGTGCCGCGTCCCGCGTCGCCCCGAGGGCGGCGAACTCCTCCGCCACCGCGGCGAGTTCCTCCGACGCGTCGGGCAGGCCCGCCGCGAGCCGGCAGCGTGCGGCCGCCTCCCCCGTACGGGCGGCCGAGTACGGCTGCGGCAGCGCCGCGTACGCCTCCCGGGCCGCGCCGAACACCTCCGCCGCCTCGTCCTGGCGGCCGGAGGCCGCCGCGAGTACGCCCCGGCACGCCCGCAGGGCCGCGCGGGCCAGGGGCGCGTCGCGTCCCTCGATCCCGGCCGCGAACTCGTCGGCGATCCGGGCCCCGTTCTCCGGGCGCCCCGCGCGCACCAGGGCGGCGACCGCCATCGGCGCCAGGTCGCCCGCCCACACCCACACGCCCTTCCGCCGGATCCGTGCCACACCGCTCTCGGCCTCCGCGCAGCCCGCCTCCGGCTCCCCGCGCGCCAGGTGCAGCCGGGCCGTGGCAGCGGAGGCGCAGGCCAGGATGGGAGCGGGAGCGTTGCCCGGGTCGGCGAGCCCGGCCGCCTCCAGCTGCTCCACCGCCTCGTCCCATTCGCCCCGCGCGGACGCCAGCAGGCCCAGCACCAGCCGCGCGTCCGCGGCGATCCCGGACACCCCCTGCACCACCTCCAGGGTGTGCCGGGCGCGTTCGGCAAGGCCCGTCCACCGTCCCGCGTACCACTCCAGGCGCAGCGCCGTGCCCTCCACGATGCCCTCGAAGAACGCCGCCCCGCACTGCGCGGCCAGCCGACGGCCCTCCGCCCGGTACCGCCAGGCCGCCGCGTAGTGCCCCAGCGAGGTCGCCGCCTCGGCGAAGTTGCCGCAGGCGCGCGCCACCTGACGGACGTCGCTGTCCGCGCCGGCCTCACGGATGAGCCGCTCGGCCGCGGCGGCGGCCTCCGGATCGCCGGTCGACATCCGCAGCGCCAGGTGGTTGCCGCGGACCGCGGTGCGGAGTGCCGGATCCCCCTCGCCGGCGACCAGTTCCTCGGCGCGCTCGATCCACCGTTCGCAGGTGGCCAGCGGGTGCACGTCCCAGCTGGGGAACGCCAGGGCGGCCATGCCGCGGGCGGCGAGCGCCGGGCGGTCGCGCAGCTCCTCCACGGCGAGTTCGGTGGCGACCCGGCCCTCGGTGTAGTTGCCGGCCTGGTTGTAGAGCAGGAGCCCCAGGTTGAGCCGGATCTCGCCGCGCAGTCCTTCCGGAATCCGGTCGTCCCGCACGACGCGGCTCAGCAGCCGGGTGGCGCGCCGGTGCGCCAGGCCGACCACCGCGTCGCGGCTCAGCTCGGCGGCGATCCGTGCGCACTCCAGCCTCTCCAGCCGCGCGTCGGACAGCAGTTCCTCCAGCACCTGCACGGCGAGCGCCACGTCGCCCATCTCCCGGGCGGACGCCGCGGCGGCCTCGGCGTAGCGCTGCCACTCGGAGACCGGGCCCGCCTGCCGCGCGTGGTGGGCCAACTGGACCAGGGGCTGCGGCTGCTCGGCGGCCAGCACCTCCCTCGCCCTCCGGTGCAGCCGGTGCCGGTCCGGGCCGGGCAGCGCGGCGTACACGGCCTGCCGGGCCAGCGAGTGGCGGAAGCCGTACCGGTCGGCTCCCGACTCGTGGAGCACCCCGGCGCGCAGCGCCTCGCGCAGTGCCGCCGCGGCGCCGTCCGCCGTGCCGTCCGCGGTGCCGTTCGGGGGGCCGCTCGTGCCGCGCGTCGCGCCGTTCGGGGAGAGGGCCGGGGTGCCGGGGCCGTCCATGACGGCGGCGATCAGCCGTTCTCCGGCCGGCACCTGGAGCACCGCGGCCGCGCGCACGGCGTCGGCTGCGGCGGGGGAGAGCCCGGCCATCCGGTCGGCGATGGCGTCCCGGAGCAGCGCCGGCACCTCCATCTCGTCCAGCGCGTCCCGGCCCGCCTCGACGTCGCGCCACCGCTGCCGCACGTCGCCGGGCAGCGCGCGGATCACCTCCTCCAGCACCAGGGGGATGCCCGCGGTGCGCCGGTGCAGTTCGGCGGCGAACTCGCCGGAGGCCTCCGCGGAGGCGGTGAGCGAGGCGTAGAGGCTGCGCACCGAGGGAACGTCCAGCGGGCCCAGCGGGATCAGCACGGACGTGGTGCCCGGCGGGTGCCGGTAGGCGCGTCCCAGGGGGAGGCCCGCGCCCGGCAGGTCCTCGCGCCGGTAGCCGAGTACGACCGCGAGCCCGTCCGGCGGGTCGTCCACGAGGAACCGCAGCAGGTCGCGGGTGCCGTCGTCGGCCCAGTGCAGGTCCTCCACGACGATCACGACCCCGCCCAGCGCCTCCAGCAGGGCGCGCACCGCACGGAAGAGCTGGTGCCGGCCGGCCCGCAGGTCCCGCAGCGGCTCGGGCCCGGGCGGCAGACTGCCGGCCAGTTCCGGCAGGTAGGGGCGCAGCGCGCCGCATACCGGGTCCAGCCCGGTGGGCAGTCTTTTCGCCAGCCGGCGCAGCAGGTCGAAGACCGGGCCGTAGGGAAAGGGCTCGCGCAGCGGCTGGCAGGTGCCGAGGAGCACGCGGCGGCCGCGCACCGACGGGTGTCCCAGGGCCTCGCGGATCAGCCGGGTCTTGCCGATGCCGGCCTCGCCCTCCACGAAGGCCACCGACGGCGGGTGCGTCACCGCGTCGAGCAGTGCGTGCAGTTCGCCGGTGCGCCCGACCAGCACGGGAGCCTCCGCGGAGCGGAGCAGCGGTTCGGTCATGGCGACTCCGGGCCGCTGTGGGGTCCGGGCGGCCCGCACGGGCGGCGGCTGGCGCGTACGGCGGCGACAGCGGCAGTCTCGTGCACGGTCGAGCGCGCGACAAGACGTGCGTGCCACGTGCGTGCCACGTGCGCGGGGTGTGCCCGCGGGGCGCTCGGCGCTCTCGCGTCAGACGCGGCGGACGTCGACGCCCGCCGCGATGAAGCGTTCCACCATCTCGTCAGGGGCTTCGGAGTCGGTGATCAGCACGGAGATCACGTGCACCGGGCAGACCTGGGCGAAGGCCCGGCGTCCCAGCTTGGTGGAGTCGGCGACCACGACGACCGTCTCGGCCCGCTCCGCGAGGGCCCGGTTCGCCCCCGCCTCGCCCTCGTCGTGGGTGGCGGCGCCGAACTCCGGGTGCACCGCGTCGACCCCGAGGACGGCGCGGTCCAACGCCAGTCCCCGGAGCCCCTCGGTGGCGAGCGGGCCGGTGAGCTCGTAGGAGTTGGGGCGGGTCACGCCACCGGTGACCACGGTCTTCACGTGGGGGCGGACGGCGAGTTCGTTGGCGATGTTGATGGCGTTGGTGACGAGGGTGAGCGCCGGGGTGCTGGTCTCGCTCATCAGGTCGGTGCGGGTGGCCAGTTCGCGCGCCACTTCCGAGGTGGTGGTGCCTCCGTTGAGACCGACCACGCTGCCGGGGGCGACCAGGGCGGCCGCCGCACGCGCGATGCGGTGCTTCTCGTCCGCACGGCGCGCGGTCTTGTAGCGCAGCGGCAGGTCGTAGGCGACGGCGCTCAGGACCGCGCCCCCTCGGGTGCGGGTGAGCATCTGCTGCCCGGCGAGCTCGTTCATGTCGCGGCGGACGGTGGCGGCGGAGACCCCGAGCCGTTCGGCGGCCTGGGCGACGTCGATCCGGCCCTCTTCGCCCAGGATCTCCAACAGCCGGGTCCATCGCTCGTGTGCCGCCACCCGCTTCTCCTCACTCGTCCGTGCAGGTGCCGAGCGTACCGCGCACGGCGCTGCGCGTTCCGGGGCGCTGTGTGCAACCGTCCGGTGCGCGGTACTGCGCACGTTTGCGCGGAAGTCTTGGGGCGGGGTGTGCGGGGGTGGCGTGCCGGGCTCAGTGCGGTCGGCCCTCGCCGGAGACGGCGGCGAGCATGCGCACCACGGCGTCGGTCATCGCCTCGCGGCCCTCGCGCAGGTACGCGCGGGGGTCGACGCGTTCCGGCTCCGCCGCCAGGGCGGCCCGTACGGCCCCGGTCATGGCGATGTTGAGGGCGGTGCCGATGTTGACCTTGGCGATGCCGCCGGCGACCGCCCGGGCGAGCTCGGCGTCGGGCACGCCGGACGAGCCGTGCAGCACCAGCGGCACGTCGAGCGCCCGGTGCAGGGCTCCGAGCAGGGCGTGGTCGAGCCGGGCGTCGCGGGTGGTCATGGCGTGCGAGCTGCCGACGGCGACGGCGAGCGCGTCCACGCCGGTGGCCTCGGTGAACCGGCGGGCCTCGTCCGGATCGGTACGCGCGCCCGGCGCGTGCGCGTCGAGCGGGCCGCGGCCGTCCTTGCCGCCGACCTCGCCGAGTTCGGCCTCCAGCCACAGGCCGTGCGCGTGCGCCCACGCGGCCGCCTTCCGGGTGGCGGCGACGTTCTGCGCGTACGGCAGGTGCGCGGCGTCGAACATGACCGACCCGAAGCCGCAGCCGGGCGCCTGCTCCAGCAGCGCGCGGTCCTTCACGTGGTCCAGGTGCAGTGCGAGCGGCGCCGTGCCCTGCCGGGCGCACTCCGCGGCGGCCGCCGCCAGCGGCCCGGGCCGGCCGCCGTGGAAACGCACGGCGTTCTCGCTGACCTGGAGGATCACCGGCAGGCCCGCGCGCTCGGCGCCGGCGACCACGGCCTCCACGTGCTCCAGCGTGATGACGTTGAAGGCGGCCACGGCCGCGCCGCGGGCGGCCGCATCGGCGACCAGCGTTCCGGTGGGGACGAGGGGCACGGCGCTCAGCCGTCGGCGAGGATCACGGAGCGGGTCAGATTGCGGGGCCGGTCCGGGTCCAGCCCGCGCTCCGCGGCGACCGCGGCGGCCAGCCGGTGCACGGAGACCAGCGAGGCCAGCGGGTCCAGCGTGCTCTCGATCCACCGTGCGCCGGTCGCCGTGACCTGCTCGGGGAGCCCGGCGGGCGCCGGTCCGAACATCCAGGTGACGGTGGACCGGTCGGCGATGCTGATCGGTCCGTGCCGGTACTCCATGGCGGGATAGGACTCGGTCCAGGACCGGGTCGCCTCGCGCATCTTCAGCGCGGCCTCGTGGGCGAGCCCCACCGTCCAGCCGCTGCCGAGGAAGGTGAACTGCGAGGCCGGGGCGAGGCCTTCGGGGAGCGGCTCGGCCAGGGCCCGCCGGGCGTCCCGCTCCACTCCCGCGTCGTGCAGGCCGAGGCCCGCGCGCAGGAAGGTCAGGGCGCTGGTCGCGAACCGGGTCTGCACCACCGAGCGTTCGTCGGCGAAGTCCAGCACGGCGAGCGCGTCGGCAGCGGACGCCACCGGGGTGCGCGGGTCGGCCGTGACGGCGAGCGTGCGCACCGCGCCGCGGAGCCCGGCGAGCAGGTCGAGCACCTCGGTGGTGGTGCCGGACCGGGTCAGGGCGACCACCTGGTCGTAGCGGCGGCCGCGCGGGAACTCGGAGGCCGCGAAGGCGTCGGTCTCCCCGAGTCCGTGGGACTCGCGCAGCGCGGCGTACGCCTGGGCCATGAACAGAGAGGTGCCGCAGCCGACCACGGCGACCCGCTCGCCGTTCACGGGAAGCAGGTCGCCGCGGGCCGCGGCCAGTGCGGCGGCACGGCCCCAGCACTCGGGCTGGTCGGCCGTCTCCGCTTCGAGGTGCGTCACGGGCCCTCCTCGGCGTGAATCGCTTGACGTTTTCTGAGTGTTATGCAGGCCATTCAAGCATATGCGCGCACGGCGCCCCGCTCGTGGCCGTGGGGCGCCGTGCGTGCCGTGGTGCCTGCGGGTCAGCCCCCGGACGGCTTGGAGGAGTCGGTTCCCGGGTGCGGGGTCTTCCACTCGCCCCGGGTGAAGTCCGGGAAGGGGACCGTCGCGCCGTCGTGGCGCACCGAGTGGATGCTGAGCGCGAAGGGCGCGTTCCAGGCGGCGGCGTCGTAGACGTCCATGTCCGGCGCGAGGCCGAGCCGCATCGTCTGCGCGAGGCGGTACAGCATGAGGTAGTCCATGCCGCCGTGGCCTCCCGGCCCCGGTCCGACGTCCTTCCACAGCCAGTGGTCGTACTCGGCGTACCGGCCGAAGTCCTGCCACTCGTGGCCGCTCGCGTCGGGCTCCAGGTAGATGCGCTCCGGGTAGTCCTCGAAGGCGCCGCGGGTGCCTGCGAGGTAGTTGAGCCGGCTGTACGGATGCGGGTTGGAGACGCCGTGCACGAGGTGGATCACCCGGCCGCGCTCGGTCTGCAGCAGGCTCATCGTCACGTCGCCGTTGACGTAGCGCTCGTCCCACTTCGGGTCGTCGCGTGGCACGTGCCGGTCGCGGTAGTCGGCCAGCCCCAGCGCGGGGGTGCTCATGGACGTCATGCGCACCAGCCGGTCGCCCCGGTTGATGTCCATGTAGGCGGCCACCGGCCCGAGCCCGTGCGTGGGGTAGAGGTCGCCGTCCCGCCGGGTGTGCCAGGCGCGGCGCCACTCGTCCTCGTAGTACGTGTCGGAGAACAGCAGTTCGCGCAGGTCGTGCAGGTAGGCGCCGGAGCCGTGCAGCAGTTCGCCGAACAGTCCCTCGTGCGCCATGCGCAGCACGCGCAGTTCGTTCTGCCCGTAGCAGCAGTTCTCGAGCTGGATGCAGTGCCGCCGGGTCTCCTCCGAGGTGTCCACCAGCCGCCACAGGTCGCGGACGCTGGTGGCGATCGGGCACTCCACGCCCACGTGCTTGCCGGCCCGCATCGCGGTGAGGGCCATCTCGGTGTGCCACTCCCAGGGCGTGACGACGTAGACGAAGTCGAGCTTCCGGTAGGCGCAGAGCTGCTCGTACGCGTCCTCGCCGGTCGTGAACGTGGCCGGTTCGGGCTGCCCGGCGTCGGTGACCGTCTTCACGGCCTCGGCGACCTTCTCCCGGTCCACGTCGCACAGCGCGGTGACCCGGACGCCCTCCAGCGCGAGGAACAGCGGCAGCATGGCCGCACCGCGGTTGCCCAGCCCGATGATGCCGACGCGCACCGTGCGGTGCCGGTCGAACGGCACGCCCATCATCGACCGGCCGCGCCGCTTCGGCCAGGTGCTCTCGTCGGCTCCGGGAATCCGCGGCCCCGCGTCGGCGGCCGCGGCGGTGCCGCCGCCCGCGCCGACCGCGGCCATCCCGGCTCCGGCGAGTGCACCGGCGCGCAGCGCCGCTCTGCGGGACAGCCCGCCGACGTCTTCGGGTCCGGACATGCGAAGCCTCCTGACACGCGGTGAGGGTGCGATCGCGCAGCAGTTTCCGCCCGAATCTGCTCACAGGTCAAGGGTTGCGCGCGTTTTCGCGCAACTACGTGCAGCGCGTGCGGGTGGTGTGCGCGTGCGGACCCGGAGGCATGCGGAAGCCCCCGGCCCTGCGGGGCCGGGGGGCTCGGGGTGCCGTCCGCGGTCGGCCTGGCGGCGGGCGGCGGTGGACGGCCCGCGTGGCCGGCTTCAGGCGGCCAGGGCGGCCTTCACCTGGGCGAGCGAGGGGTTGGTCATGGTCGTCTCGGTGCCCTCGGGCCCGACGACGAGGACCGTGGGCACCGTCTGGTTGCCGTCGTTGGCCTTCTCCACGAATGCCGCCGACGCGGGGTCCTGCTCGATGTTGATCTCGGTGTAGGCGATGCCCTCGCGCTCCATCTGGCTCTTCAGGCGGCGGCAGTAGCCGCACCAGGTGGTGCTGTACATCGTCACGGTTCCCATCATGGGCGCGGAATCTCCTTCGTGTGCGGACGGTGCCTGCGGCGCGGGCGCCGAGCGCAGGGCCGGGGCGCCGCGAGGGGAACGTCCGGGGGAGACCCGGACATTCCCGTCAGCGGCGGCGCTTCCCGGCGGCGTTCGTCACACCGCAGAGTCGGGCTGTGGACAACGTACCGAGAGGCGGCGGCGAAGCTGGCAGCATGGGCGGGGTGAGTAGTGCAGCAAGCGACGCCACCCTCTTCCCCGCCGGCTCCGGGTCCTCCGCGCCCGGCACCTCCGCGAGCGCGCCGCCCCCGGTCCCGGCGCCCGCCGCCCCGCGACCGGAGCACGTCGAGCCGCCGCGGGACGCCGACGCCGTGCTGGAAGGGCTCGACCCGGAGCAGCGCGAGGTGGCGACGGCGCTGCACGGCCCGGTGTGCGTGCTGGCGGGCGCGGGGACGGGCAAGACCCGCGCGATCACGCACCGGATCGCGTACGGCGTGCGCGCCGGCGTCCTGCCCCCGGCCGGTGTCCTCGCGGTCACCTTCACCCAGCGTGCGGCCGGTGAGATGCGCGGCAGGCTGCGCCAGCTCGGCGCCACCGGCGTCCAGGCCCGCACGTTCCACTCGGCGGCGCTGCGCCAGCTCCAGTACTTCTGGCCGCGCGCGGTCGGCGGCGAGCTGCCGCAGTTGCTGGAGCGGAAGATCCAGCTGGTGGCCGACGCCGCCGCCCGCTGTCGCATCCGGCTGGACCGCAACGAACTGCGGGACGTCACCGGAGAGATCGAGTGGTCGAAGGTGACGCGCACCGTCCCGGAGGACTACCCGGCGATGATCGCGAAGTCCGGCCGTGAGGCGCCGCGCGACCCGGCCGAGGTCGCCCGGATCTTCGCGCTCTACGAACAGCTCAAGCGCGACCGCTCGGTGATCGACTTCGAGGACGTGCTGCTGCTGACCGTCGGCGTTCTCCAGGACCGGCCCGACATCGCCGAGACGGTCCGCGCCCAGTACCAGCACTTCGTGGTCGACGAGTACCAGGACGTGAGCCCGCTCCAGCAGCGGCTGCTCGAACTGTGGGTCGGCGACCGGGAGAGCCTGTGCGTCGTCGGTGACGCCAGCCAGACGATCTACTCCTTCACCGGCGCCACCCCCGACCACCTGCTCGACTTCCGCACCCGCCACCCGAACGCCACCGTGGTGAAACTGGTCCGGGACTACCGCTCCACCCCGCAGGTCGTCCACCTGGCCAACGGCCTGCTGGCGCAGGCCCGCGGCCGCGCCGCGGACCACCGGCTGGAGCTGGTCTCCCAGCGCGAGGCCGGCCCCGATCCGGTCTACACGGAGTACGCCGACGAGCCCGCCGAGGCCGAGGGCACCGCCCGACGCATCCGGGAGCTGATCGACGCCGGGGTCAACGCCGGCGGCATCGCCGTCCTCTACCGCATCAACGCCCAGTCCGAGGTCTACGAGCAGGCTCTCGCGGACGTCGGCGTGCCCTACCAGCTGCGCGGCGCCGAGCGCTTCTTCGAACGCCCCGAGGTGCGCGAAGCCGGCGTCGCCCTGCGCGGCGCCGCCCGCGCGGCGGGCAACGATCCGCTGCTGGAGGACGCGGTCGACGTGCCGTCCCAGGTGCGTGCCGTGCTCACCTCCCGCGGCTGGGCGAACGAACCTCCCGCCGGCTCCGGCGCGGTGCGCGACCGCTGGGAGTCGCTGGCCGCCCTGGTGCGCCTCGCCGAGGACTTCGCCCGCGCCCGTCCGCAGAGCACCCTCGCCGACCTGGTCGCCGAGATCGACGAACGTGCCAACGCCCAGCACGCGCCCACCGTCGAGGGCGTCACCCTTGCCTCGCTGCACTCGGCCAAGGGCCTGGAGTGGGACGCGGTCTTCCTCGTCGGACTCACCGAGGGCATGGTGCCGATCACCTACGCGAAGACCGACGCGCAGGTCGAGGAGGAGCGGCGGCTGCTCTACGTCGGCGTGACCCGGGCCCGCCGCCACCTGTCCCTCTCCTGGGCGCTGTCCCGGTCGCCCGGGGGCCGGGCGACCCGGCGCCCCAGCCGCTTCCTGGCGGGCCTGCGGCCCGGCTCCTCCGCCGCGGGGACCCGTACGGCCGGTGGCGCGGGCGGCGTGGAACGCGGCGCGGGCCGGTCCCGTCGGCGCCGAGGACCGGTGCGCTGCCGGGTCTGCGGCCGCACGCTCACCGACCCCGGCGAGGTGAAGCTGATGCGCTGCGACGGCTGCCCCTCCGACCTGGACGAGGAGCTGTACGAGCGGCTGCGCGACTGGCGTTCGGGCCAGGCGAAGCAGCTCGGCCAGCCGGCCTACTGCGTCTTCACCGACAAGACGCTGATGGCCATCGCCGAAGCCGTGCCGGACGACGAGGCCGCGCTGGCGACGATCTCCGGCGTGGGCACCCGCAAGCTCCAGCGTTTCGGGGCCGACGTGCTCGCCCTCTGCGCCGGCGCGGAACTCCCCGGGAGTGGCGAGGAACACACGGGCGACGGCACGGCGAATGAAGAAGTCGAACGATAAACCACACCCCGTGCTTTCCTACGCGTCAGTAGCGGCCGGGCGACAATGCGTACCGGATTCGGGCTGGGCTGAATCGGCTTGTGGGAATCCCCTGCTGGTTCTGTGAAATTCCCCGGCGCGGGGAACCTGTGGTCCCGGGGAGCGGTAGAGGACGGCCCCGCCGGCCGGACCGCTGCGCTGCCGGTCAGGGGCTCCTGTTCATTTCCGCGGCGCCGTGAGTACACTCCTCCGCCATGCGTACTACCCCCCACACCAGTACACACCGAGGGCGGCGGAACCGTCCGATATTCATGGAAAGTTCTGGACGTCGTAGAACATTCCTCCGGTACACCGCATTCACGCTGGGATGCTCGTGTGCCGGCTATCTCCTCTTCGTCGGCGTGCTGTTCGGCGGAATGCAGGATTCCGTAGGGAACCATCCACCGCGCACGGACCGGCCGCTGCCCAGCGCCCCCGCCATGCACGAGTCCGAGGCACCGTCGGGGACCCCCACGCCCGATGGCGCTCCGGATTCCCGCCCGGCGGACCCGGTCCCGGACACTCCGCCCTCGCCCTCGGCGCCCTCGGCTCCGGCCGGTGTCCCCGACCCTGCGGGCGGGTGAGCCCGCGACACGCGCTGCGCCGGCCGCCACGCGGTCACTGGATCCTGCTGCTGCTCGTCCTCCCGGTGATCGCCGCAGCCCTGCTCTTCGAAGGCTGGTCCACCCACGAGATCGACGCGGCACGGACGAAGGAGCCGTGCACCAGCCCGATACCCGAGGCCGCCGACGACGGTGACCCGGTGCTGCGCCTCGCCGAAGGCCGGATCGAGACGGCTTCCATGCCGCCCCGCACCGCCGCGCTCACCTTCGACGGCGGTCCCGACCCGGTCTGGACGCCGCGCATCCTGGAGCTGCTGCGCCGGCACGACGCACACGCCACCTTCTTCGTCACCGGCGCGCAGGCGGCCCGGAATCCGGGACTGATGCGACGGATCGTCGAGGAGGGGCACGAAGTCGGGTCCTACACCTACACGGGCGGCGCCCTGGGCAAAGCCTCCGACCTGCGGTTCCGCATGGAGTTGTCGCTGACCCAGACGGCGCTGGCCGGTTCGGCCGGCGTGCGGACCCGGCTCCTGCGCCTGCCGCACACCACGGCCGCCGACACGATGTGCGGACCCGAATGGTCGGCCGCCCGGCGCGCCGCGGAGAAGGGGTACCTGCTGGTCGCCGCCGACCGCTCGTCGCGCAAGGCGAGGAAGGGGGTCGTGCGGCAGTACAGCCACACCGACCTGGGTCACCGCGAGGCACGCGCCCTGCTGCGCAATCCACGGATCGACGACTTCCCCACCGTCTCGGCCGGACTCGGCACGCCCACGTTCACCACTCCCGCGAGCGGTCTGCAACGGGTCGAGGGCGAGGGCCTGATGTGGATGCAGGCCGCCGGCGGCGCCTTCACCCGCCTGACGGCCTGGGCCCTGGGCGTCGCCGGGGCACTGGGCGTGCTGCGCCTGCTGCTGCTCCTCCTCTTCGCCCGCGCCCACGTGCGCCGCCGGTACCGCGACCCCGCTCGCTCGCACGGCCCGGGTGGGGTGACCGCGCCGGTCACCGTGCTGGTGCCCGCGCACAACGAGCAGGCGGGGATCGCGTCCACCGTGTACTCGCTCCTCGAATCCACCCACCCGCGACTGGAGATCGTCGTCGTCGACGACGGGTCGACGGACGACACCGCGGCGATCGTCGAGCGGATCGACGACCCGCGCGTCACCCTGGTCCGGCAGCCCAACCGTGGCAAGCCCGGCGCCCTCAACACCGGTCTCGCGCACGCCCGGTACGACATCGTGGTGATGGTCGACGCGGACACCGTCTTCGAACCGGAGGCGCTGCACCGGCTCGTCCAGCCGCTCGCCGACCCCCGGGTCGGCGCGGTCAGCGGCAACACCAAGGTGGGCAACCGGCGACGGCTGCTCGGCCGGTGGCAGCATCTCGAGTACGTCGTCGGCTTCAACCTGGACCGGCGCATGTTCGAAGTCCTCCAGTGCATGCCGACGGTGCCGGGCGCCATCGGCGCGTTCCGCAGGGAGGCGCTGGCGCACGCCGGCGGGGTCAGCGACGACACGCTCGCCGAGGACACCGACCTGACGATGTCGATGGGGCGGGCCGGCTGGCGGATCGTGTACGAGGAGTCGGCCGTGGCGTGGACCGAGGTGCCCACGTCGCTCCGCCAGTTGTGGCGGCAGCGCTACCGCTGGTGCTACGGCACGCTGCAGGCGATGTGGAAGCACCGCAGTTCTCTGGGGGAACGGGGCGCGGCCGGCCGGTTCGGGCGACGCGGCCTGAGCTACCTGATGCTGTTCCAGGTGCTCCTGCCGCTCTTCGCCCCGGTGGTCGACGTCTTCGCGCTGTACGGGGTGTGCATCGCCGACCGGGGGACGGCCGTCGCGGTCTGGCTGGGCTTCCTCGGCGTCCAGATGGTCACCGCCGCGTACGCGCTGCGCCTCGACCGGGAACGGCTCCGCGCGCTGTGGACGCTGCCGCTCCAGCTCTTCGTCTACCGCCAGCTGCTCTACCTGGTGGTGATCCAGTCCGTGATGACCGCACTGGCCGGCAGCCGGCTGAAGTGGCAGCGCCTGCGCCGCGCGGGCACCGCCGACCCCTACCTGGAGGCGGAGGACACGCTTCCGCAGCCGATGCCGGTACGGAAGGTCCCCGAGGGAGCCGAGCGATGACGAACCCGCCCCCGCAGGCCCACGACGAGCCCTTCGAGCAGCCCCGGCCACGCGGCGTGTCCGCGGCGCTGCGCGGCACGGCGTACCGCTACGGCCCGCGCAGCAGGCACGCGCGCCGCCGCACCGGTCTGCGCCGGCTGCGGCGGGCGTGCGTCATGCTCCTGGTGACCGTGCTCGCCGCCGGCCTCGGCGGCTACGCGTGGGCCGACCACCGGCTGGACCAGGCGGTCGACCTCGGCGCGTACGGTCCGCGGCCGCCGGCGGGCGCGGGCACCACCTACCTGATCGTGGGTTCCGACAGCCGCGGCGGGCTGTCCGCGCAGGAGCGGGCCGACCTGCACGCCGGCGGGGGCGGAGGCCGCCGCGCGGACGTGATGATCCTGCTGCACACCGGTTCCTCCGGCACCACCATGGTCAGCCTGCCGCGGGACTCCTGGGTCACCGTCCCGGCGCACACCCGGCCCGAGACCGGCAAACACGTACCGGCGGGCGGGGACAAACTCAACGCGGCGTTCTCGCACGGCGGACCGGAACTCCTGCTGCGCACCGTCGAGCACAACACCGGGCTGCGCGTGGACCACTACGCGGAGATCGGCTTCGGGGGATTCGTGGACGTGGTCGACTCCCTGGGCGGGGTCCGGATGTGCCTGCGCCGCGACATCCGGGACGAGAAGTCGGGTGCCGACCTGCGGAAGGGCTGCCAGGACCTGGACGGCGCCGACGCCCTCGCCTTCGTCCGCCAGCGGCACCAGGAGGCGCGCGGCGATCTGGGGCGCACCCGGAACCAGCAGCGGCTTCTCAGCGCCCTGGCCCACCAGGCCGCCAGGCCCGACTCGCTGCTGGACCCCGCCGAGTCCTACGGGGCGCTGAGCGCCGGACTGGACGCGCTCGTCGTCGACCGGGGGATGAGCCTGCGGGACCTGGCGGCGATGGCGCGCGCGGTGCGGGACGTGGCGGGCGGCGACGGCCGCCGCATGAACGTGCCCGTGTCGGGCGTCGGCGTGCCCACGTCCAAGGGCAGTGCCGTGACCTGGGACCGGTCCGAGGCGGGCAGGCTCTTCCGCCTGCTGCGGCAGGACCGGGCGGTGCCGGCGGACCTGCCGCCCGGCTGACCCGGTGGACGGCCCGGGAAGCGGGCCGGCCGGTCCGTCACAGAAGCTGTTACAGAAGAAGCCGGAAAATAGTTTGCGCAGCCGCAGTGCGGCCTCATAGCCTTCCAGACGTGGACAGGGCGGGGGCTTCTCGCTCCACCCCGTTCATGCTGTACTGAACCCTGAACATCTTCGGATCAGCTCCGGCCCGTGGGCCGGAGCCCCGGTCCCCGAGACGCCGAGAGGAGGCGAGCCCAGTGATCAGCTTCATCAACACCACGACGACCGACCGCTCGGCCGTCTCCACGTGCCTGCTCGGCTCCCGCCTGCGCGGCACCGGTCTGTCCGGCGCCCCCGTCTCCGCCTTCGCCCCGTTCGGTCCGGGCGTCGTCGAGATCGCCGGCGGCAACGAGCGGCTCGGCGCCGAGCGACCGACCAAGGCACCCGCGGTGGCAGCAGAGGCACAGGCAGCGGCCTATGCCCTCGGCTTCGCGGCCAACGGTGCCGGCGTGGGTCGCCAGAAGAAGCAGCACCTGATGTGGGCCTTCCGTGGCCACGAACCCTGGAGAGATCCAGCCTGATCGGCAGTGATCAGGTCGGCACCTTCCAGGGCCGCGGAACCCTCACCGGGATCCGCGGCCCTTCTGTTTGCCCCAGCCGCCCGGCCACCAGCCGGGCCGAACAGACAACAGACACCACCGACGAGGAAGACACCGACAGTGCATCTCGAAGCGCACGCGCCGTCACCGACCACCGACCTGATCCCGCCCGGCCCCACGGAGGACTCCTTGACCGCCCCGCTCATCACCCTCACCGAGCTCGACGACGCCATCGACAGGCTCGGCGTCGCCGTCCCCTGCCGCTCCTACGACCCGGAGGTCTTCTTCGCCGAGGCCCCCGCGGACGTCGAGTACGCCAAGTCGCTCTGCCAGACCTGCCCGCTGCGCGAGGCCTGCCTGGCCGGCGCCAAGGACCGGCGTGAGCCCTGGGGCGTCTGGGGCGGCGAGCTGTTCGTCCAGGGCGTCGTCGTTCCCCGCAAGCGGCCGCGTGGCCGTCCGCGGAAGAACCCGGTCGTGGCATGAACGTCCAGGGAACGCTCAATCACCCGTCGACGCGCGATCCGCAGCTGCGTCACCTTCCGAAGCAGGACCTCACGATGAACGACTCCCCCCACCGCGCATTCCGCCGGCCCGAGGCCGGTACCCCGCACTCTTCGCAGAACAGGACCCGACAGATGCAACTCATGCCAGAATCCCTGGCCCGAGCCCAACTCCAGTCACGCCTCTACGAGGCCGAATCCGAACAGACGGCGCTGCGGGTCGTCCGCGCCCGACGCCTTCAGCGCCGTGCCGAGCGCGTCTCGCTGCGGGCCCGCCGGGCCGTCGCGATGGCGGTCATGCAGTGACCCGGGCCGTCACGGGCTGAACCCCGCCGTCACGGGGCGACCTCCACCGTGATGCGGTGACTTCCGAGCCGAGGGGCCGGGGCGTTCCACGCCCCGGCCCCTCGGCGTGCCGGGCTGATCCGGTCACGCCTCCGGGGCCGTGTCGTCGAGGGGTGCCCCGGTCTCCTCCGGCGGCGACGGGTCGAAGCCCGGCACCCAGTCGGCCATCTCGTCCCGCAGCGCCACCGTGGCGCCCAGCTGGCACAGCACCCCGATCGTGCTGAGCGTGACCCGGTGGATCAGCAGGTACGACGGGGGCAGATTCAGCTGCTTGCCCAACTGGTGCGCCGGCGAGCGCGGATCGGCGATCCGGGCGGCCTGCTCCCGCATCCAGCCCCGGCTGAAGGTGAACGCCTCCACCCGCGCCGGCTCGATGATCGGCAGCAGGTAGTCCAGCACCGCGTCCGGCTCCAGGTCGACGGAGTCCTTGACGAAGCCCTCCTCCCGCAGCATCGCGTACACCGCGTCCCCGTCGCCGTCCAGAGCGAGGCGCAGCGCGGTGCCGATCGTCGGCGGCAGCCCGTCGGGCAGCCGGTCGACGGTGCCGAAGTCCAGCACTCCCAGCTTCCACTCCGCCGGCGGGCTGTCCGGGTCCTCGCCCGGTATCAGCCGGAAGTTCCCCGGGTGCGGGTCGGCGTGCAGCAGCCCGGTGCGGGCCGTGCCGGAGAACAGGAAGCGTGCGAGCAGCTGCCCCGCCCGGTCGCGCGCCTCCTCCCCGCCCTCGGCGATCACCTCCGACAGCGGCACGCCGGTCATCCACTCGGTCACCAGCACGCAGTCGCCCTGGTGCACGACGTCCGGCACCCACACGTCGGGGTCGTCCGCGAACTGGTCGGCGTACCCGCGCTGCGCCTCGGCCTCCAGCGCGTAGTCCAGCTCCTCGGTGACGCGCTCGCGCAGCTCGGTGATCAGCGGCTTCACGTCCATGCCGGGCACCAGCGGGCCGAGCAGCCGGGCGAACCGGCCGAGCTGTGCCAGGTCGGAGATCAGCGCGTCCCCGGCGCCCGGGTACTGCACCTTCACCGCGACCTCCCGGCCGTCGTGCCACACACCCCTGTGCACCTGGCCGATCGAGGCGGCGGCCGACGGCTTGTCCTCGAACTCCTCGAAGAGTTCACGCCAGTCCTCGCCCAGGCTCTCGGCCAGCACCCCGTGCACCGTGCCGGCGGGCATCGGGGGCGCCGCCTCCTGGAGCTTGGTCAGCGTCGCCCGGTAAGGGCCGGCGATCTCCTCGGGAAGCGCCGACTCGAAAACGGAGAGCGCCTGCCCGAACTTCATCGCGCCCCCCTTCAGCTCGCCCAGCACCCGGAACAGCTGCTCCGCGGTGCGCTGTTGCAGCTCGTTGCCGACGAGCTCCGCGGAGTACCCCCCGATCCGCTTGCCGAGGCCCCAGGTCGCGCGCCCCGCGAAACCCAGGGGGAGTGCGGCCAGTTTCGCGGTGCGGGTGACCGCCCTGCGGGGAAGATCAGACATGCGCCCCTCCAACTCCCGGACTGTCCAGCCCTACCGGGCCATTGTGGACTGCACCGGGACGCCTGCCGAGGGCGGAGGGTCACCCGGACCGGAAGCCGCCCCGCACGGGCAGTCCGCGTGCGGCGTCACCCGCTCCGTCTCCGCACTCAGATGGGGCAGCACCCAGCGGGTGCGGAAGCCTGCGGCCGGCAGCCCGTCGCCGTCCAGGAAACTCAGTGCGTACGACGCCGTGATCCCCGCCACCACCGTCGCCAGGGCCGCGTCGCAGGCGGGGACGCCCGCCCGTCTGCGGCCCGAGCTGCGCCACTGCGCCAGGACCAGCGGCCACGCAGGTTCCCGCTCCGCCCGCGCACGGTGCAGGCACTCCGCGCACGCCGTCACGCCCGGCAGCACGAGCGGACCGACGAAGCCGGTGCCCTCCAGGACCCCCGCGAAGAGATGCGGAGCGCCCGCCCGCAGATGTGCGGCGGCCGCGGCCGGATCCGGGGCGTAGGCGTCCAGCCCGTCGCGCGGCGCCACGACCACCAGGGCGATGCCGTCGCCGTCACGGGTGGCCTCGGGCGGGGGCCGGCGCGGCCACGGCGCCGCCTCGCACACCACGCGGCGCGCCGCCACGTCCCGCCGCTCACCGATCCGGCCCCTGCCGATCCCGCCGGGCAGGGTGTCCCACGGCTCGACGTCTCCGCCGTCCAGCACCTCCACCCGCCCCACCCCGGCGGCCGACAGCAGGGCCGCCACCGCCGCGCCGACCCTGCCCGCACCGCGCACCCGGACCCGTGCCCTGCGGCGGGCGGCCAGCCGTGCCGGCCCGCCGCCCGGCTCGGGGTGCACGGTGGACAGCGACGCCAGGTCAGCCCGCAGCCCGTCCCCCGTCCGCCCGGCCGCCCGCCGGTGCGTCTCGGCGTCGTCCAGCAGCCCGGCGGCGGTCAGCCGGGCCACGAGGGTGTCGGCCGCGCCCGGCGGCAGGCCGGCACGCACCGCCTCCTGTCGCAGCAGCTCCATACTGCGGGTGCCGTCCAGCCGGTCCAGGAACGCCGCCGACGCGTCGTCCACCGGACCGAGCAGCACCGCGTGCGCGGGAGCCACGCCGTACTGGAGCGTGTGGCGGTCACGCCAGCCCCGGCGCAAGGCCGGCTTGATCATGGGATGCATGGGGCCAGGATGCGTGCTGCGCGAAAACGGCGTAGCCGGCTGTCCACAGGCTGTGGCCGATTGTCCGATCACTCCTCCGCGCCGTCCACGGCCGGGTGACACGCATCGCGGGCCGTGGGGAGGGTAACTTCAAGACGTGACCGTCGAGCCGCTGAACAGCACCGGAACCGGCAGGGGCGCGGTCGAGGTGCGCCGGAGCACCCGTCGCCGTCGCACGGTCTCGGCCTACCGGGACGGCGACCGCACCGTGGTGCTCATCCCCGACCGGATGACCGCGGCGGAGGAGGAACGCTGGATCGGGGTGATGCTGGACCGCCTGGCCGCCCAGGAGAACCGGCGGATGCTCGACGGCAGCGAACTCGCCCGCCGCGCCACCGAACTCTCCGAGCAGTACCTCCAGGGCCGGGCCCGCCCCTCCTCCGTGCGCTGGGTCACCAACCAGCACACCCGGTGGGGCTCCTGCACCCCCGCCGAAGGCAGCATCCGGCTCTCGCACCGGCTTCAGGGCATGCCGTCCTTCGTCGTCGACTACGTGCTGCTGCACGAGCTCGCGCACCTGCTGGTGCCGGGCCACGGGCCGGATTTCTGGCGGCTGTTGGACACCTACCCGCGTACCGAGCGGGCCCGCGGCTTCCTGGAGGGCGTCGCCGCCGCCGGGCGTCTGCCGCACACTCCTTCCGCACAGGGTGAGTGATACGCCGCCTTCACCCGCTAGCCTGGCGCGACGCACCAATCGCCACCGGATGGGGGACGGTCGTTACGTATGTCCAGGCAATTCCAACGCGGCCACAAGGCCAGGATCAGTGATCTGACGGCGGGCACGGACCTGTACGTGGGCGTGCAGATCACCGGACCGGGCCTCGGGTTCGACATCAGCTGCTTCGGTCTCGACGCCCAGGAGAGGCTCGCCGACGACCGCTACTTCGTCTTCTTCAACCAGCCCAAGTCGCCCGAGGAGTCCGTGCAGCTGCTCGGCGCGCAGGCGGGCGACACCGAGTCGTTCCGGGTCACGCTGGACAGGATTCCCGCCCAGATCCAGAAGCTCTCCTTCACCGCGACCGTCGACGGGGCCGGGCAGATGTCCCAGATCGCCCCGGGCTACCTGCGGATCGTCGCAGGAGGCGAGGAGGTCGCCCGCTACGCCTTCGACGGTTCGGAGTTCACCACGGAACGCGCCGTGATGCTCGGGGACTTCTACCTCAAGGACGTGTGGCGCTTCGCCGCCGTCGGGCAGGGCTTCGACGGCGGGCTGGACGCGCTGCTGCGGCACTTCGGCGGCGAGGTGCTGGAGGAGGAGCCCGCCGGGACCGGCGCGGCTCCCGGCACCGCGCCGGGCTTCGCGCCTCCGGGCGCCCCGGCGCAGGCCGCGCCCGGCTTCGCGCCGCCTCCGGGGCAGGCCGCCCCGCCGGCACCGGCACCGGCGCCTCCGCCGGCCCAGCCCGAGCCGGCCTTCGGTGCCCCGCAGACGCCCGCCCAGCCGCCGTTCGGCCAGCAACCTCCGGCTCCTCCGGCGCAGCCCGGCCCGCCCGGCGGTCCCGGCTGGCAGCCCGGCGAGTCCTTCGCGGCGCCCGCCGCCCCGCCACCGGCCGCCGCCCCGCCCGCCCAGGGCGTACCGGCACCCGCCCCGCCGCCGTTCGGTCAGCATCCCCCGGGCCCGCCCGGGCAGCCCACCGTGCCCGGCCAGACCATGGGCAACCCGTTCGCCGCGGCTCAGCCGCCCGCCGCAGCCGCCCAGCCGGTGCCGCAGACGCCGCCCCCCGGCCTCGGCACGGCCCTGGAGAAGTACCGCGAGGCCGCCACCGGCCGGCGCTGGACCCTGCAGAACGAGGAACTGGCCCGCGTCGACCTCGGCGTCGACGGACAGCCCGTGCTCGCACGTCAGGGCAGCATGGTGCTGTACCAGGGCAAGGTCGACTTCTCCTACAAGGGCGCCGGCTTCAAGGGCCGCGTCGTCGGCAACGCCACCGGCCAGGAGATGCAGCTCATGCGCTGCACCGGCGGCGGGCAGGTCTTCTTCGCCGAGAGCGCGTCCCACCTGCACCCCATCGAACTCCAGGGCGACGCGATCTGCGTCTCCGCGGAGAACGTGCTCGCCTTCGACGAGTCGCTGCACCACGAGGTGCGGCGCATCGAGGGCCACGGCATCCCCGGCGGCGCGCTGTTCACCATGCAGTTCCAGGGCACCGGCACGGTCGTCGTCAGGACGCAGGGCACGCCCGTGGTGCTGCCCGTCACGCCGACGACCTTCGCCGACGCCGACGCGGTCGTCGCCTGGTCCGCGGGCGCACAGGTGATCGTCTCCAGCCAGGTCCGGCTGCGCCGCCAGGTGTACGGCGGCCAGAGCGGCGAGACCGTCAACCTCCAGTTCCGGGGCGCTCCCGGCAACTTCATCGTCGTCCAGCCGTGCGAGGTCTGAGGGAGCCCGTCATGGATCAGCAACTCGTTTCGGGCCACGCCCCGACCCGCCCCGCCGCACGCATGGAGAATCACGGCCGCAGCATGCTGAAGGTCGCCATGCAGAGCGGGCAGGACCTCCTCGCCCGCACCGGATCGATGATCGCCTACGAGGGGTTCGTCCAGTACGAGCCCAACCCGCCGGCCGTACGCCAGATGGCCTCGCAGTGGCTGACGGGCGAAGGCGCGCCGCTGATGCGCTGCCACGGCGACGGCCTGCTCTACCTCGCCGACTACGGCGCGGACGTCGTCGTGGTCGGCCTGAACGACGACAACCTGTCCGTCAACGGCACCAACCTCCTCGCCTTCGACGCCCACCTGAACTGGGGCGTGCAGCGGGTCAAGGGCATGGCGAAGTTCTCCGGCCAGGGCCTGTTCAACGTCGCGATCTCCGGCACCGGATGGGTCGCGCTCACCACCCGCGGCACGCCCGTCGTCGTCGACTGCGGCAAGGGCGCCGACGAGACCTACGTCGACCCGGACGCGCTCGTCGCCTGGTCGACGCACCTGAAGATGAAGGGCAAGCGCAGCTTCAAGGCGTCGTCGATGATCGGCCGCGGCAGCGGAGAGGCCTACCAGCTGGGCTTCTCCGGCCAGGGCTTCGTCGTCGTCCAGCCCAGCGAGGACAGCGCCGACCGCCTGCGGGCGCGGGGCTGAGGGGGAGCGAAGAGATCATGCAGAGTCCGCTTTTCGGCTACACCGAGGTCCAGTCAACGGACCGCTACGCCCTCCAGAACCCGCGCCTGCTGCGGGTCGGGCTCACCGGCCACGACGACGTGCTCGCCCGCCAGGGCAGCATGGTCGCCTATCAGGGCATGCTGGAGTTCGACGGCGAGTACCAGACGCAGGGCCAGCGGCGCGCCCGGCGGCGCACCGGCGAGGGCCTGGACCTGATGCGCGTCTCCGGGCAGGGCACGGTGTTCCTCGCGAACCTCGCGCAGTACGTCCACCTCCTCGACGTCGGCCACGAAGGGCTGACCGTCGACAGCCAGTACGTCCTCGCCCTCGACTCCCAGCTGCACTGGGAGGTCGTCTCCGTCGACAGCCAGTACGGGGTGTCCGGCTCCGGCAAGTACAACCTCAACATCACCGGCCAGGGCAAGGTCGCGCTGATGACGTCGGGCCAGCCGCTGCTGCTCACGGTCAGTCCGGACGCCTACGCGAACGCCGACTCCGACGCGGTCGTGGCCTGGTCCTCCTCCCTGCGCGTGCAGATGCAGGCGCAGACCAGCGCTTCCAGTGTGTGGCGGCGGCGCGGCAACACCGGCGAGGGGTGGGAGCTCAGCTTCATGGGCGAGGGCCACGCGCTGGTGCAGCCCGCCGAGCTGCTGCCGCCGCAGAACGCCCAGATCGGGCAGGGCCTCGGTGCCCAGTTCGGTGTGGGGGCCCAGGGCGCCCGCGGTGCCAACCAGGGCAACATCTGGGGCTGACGCCGCGTGACCCCGGTCGCCGGGCGCAGCGCGCGCCCGGCGACCGGGGGCGGCAGGCTCGTACGGCGCCCGTCACCGTCAGTCGAGCAGGCGGCTCGTCGCGGTGGCGAGGCGCTGGACGGAGGCGTCCGTGACGTCGGCGAGTTCCGCGAAGCGGAACCAGCGCAGGTCCAGCGACTCCTCGCTGACCTCCGCCACCGCCCCGCGAGGCGCCCGCACCGCGTACTGCACGTCCAGGTGCCACGCGCACGGCGTCAGGTGCCGGTCCAGCCGTACCGGCGCGTCGCCGAGCAGCGACAGCCCCGTGATCCCGGACTCCTCCGTCGCCTCCCGCAGCGCCGCCTGCGCCAGCGTCGTGTCCTCCGGCTCGCAGTGGCCGCCGGTCTGGAGCCACATCCGCAGCTTGCGGTGCAGGGTCAGCAGCACCCGCCCGCCGTCGGCGTCGACCACCAGCGCGCTCGCCGTCACGTGCGCGTCGGCACACGCCTTCCAGACGCCGTCCGGATGGGCGGCGAGGTGGTCGAGGTAGGCCAGCCGCAGCCGCTCCTGCTCGGCGTCCGGGGCGCCCCACTCCTTCAGTACGCGGCCCGCGTCGGCGTGCAGGCTCACTTCTGCTCGTCCGGACCGCCGGCTCCGGAGTCCGGACCGCCGGCACCGGCGTCCCCGCCGTCCGCCCCGGGCCCGCCGTCGGTGCGGCGTTCCGCCGCGTCGCCCAGCATCTTGTCCAACTCGGAGAAGTCCGGCTGCTCGCGGTGCACGAAGCCGTCCGGGTCGTCGAGGTCGTCCGCGGTGGGCAGCATGTCCGGGTGGGACCACAGGCCGTCGCGGCCCTCGGCGCCCCGCGCGTCGGTCAGCGACGCCCACAGCCGGGCGGCGTCCCGCAACCGTCGCGGCCGCAGCTCCAGCCCGATCAGGGTGGCGAACGTCTGCTCCGCGGGGCCGCCGGACGCGCGGCGCCGCCGCAGCGTCTCGCGCAGCGCCCCCGCCGACGGCAGGTGGGGCTCCGCGGCGGCGTGCACCACCGCGTCGACCCAGCCCTCGACCAGGGCGAGGGCGGTCTCGAGCCGGGCCAGGGCGGCCTTCTGCTCGGGGGTGTCCTCCGGCTGGAACATGCCCTGCTGCAGCGCCTGCTGGAGCTCCTCCGGGTTCTGCGGGTCGAACTGGCCGACCACGTCCTCCAGCTTGCTCGTGTCCACCTTGATGCCGCGGGCGTAGCCCTCGACGGCGCCGAACAGGTGCGAGCGCAGCCACGGCACGTGCTGGAAGAGCCGCTGGTGAGCCGCCTCGCGCAGCGCCAGGTAGAGCCGCACCTCCTCCAGCGGCACGCCCAGGCCCTCACCGAACTTCTCGATGTTGTGCGGCAGCAGCGCGGCCTTGCCCGAGGGGCCCAGGGGCAGGCCGACGTCGGTGGAGCCGACGACCTCCCCGGCGAGCACGCCGAGTGCCTGGCCGATCTGGGTGCCGAACATCGCGCCGCCCATGGAGCGCATCATGCCGAGCAGGGGCCCGGCCATCGCCTGCATCTCCTCGGGCAGCACGTCGCCCATCGCCGCGCCGACCCGCTCCGCGACTGGGTCCACCAGGTCCTTCCAGACCGGCAGGGTCGCTTCGACCCATTCGGCGCGGCTCCACGCCACCGCCGAGGCGGACCCGGAGGGCAGCGACGTCGCGCCGTCGAGCCACAGGTCCGCCAGCCGTACGGCCTCCTCGACCGCGCCGCGCTCGGTGGGGCCGACGCTGACGTCCTTGTCGCCGCTGTTCTCGCCGCTGCGGGCGACGGTCTGCCGGGCGATGTCCTTGGCCATGTCCCAGTTCACCGGGCCGCCCTCGTACGACAGCATCTGGCCCAGCCGCTGGAACGCCGCACCGAGGTCGTTGGGGTCGAAGCCGCCCGCACCGCCGGCTCCGCCCAGCGAGCCGAACATGGCGGCCAGCGGGTTGTCCGCACTGCCCTGGCCTCCGCCGAAGCCGAACGGGTTCGGGCTCGGGCCGTCGCTCCGGCCGCCCTGTCCCTCGTCGCCGCTCCGCTTCTTCTTGCCCTCGTCCCCGTCCTCGGGCTCCTCGGGAGGTACGCCGAATCCGAACGGAATGTCACTCACGGGTTTCCTCGGCTCTGTCTCGTCGGACGGTTCGCTGCTGCGTGCGCTGTCGCGTGTGGCGTGCACGGCCGGGCCCGGACCCCGCGTACGGTCGCGGGTGTGGATCTGACCGATCCGGTGGGCTCTGCCTCCAGCCTAGACACCCGTCAGGCAGGATGGGTCCAGCCCACCTCGTACCAGAAACAACCACTGGAGACGCCCGGTGAGTTCCTCCCCGTCCGACGTTCGCGCAGCGCGAACCCCCGTCGTCGCCGTCACCGGCGCGGCCTCGGGAGTGGGTGCCCTGCTCACCGAGCGGCTCGCCGCCTCGCCGGAGATCAAGCAGGTCATCGCCCTGGACGAGCGTCGCGGGGAGGTGGACGGCGTCGAGTGGCACACCCTCGACGTGCGGGACCCGGCCATCGCCGACCGGCTGCGCGGCGACACCCGCCCCGTCGACGTGGTGGTCCACCTGGCGCTCGACCTGGACCTGGAAGCCGACCCGGCGGCCCGTACCGCCTACAACGTGCGCGGCGCGCAGACCGTGCTCACGGCGGCGGCCGCGGCCGGGGTGCCGCGCGTCGTGGTCTGCACCTCGGCGATGGTCTACGGAGCCCTCCCGGACAACGACGTGCCGCTGGCGGAGGACGCCGAGCTGCGGGCCACCGCGGAGGCCACGGGCATGGGCGACCTGCTGGAGATCGAACGTCTGGCGCACCGCGCACCCCGCGCCCACCCGGGCCTGAACGTCACCGTGCTCCGGCCGGCCGTGCTGGTCGGCGGCACGGACACCGCGCTGACCCGCTACTTCGAGTCGCCGCGCCTGCTGGTGGTCGCCGGCTCGCGGCCGTGCTGGCAGTTCTGTCACGTGGACGACCTGGTCAGCGCCCTGGAGTACGCGGTGCTGGGGAAGGTCGACGGTGAGCTGGCCGTGGGCTGCGACGGCTGGCTGGAGCAGGAGGAGGTGGAGGAGCTGACCGGCATCCGGCGCATGGAGCTGCCGTCGTCGGTCGCGCTCGGCGCCGCCTCCCGGCTCCACCGGCTCGGCATAACGCCCTCCCCGGCAGGCGACCTGGCGTACACCATGCACCCCTGGGTGGTCAGTGGCAGCAGGCTGCACGACGCGGGCTGGCGCCCGGCCTGGACGAACGAGGAGGTGCTGGCCGAGCTGCTGGAGGAGGTCGCCGGCCGGCACACGGTCGCGGGCCGCCGCCTCGGCCGCAAGGACGCCACCGCGGCCGGCGCCGCCGGCGCCACGGTCGCCCTGCTGGGCGCCGCGGCGGTGGTGCGCCGGGCACGCAAGCGCCGGGGCGTCTGACCTCGCGGTCGCTCCCGTCCGTCGCCCCCGTCGCCTCCGTCGCGACGTCGTCCACGGAGCAGACGGCGGTTCCGCTGCGGGGCTCGGTGGGGCAGCATGAGCCGCATGGCACAGACGCACGAGCACCCCGGCGAGCAGCCCGCACCCGACCCGATCCGGCTGCTGGGCATCCGCGACACCCCGCTGTCGGTCGACGAGGTGTTCGCCGCGGTCGGCGACTCGGCTGCGGGCGGGACGGCGCTCTTCGTCGGAACGGTCCGCGACCACGACGGCGGCGCGGATGTCGCCCGACTGGGCTATTCGTCCCATCCGACAGCGGAGGCCGAGCTGCGCCGGGTCGCGGAGAAGGTCGCCGCGGACTTCCCCGTGCGGGCGCTGGCGGCCGTGCACCGGGTGGGCGACCTGGAGATCGGCGACCTGGCGGTGGTGGTCGCGGTCTCCTGCCCGCACCGCGCGGAGGCCTTCGCGGCGTCCCGTCGTCTCATCGACGACCTGAAGTCCGAAGTCCCCATCTGGAAACACCAGACCTTCCACGACGGCACCCAGGAATGGGTGGGCGCGTAGCGCCCGCGATGACGCGTAGGCCCCCATTCGGGGGCGCGGGCGGAGTGCGGGTTTCAAACACCTTGTGACCGGTGTGCGTGTCGGCGTTGCGTAACTCCGCACCCGCCCCGAGCGTTGGAAGCGCCGAGAGCTAATCTGCTCATCAGTCGGCCGGAGGTCCGGTCGACCAGCGCATTTCCACGTCGGGAGGTCTCGATGGCGGCTCTCCTCTGGTTGCTGATCCCGGTCGCCGCCGGAGTCGTGGCGAGCGTCTGGGGCGGCTGGGCCGCCCGGCGCAAGTCGGTCGTCCCGGACGCGGCAGGCGTGGCCGGGTACGAACGGTTCCGCGCCGTCATGGCGCGCACGCACGGTGGCGAGGCCGGTTCCCTCGAGCCCGCCGCTCCGGCCGCCTCGACGCCGCGGGTACCGGCGAACCACGGCACCATGCCGCCCGCCGGGAGCGGTGCGGGCCGGGAAGCGCACTGACACCCCGGTCCCGTACTGTCGTACGCATGCCACGCCGCACCGCGACCATGCTTGCGTCCACGCTGCTTCTCATAGCTCTGCTGTGCGGGGTCGTGCTGATCAAGGTGCCGTATGCGGAGATGTCCCCGGGGCCGACGTACAACACGCTGGGCGAAGTGGACGGCGAGCAGGTGCTGAGCTTCCCGGACAAGGACATCCCGGAGAACGCCTACGGCGGGCACCTCAACATGACGACCGTCCGCGTCACGGGTTCCGAGTACCGGATGGACCTGTTCACGGCCCTGCACGGCTGGCTCAGCGAGGACGACGCGGTGGTGCCGCACGAGATCCTCTACCCGGAGGACAAGTCGGCCGAGGAGGTCGACCAGCAGAACGCGGAGGAGTTCAGCCAGTCCCAGGAGAGCGCCAAGGCGGCCGCGCTCAAGGCGATCGGCGAGCCGGTCACCGCCCGGGTGGTGGTGCAGGCGGTCATCGAGGGCGGCCCTTCGCAGGGCACGCTGCACGCGGGCGACATCATCCGGTCGGTGGACGGCGAGCAGGTGCGGAAGCCGACGGAGGTCGCCGACATCGTCACCCGCCACCAGCCGGGCGAGAAGGTCCGCTTCACGGTGGTCCCCGCGGACGAGGTGGAGGACGCGCAGAAGGACGGCCGCGGCATCGGCTCCCTCGACGGCGAACAGGTCACCGTCCGCACCGAGAAGGCGCCGGAGGACGGCCGCGCCATCGTCGGCATCCAGCCCGGCCTCACCCACACCTTCCCGTTCCGGATCGACATCTCGCTCGCGGACGTCGGCGGCCCGAGCGCCGGGATGATGTTCGCGCTGGGCATCATCGACAAGCTGACACCCGAGGACAAGCTCACCGGCGGCGCCTTCGTGGCGGGCACCGGCACCATAGACGCGACCGGCCGGGTGGGCGCGATCGGCGGCATCGGCATGAAGACGATCGCCGCCCACGACAAGGGTGCGGAGTACTTCCTCACCCCGGCCAAGAACTGCTCCTCCGCCCTCGCGCACAAGCCCGACGGCCTCACCCTGGTCGAGGTGGAGACGCTCGACGACGCGCTCGGCGCGCTGGAGAAGATCCGCGCGGGCGAGACCGCCGACCTTCCCCGCTGCGGCGACTGAGACCGGTCACCCGGAGCCCGGGGCCGCCCGGGGCTCCGGGCGCCCGGAGCCCCGGGCGTGCCCCGTGGCACGGACCCGTCCCTCAGCCCGTCTCGTCTTTCAGCCGGCCTCGTCGAAGGTCGAGGCGAGGGCGTCCGCCAGCCCCGGCACCAGCCCGGCGCCGGTGAGGACCTCCGTCGAGGCGTCCTTCTCCCGCAGCCGCAGTGCCGACTCGCGGGCGCCGTCGCGCAGCACGCCCACGGTCATCCGGACCTCCTGCCGCTCCGGGTGTTCGGCGACCCACCGCGACAGCCCGGCCTCGTCCATGTCCTCGGGTGCCGAGTCCTCGGCGGAGGGCGGCAGCATCAGCCGCTCGACGGTGAGCGCGCAGCCGGCCACGGCGTCCGGCCAGCCGATCGTGCCCAGGAACTCGTCGAGCGGAGTGCCGGGCGGCAGTTCGTCCTGCTCGACGGGGGTGAGTGCGAGGACGCCCGGCTGTTCCTCGTCGCCGCCCTGCACACCGAGCTGCTCGGCGAGCCCGGGCTCCTCGGCGCGCAGCCTCGCGGTGTCGACCAGGGCGAAGAGCCGTGCGGGCTGATCCCATCCCAGACCCGCCGCGTATTCGTCGATTTCGAGAACCGCCCTGGTCAGGGGGCTCGTGGCCATCGGGGTGCCGCCTGTCGCGTTGCTGTTCATCGCTCCATCCTGCCGGTCCGGCCCCCGGACTCGGGAACCGGGTAAAGCTTCGGTAAGTTGCCTAGGTGGGCCTACGATGCGGGCCCTGCATCATCCACTGCGAATCTTCGAGGTGCGCACCTTGGCTTTCCAGATGCCGGACCGGGGCTCCGGAGGTCCCACCGGGCCACGGATCAGAGTGGGCCGACCCTCGCGGCGCGCCCGGACCTTGCTCATGACCGCGGGCGTGCTCGCGGTCCTCGCCATGCTCTTCGTCATGTTCGCCGGGTTCTGGACGGACTGGCTGTGGTACCGCTCGCTGGACTACAGCTCGGTCTTCACCACCACCCTGGTGACCAAGGTCGGGCTGTTCGCCGTTTTCGGCCTGTTGATGGCCGCCGTCGTCGGGCTGAACATCTGGCTCGCGCACCGGCTGCGACCGCCGCTGAGCGCCATGTCGCTGGAGCAGCAGAGCCTGGACCGCTACCGCATGGGCATCGCGCCGTACAAGAGGTGGATCCTGCTCGGCATCGCCGCGCTGGTCGGCCTCGTGTCCGGCGCGTCCGCCGCCGGGCAGTGGCGCAAGTGGCTGCTGTGGGTGAACGGCGTGGACTTCGGCACCACCGACCCGCAGTTCGGCATGGACGTCGCCTTCTACGCGTTCGACCTGCCCTGGTACCGCTTTCTGCTCGGCTTCGGGTTCGCCGCGACGGTGCTCTCGCTGATCGCCGCCGGCCTGGTGCACTACCTGTACGGCGGGCTGCGCGTCACCAGTCCCGGGGCCCGCGCCACCGCGCAGGCGACCGGCCACCTCTCGGTGCTGCTGGGCGTCTTCGTCGCTCTGAAGGCCGTGGCGTACTGGCTGGACCGGTACGGCCTCGCGGTGAAGGGCAGCGACTTCAAGGCCACGGAGAACTGGACCGGCCTGAAGTACGTCGACGCCAACGCGTACCTGCCGGCGAAGACCATCCTCTTCATCATCGCGATCATCTGCGCCGTGCTGTTCTTCGCGACCCTGTGGCGGCGCACCTGGCAGCTCCCCGTCATCGGCTTCGGCCTGATGGTGCTCTCGGCCATCCTCATCGGCGGGCTCTACCCGGCGATCGTGCAGAAGTTCCAGGTCGAGCCGAACGAGCAGGCCAAGGAAACGCCGTACATCAAGAAGAACATCAAGGCGACGCGCGACGCGTACAACATCAACGACTCGCGGGCGACCAACTACTCGGGCACCAGCAAGGCCGGCGACCAGGAGCTGCGGAACGCGGCGGACACCACCGCCGCCCTCCGCCTCCTCGACCCGAACGTCGTCTCGCCGACCTTCCAGCAGAAGCAGCAGGTGCGCGGGTACTACGAGTTCCCCGCGACGCTGGACGTGGACCGCTACACCACGGAGGACGGCGAGGAGGTCGACTCGGTGGTCGGTCTCCGTGAGATCGACCCCGACGGCATCCCGAAGAAGGGATGGATCAACGAGCACTTCAAGTACACCCACGGCTACGGCATGGTGGCGGCGAAGGGCACCGAGGTCGACAAGGACGGTGAGCCGGTCTTCCTGGAGAAGAACCTGCCGCCGCGGGGCGAGCTGGGCGAGTACCAGCCGCGGATCTACTACGGCGAGCAGACGACGAACTACTCCATCGTCGACGGCCCGCAGAAGGAGATCGACTACGTCGGGGACGGTGAGGAGGTCACCTACTCCTACACCGGCGACGGCGGCGTCGAGCTGTCCAACCCGTTCAACCGGGCCGCGTACGCGATGAGCTTCGGCGAGCCGCGCATCCTCTACTCGGGTGCCATCGGCGAGGGCTCGCAGATCCTCTACAACCGGACGCCGAAGGAGCGGGTCGAGGCGGTCGCCCCGTGGCTGACGATCGACGGCGACCCCTACCCGGCGATCGTGGACGGCAAGGTCCAGTGGATCGTCGACGCCTACACGACGACCAACAACTACCCGTACTCCTCGCGCACCACGCTGGGCGACACCACCACCGACGCCCTGACCGACAGCCAGCGCTCGGTCGTCGCCCAGCAGAACCGGGTCAACTACATCCGCAACTCGGTGAAGGCCACCGTCGACGCCTACACCGGCGAGGTCGAGCTCTACCAGTGGGACAAGAAGGACCCGGTGCTGAAGACCTGGATGAAGGCCTTCCCCGGCACCGTGGAGCCGAAGAGCGCGATCAGCAAGGACCTCAAGGAGCACCTGCGGTATCCGCAGGACCTGTTCAAGGTCCAGCGCGAGCTGCTCACCCGCTACCACGTCACGTCCGCCTCGCAGTTCTACAGCGGCAGCGAGCGCTGGCAGATCCCGGACGACCCCACGCGCGAGGGCAGCACGGCCGTTCCGCCGTACTACCTGAGCATGAAGCTGCCGGGGGAGAAGGAGCAGACGTTCTCGCTGACCACCACCTTCAACCCGGTGGAGCGTGAGACGCTCGGCGCCTTCATGGCGGTGGACGCGAACGCGACGAGTCCGAACTACGGGCGGATCGACCTGCTGAGACTGCCGTCCAACACCACGGTGGCCGGACCGCAGCAGGTGCAGAGCAAGATCAACTCCGATCCGGAGATCGCCGACGACCTCAACATCCTCAAACGCGGCGACTCCGAGATCGAGTACGGCAACCTGCTGACGGTGCCGCTCCGGGGCGGTCTGCTCTACGTCGAGCCGGTCTACATCGAGGGCGCGAACACCAGCTATCCGCGCATGCGGAAGGTCGTCGCGGTCTACGGCGAACGGGTCGCGTTCGAGAACACGCTGGAGGAGGCGTTGAACAACGTCTTCCAGGCCGACGGGACCGGCGACACGGGTGAGGATCCCGGTCAGGATCCGGGTCAGGACCCGGGCGAGGACCAGGGTCAGGACCCGGGCGGCGACCCGCCCGGCGACCCGGACCTCCAGCAGGCCCTCCAGGACATCGAGGACGCCTACGAGCGCAGCGAGGAGGCTTTCCGCGAGGGTGACTGGGGTGCCTACGGGCGAGCCCAGGAAGACCTGAAGGAGGCCATCCAGGACGCGGCCGACGCCCGTGCGGGCGGCGGTTCCTGACGGGAAAATCGGACGAAGGGCCCGGGGTCAATGACTCCGGGCCCTTCGCTTGTCCGGGGGATGTCCGGTGTTCGGTGTTTGAGTGATCTCCGTGTCGGGAAGTCGACAAAACGCTGAAGTGACCTCATGGGGAGCGGTATTGAGGTGTACGCGGGTTGCGGGTGATGCGACGATGGGGCTTATGGGGGACAAGGTCAGACTTGACGATCGGGATGTCGGGGGTGGCACGCCGGACATCAACACGATGAGTGTGCTGGGTGCGCAACTGCTGCGTCGGGGGGATCTCGACGCCGCCGAGCCGAAGCTGCGCGCCGCGACGGCCGCGGGCGACCGCGCGGCGGCCAACAACCTGGGCGTGCTGCTGCACCAGCGCGGTTACCCCGACGAGGCTGCCGGGTGGTGGCGGGTCGCCGCCGTGGCCGGCTCCGCCGCAGCGGCCCACGCGCTGGGCCGCCATCACCGGGAGCGGGGCGACGAACCGGCCGCGCACTACTGGCTGGTGCAGTCCGCCGAGTCCGGCCACGCCCTCGGGGCGTACGCTCTCGCCGACCTGCTCGCCCACCGCGGCGAGGAGGGCGCCCGGGACTGGTTCCGGGCCGCCGCGGAACAGGGTCACCGCGAGGCGGCGTACCGGCTTGCGAAGATCACCGAGGACCGGGGGGACGAGGGCGGCCGCAAGGAGGCCGAGCAGTGGTACCGGCAGGCCGCCGCACGCGGCCACCGCCGCGCCGCGCTGCGCCTGGGCACCATCCTGGAACGCCGCGGTGAGCTGCGGGAGGCCGGCCGCTGGTACCTCACCTCCGCCAAGGACGGCGAGTCCCGTGCCGCCTGCGCCCTGGGCTTCCTGCTCCGCGACGCCGGCGACGAGGACGGCGCCGCCGAGTGGTGGCGCCGCGCCGCCGAGGGCGGGGACGGCAACGCCGCCAACGCCCTCGGCGCCCTGCACGCCTCCCGTGGCGAGCGGCAGACCGCCGAGCGCTGGTACCGCGCGGCACTGGACGCCGGTGACGACAACGGCGCGTTCAACCTCGGCCTGCTCTGCTCCGCGCAGGGCCGTACGGCCCAGGCCGAACAGTGGTACCGGCGTGCCGCGTACGCCGGACACCACGAGGCGGCGAACGCGCTGGCCGTCCTGCTGCTCCAGCGGGGTGACGCGGACGGTGCCGAGCCGTGGTTCTCGAAGGCCGCCGAGGCGGGCAGTGTGGACGCCGCCTTCAACCTCGGCATCCTCCACGTGGGCCGGGGCGACGATCAGGGCGCGCGCATCTGGTACGGGCGCGCGGCGGACGACGGGCACGCGGAGGCGGCTCTCCAGGTCGGCCTCGCCCTCCAGCGGGACGGCGACGACCACGCCGCCGAGCGCTACCTGCGGCGTGCCGCGGGCGGCGGCAGCATCGAGGGCGCCTTCCGGCTGGGCGTGCTGCTGGAGCAGCAGGCGCAGGAGCCGCGGGAGGGCAGCGCCGACGTGCTGCCCGGCCGTGACGAGTACGAGGAGTGGTACGAGCGGGCGGCCGAGCAGGGCCACCGGCGCGCGCAGGTGCGGCTGGGGATGTGCGCCTCCGCGCGCGGCGACGTCGTGGACGCCGCCCGCTGGTACCGCGCGGCGGCCGAGGGCGGCAGCCCGAACGGCGCGTTCAACCTCGGACTGCTGCTGGCCCGTGAGGGCGGCGAGCCCGAGGCCGCGCTGTGGTGGACCCGGGCGGCGGAGGCCGGTCACGGCCGTGCGGCCCTCCGGCTGGCGCTGGTCGCCGCCCGGCGCGGTGAGCTGGCCGAGGGCCGGCGCTGGTGTGCCCGTGCCGTCGAGCTGGGGCCCGAGGAGGTCGCGGAGCGCGCGGCGCGGCTGGCCGACGCCCTTGCCGATGAGCTCTCGGCGTGACCGTGGGGCGGGGTGGCCCGCCTCACGGCGGCGTCGCCGCTCCGGGCGGGCGTCGGCCGGGTCGGTGGGGTCCCGTGTCCGGTGCTCGGGGGTGCAGCGGGTAAGCGATTTGCACCGGCGTCGTGTGGTCCGCTACAGTGATCACACAACGACGCGGGGTGGAGCAGCTCGGTAGCTCGCTGGGCTCATAACCCAGAGGTCGCAGGTTCAAATCCTGTCCCCGCTACTGAAGGCGAAGGGCCCGGAACGGTGTTCCGGGCCCTTCGTCGTGTGTGCGTGTTGCGCAGTGGCTGCGTGGGCCGCGCGCGAGGGCGGCGACGACGGTGCCGTCGGGTGTCAGGTCGCGGCGCAGTCGGGGCACAGCCCCCGGTAGGTGATCGTCGCGCCCGCCACGGAGAAGCCGTAGCGCTCCCCGTCGGGCAGTGAGGCGAGCGGGTCGCCGGTCGGGTGCACGTCACGGATCGTCCCGCACTGCGAGCAGACCAGGTGCTGGTGGCTGTGCCGGGCGTTGGGGTCGTACCGCTTGGCGCGCCCGTCGGTGCTGACCTCTCGCACCTCGCCCAGTGTGACCAGTTCGCTCAGCGTGTTGTAGACCGTGGCCCGCGCGATCTCCGGGAGCCGGTCCGTGGCGCGCGTGTGGACCTCGTCGGCCGTGTAGTGCACGTGATCGCCGTCGAGCACTTCGGCGACGACGCGCCGCTGTGCGGTGAGCCGCCAGCCGCGCTCTCTCAGTCGTTGCAGAAGGTCGCTCATGCCCCCAAGCCTAGCAGCCGGGCGTTCCATGGCCAGACCCCGTACGGCTTTCGGAGTCTTCTTGACTTGGACAATGTCCAATGTAGGATCGAGTGCAGATCACGAGGGGAACGGTTTCCCGCAGGACGGGTCCCCGAGCACCGAGGAGGCGGATGTGACCGCGCAGCAGTACGAGACCACCGGCCCGCTGACGACCGAGTCCGGCGCACCCGTCGCGGACGACCGGAACAGCCAGACCGCCGGTCCCGGCGGCCCGGTCCTGGTCCAGGACCAGCACCTGCTGGAGAAGCTCGCCCACTTCAACCGCGAGCGCATCCCGGAGCGCATCGTGCACGCCCGCGGCGCGGGCGCGTACGGCACCTTCACCGTCACGCGCGACGTGACCCCCTACACCCGCGCCGCGTTCCTCTCCGAGGTGGGCAAGGAGACGGAGGTCTTCGCCCGCTTCTCGACCGTGGCCGGCAACCTGGGTGCGGCGGACGCGGTCCGCGACCCCCGCGGCTTCGCGCTGAAGTTCTACACCGAGGAGGGCAACTACGACCTCGTCGGCAACAACACCCCGGTGTTCTTCATCAAGGACGCCGTGAAGTTCCCGGACTTCATCCACACGCAGAAGCGCGACCCGTACACCGGCTCGCAGGAGGCGGACAACGTCTTCGACTTCTGGGGGCTGTCGCCCGAGTCCACGCATCAGGTGACCTGGCTCTTCGGCGACCGCGGGATCCCCGCCTCCTACCGCCACATGCACGGATTCGGCTCGCACACCTTCCAGTGGAGCAACGCCGACGGCGAGGCCTTCTGGGTCAAGTACCACTTCAAGACCGACCAGGGCGTCAAGAGCCTCACCCAGGCCGAGGCGGACGAGCTGGCCGGCAAGGACCCGGACAGTCATCAGCGCGACCTGCGCGAGTCCATCGAGCGGGGTGAGTTCCCGAGCTGGACGGTCTACGTCCAGGTCATGCCGGTGCAGGACGCGGCGGCCTACCGCTTCAACCCGTTCGACCTGACGAAGGTCTGGCCGCACGCGGACTACCCGCTGCACGAGATCGGCCGGATGGAGCTCAACCGCAACCCGGAGAACATCTTCGCCGAGGTCGAGCAGTCGATCTTCTCCCCGCACCACTTCGTGCCGGGCATCGGCCCGTCCCCGGACAAGATGCTCCAGGGCCGCCTCTTCGCGTACGGCGACGCACACCGCTACCGCGTCGGCATCAACGCCGACCACCTCCCGGTGAACCGCCCGCACGCCACCGAGGCGCGCACCCACGGCCGGGACGGCTTCCTGTACGACGGACGGCACGGCGGGCGGAAGAACTACGAGCCCAACAGCTTCGGCGGGCCGCCCCAGACCGACCGCCCGCTGTGGGAGCCGGTCGCGGTCTCCGGGTGGACGGGCGACACCGAGGCCCCCTCCCACGCCGAGGACGACGACTTCGTCCAGGCCGGCGACCTCTACCGGCTGATGACGGAGGAGGAGAAGGGCCGGCTGATCGACAATCTGGCCGGCGCCATGGCGGGCATCACCCACGACCACATCGCGGAGCGCGCCATCGAGAACTTCCGCAAGGCGGACCCCGACTACGGCAAGCGGCTGGAGGCCGCGGTACAGGCCCTTCGCGGCTGAGCCGGGGTCGTGCACCCCGGTGGGCATCCGCTCGCCGTAAGGAGCCGGAGGGACCGGACGCCATGGGGCTCCGGTCCCTCCGGTCCCTCCGGTCCCTCCGGTCCCTCCGGTCCCTCCGGTCCCTCCGGTCCCTCCGGTCCCTCCGGTCCCTCCGGTCCCTCCGGTCCCTCCGGTCCCTCCGGTCCCTCCGGTCCCTCCGGTCCGTCGGGGCCGGAAGTGCCTGCGGGCGGGGTCAGCCCGCGGACACCGTGGCGTCGTAGGCGTCCGGGATGCCCGACCAGCATCGGACGATGTCGCGGACGGACACCACGCCCACGGGCTCCTGTTCGTCCAGCACGATCAGGTGGCGGAAGCCGCCGTGCGCCATGGCCTGGGCGGCCTCGTGCAGCGTCCACCGCGGGCCGGCGAAGACCACGTCCGTGGTGGTGTGCCCCTGGGCGGTCTCCTGTTCCGGGTTCTGGCCGGCGCCGACCGAGTTGAGGATGTCCCGCTCGGTGAGGATGCCGATGCCGCCGGCGTCGGGATCGAGGACCACGGCGGCGCCGACGCGCCGGGCGGACATCAGCTCGGCGGCCTGCCGCAGCGAGTGGGTCGGGCCGATGGTCAGAACCACGGTGCTCATGGCGTCCTGTACGAGGGTGGGCATGGCGTGTGAGCCCCTCTCGGGTAGCTGTCGCGGGCCTTGCGAAGCGTTTCACAAGGTCACAAGCGGTTCGAGTCTTCATGCTCACACGCTGCCCCGGACACAACAAGAGGGCGCGCGCCCGTCGGCGCGCGCCCCCGGCCACGGCACTAGCTCAGGGAACCGGCCCGGTCAGGCCGTCAGCCGCCCCAGCAGCTCGTCGTGGAGCAGGCCGTTCGAGGCCGCCGCGTTCCCGCTGTGCGGACCCGGCCTGCCGTCCAGTCCGGTGAAACGGCCGCCCGCCTCCTCGATGATCACAGCGCTCGCCGCCATGTCCCACAGCGACAGCTCCGGCTCCGCGCACATGTCCACCGAGCCCTCGGCGACCATCATGTACGGCCAGAAGTCGCCGTACGCGCGCGTACGCCAGCAGGACCGGGTCAGGTCGAGGAAGCCGCCGAGCATCCCGCGCTCCTCCCAGCCCGAGAGCGACGAGTAGGCGAACGAGGCGTCCGCGAACCGGCCGACGCGCGACACGTGCATCCGGGTGGCCTGCGAGAGGCTGCGTCCGGTGTACGCGCCGCCGCCCTGCACGGCCCACCACCGGCGGTGCAGCGCGGGCGCGGAGACCAGCCCCACCACCGGACGGTCGCCCCCCTCCGTCGTCTCGGTGAGCGCGATCAGGGTCGCCCACACGGGTACGCCCCGGACGTAGTTCTTGGTGCCGTCGATCGGGTCGATGATCCAGCGGCGCGGGCCGTTCCCCTCGGTGCCGAACTCCTCGCCCAGCACGCCGTCGCGCGGGCGCGCCCGCCGCAGGGACGTACGGATCAGCTCCTCGGCGGCCTTGTCCGCCTCGCTGACGGGCGTCATGTCCGGCTTGGTCTCCACCTTGAGGTCGAGGGCCTTGAACCGTTCCATGGTCGTGGCGTCGGCGGCGTCGGCCAGGACATGGGCGAGGCGCAGATCATCGTGGTAGTCCGGCATGTGCGAACAGTATCGACCGTCTCCCCGGGCGGCCACACGAGCATAGCCGTCCGGGTGCGCCGCCCGCTGCGGCGCGTATTGACAGCCCCTGCGGACGCGTCGATTCTGTGCCCGCGCCACGTGCGCGCGCTGCGCGTGCACGCCGCACGGAGGTGGGGATGCCGACCGCACGCGAAAGCCTGCTCGATGCCGCGCACGAGGCCGTGTCCACCCGGCCGTGGACGGGCGTCCGCATGGTCGAACTGGCCGCGAGCGCAGGTGTCTCCCGGCAGACCCTCTACAACGAGTTCGGCAACAAGGACGGGCTCGGCCGGGCGCTGGTGCACCACCGCGTCGAGGGCTTCCTGCGCGGTGCCGCGGCGGTCGCGGCGCAGGCCGTCCGGGGCGGCGCGGACCCGCCGAAGGGGTTGGCGGTCGCCGCCGGGTGGATGCTCCGCACGATCGGCGGCGAGCCGATCGTGCGGTGTGCGCTCACCGGGTGCTGGACCGGGCGGATGCCGCCGGCGGCGCGCGGCGAGCCGGGGACACCGCAGGAACTCGCGGACGACTTGCTGCGGCGGCTGGTCGCGGCGCTCGCCGCCGACGCGGCGCGGGCCGAGCCGCTGCACCTCGCGTGCGACGCGGGACTCCGCCTCGCGCTCTCCTACGTCGTCGTACCCGTGCCCGGCGCGGAGGACGAGGCGTGCACCCGTATCCACGACGTCACCCGCGCCCTCCTCTGAGGCCCGCGCCGTCCTCCGATGCCCGCGCGCCCCTCCGATGCCCGCGCGCTCCTCCGGCACCCGCGGTGCGACGCGGCGTCAGTCGCCCTCGTGGGGTTCGCGGGTGGCGAGGAGGCGTCGCAGGGAGTGGAGGCGGGCCGGCTCCGCACGGCCGTCGGCGACCCACGCGTCCAGCGCGCAGTCCGGCTCGTCGTGGCTGCATGCCCGGGGGCAGCCCTCCGTGCCGGGCTCCAGGTCCGGGAAGGCGTGGATGACGCGCCCCGCGTCCACGTGGTGCAGTCCGAACGACCGCACCCCGGGGGTGTCGATCACCCATCCGGAGTCGCCGGCCAGGGGCAGCGCCAGCGCCGAGGTGGTCGTGTGCCGGCCCCGCCCCGTGACCGCGTTGACGTGACCGGTGGCCCGTCGCCGGGCGGGCGGCACCAGCGCGTTCACCAGTGTCGTCTTGCCGACCCCACTGTGGCCGACGAACGCGGTGGTGCGGCCGTACAGGCGCTCGCGCACCCGCTCCGCCGCGTCGCCGTTCGCCAGTTCCTCCCGGTTGCAGACGACGTACCGCACGCCGAGGGGCGCGTAGGTCTCCAGCAGCGGGTCGGCCGCCGCGAGGTCGGACTTGGTGAGCACCAGCAGCGGGTCGAGTCCGGCGTCGTACGCCGCGACGAGGCAGCGGTCGATCAGCCGCGGCCGCGGCTCCGGGTCGGCGAGGGCGGTGACGATGGCGAGCTGGTCGGCGTTGGCGACGACGACGCGCTCGTACGGGTCGTCGTCGTCCGCCGTGCGCCGCAGCACCGAGGCCCGCTTCTCGACCCGCACGATGCGGGCGAGGGTGTCCTTCGCGCCGGACAGGTCCCCGACCACGGCGACCCGGTCGCCGACGACCACGCCCTTGCGGCCCAGTTCGCGGGCCTTCATCGCGGTGACCGTGCGGCCGTCGACCAGGCAGGTGAGGCGGCCGCGGTCGACGGTGACGACGAAGCCCTCGGCCGCGTCCTCGTGCTTGGGCCGCCGGTGGGTGCGGGGCCGGCTGCCGCGGCGGCCGGGGCGTACGCGGATGTCGTCCTCGTCGGTGTGCTTGCCGTAGCGGCGCATCCCGGCCGCCCTCTACGCCCGTGCTCCGGCGGGGGACGCGGCGGAGGTGCCGAGCATGCCGTGCCACAGCTCCGGGAAGTCCGGGAGGGTCTTGCCGGTGGTGGCGATGTTCTCCACCCGCACGCCGTCGACGGCCAGCCCGAGCACCGCGCCTGCGGTGGCCAGCCGGTGGTCGTCGTAGGTGTGGAAGACCCCGGCATGCAGCGGCCGGGGCCGGATGCGCAGGCCGTCCTCGGTCTCGGTGACGTCGCCGCCGAGCCCGTTGATCTCCTGGGCGAGTGCGGCCAGCCTGTCGGTCTCGTGCAGCCGGAGGTGCGCGACGCCGCGCAGCACGGACTCGCCGTCGGCGAGCGCGGCGACGGCGGCGATGCCCGGCGTCAGTTCGCCGACCTCGCCGAGGTCGATGTCCACGCCCCGGACGCGGCCCGAGCCGGTGCACGTGAGACCGTGCTCGTCCAGTTCGCAGGAGCCGCCCATGGCGGTGAGGATGTCGCGCAGCGCGTCGCCGGCCTGCGTGGTGTACCGCGGCCAGTCCGGGACGGTCACGCGGCCACCGGTGACCAGCGCCGCGGCGAGGAACGGCTGCGCGTTGGACAGGTCCGGCTCGACGACCACGTCGCGTCCCAGCAGCGCGCCCGGCGTCACCCGCCAGACGTCGGCCTCCCCGCCGTCCTCGGGGGTGTCGACCCGGGCGCCGGCGGCGCGCAGCATCTCCACGGTCATCCGGATGTGCGGCATCGACGGCAGCCTGCCGCCGACGTGCCGGACCTCGACGCCCTGGTTGAAGCGCGCCCCGGACAGCAGCAGCGCGCTGACGAACTGGCTGGAGGAGGAGGCGTCGATCTCGACGGCGCCGCCCTCCAGGGAGCCCGCGCCGTGCACGGTGAGCGGGAGCGCGCCGCGCCGGTCGTCGTCGACGCGGGCGCCGAGGGCGCGCAGCGCGTCGATCACGCCGTGCAGCGGCCGTTCGTACGACCGCGGGTCGCCGTCGAAGCGGACGGGCCCGTCGGCGAGGGTGGCGACGGGCGGCAGGAAGCGCATCACGGTGCCGGCGTTGCCGACGTCGACGGTCGCGGGGCCGTGCAGACCGGCCGGGATGACCCGCCACACCTCTCCGCTCCCGGCCGTCCCGCTGACCGGCGCGGTGCTGGAGGAAGCGGTCTCCTCGATCTCGACGCCCATCGTCCGGAGCGCGGAGGCCATCAGCAGTGTGTCGCGGGACCGCAACGGGCGCCGCAGCCACCCGGGTTCGGCGGCCAGGGAGGCGAGCACCAGGGCGCGGTTGGTGACCGACTTGGACCCGGGCACGGTCACGGTCGCGTCCACGGGGTCCGCGGCGAGCGGGGCGGGCCAGAGGGCGGGGTCCGCGACGGGGCGGCCGGTGGTCTCGGTCATGGCTCAACTCTAGAGGCTGCGCCCCTGCGCACGGCGCCCGGACGGGCCCGGGCGGCGCCGGTACGGGGCGGCCGGCCCTCAGAGGTCGAGCAGCCAGCGCCCGCCGCCCGCGAGGGAGCACAGCGACACCGCGTGGAACAGCAGCAGCCACAGGAACGGCGGCACGTGCGTCAGCCGGGACAGCTGGTCGACGTCGGAGTCGGGGGCCCCGCCGCGCCGCCGTTTGGCCTGGAGCTCGAACACCGGCCGTACGCCGCCCAGCAGCAGGAACCACACCACGCCGTAGGCGAAGGCGGCCTGGACCTGCGGGCCGGTCAGCCACGACACCAGGAGGAAGGCGCCGCCGGTGAGGACCACGGTGAGCACGCCGTACGCGTTGCGGACCATCACCAGCATCGCCAGGAGCAGCAGGGTGGCGCCCCACAGCAGCAGGGTGATGTGGTCGGCGGCCAGCAGCCAGGCCCCGCCGAGGCCGAGCAGCGGGGGAGCGGTGTAGCCGGCCGCGGCGGTGAGCACCATGCCGATGCCGTGCGGCTTCCCGCGCGAGACGGTGAGGCCGGAGGTGTCCGAGTGCAGCCGGATGCCGTCCAGGCGGCGGCCGGTGAGCAGCGCGGTCAGGCCGTGCCCGCCCTCGTGCGCGATGGTCACCGCGTTCCGGGACAGCCGCCACACGCGGTGCGGGGCGATCGCGGCGAACGCGACGGCGGCGGTGGTGAGTACGACCCACAGGTCGGGGTCGGGCTGGGTGCCCAGGACCCGGTCCCACAGGTCGGTGATGCCCCTGGTGTCCATGCTGCGACGTGCCTCCCCTGGCCCCCGGCGGTCCGGACGCGGTCCCCGCCTCCGCGCACGGCCGCGTTGTCGGTGTGCCGTGGCAGTCTTGCACTCATGTGCGGACGGTACGCGGCCAGCAGGAAGCCCGAGGACCTCGTCGGGCTGTTCGACGTGCAGAAGTGGGAGCCGGAGGAGGCGCTCGCGGCGGACTGGAACGTCGCGCCGACCAAGGACGTGTACGCGGTGCTCGACAGGCCGGAGAAGGGGTCGGACGACCCCGGCCCCGTGCGTCAGCTGCGGACGCTGCGCTGGGGGCTGGTCCCGGGGTGGGCCAAGTCGCCGGACATGGGCGTGAAGATGATCAACGCGCGGGCGGAGACGGTCCACGAGAAGTCCGCCTACCGCAAGCCGTTCGCGGCCCGCCGCTGCCTGCTCCCCGCCGACGGCTACTTCGAATGGGTCACCGGGAACAAGGAGCTGGACCTGGAGCAGGAGGGGAAGCGGAAGCGTCCGCGGAAGCAGCCGTACTTCGTGACGCCGGCCGACGGCGGCGTGATGGCGATGGCCGGGCTGTACGAGTTCTGGCGCGACCGCACCCGGGCCGACGACGACCCGCGCTCCTGGTGGGTGACGTGCACGGTGGTGACGACCGCCGCCGAGACGGGCCTGCTGGCCGGGGCGACGGGAGAGGCGGGCGCCGGTCCGCAGTCGCTGGCCGACATCCACCCCCGGATGCCGCTGGTGCTGACCCCCGACAGGTGGGACGCGTGGCTGGACCCGGCGAAGACCGACCCGGACGAGATCCGGGCCCTGCTCGCCCCGCCGCCCGCGGGCCTGCTGCGCGCCTACCCGGTGTCGACGGAGGTGAGCAACGTGCGGAACAACGGGCCGGAGCTGGTCGAGGAGATCGCGGCCCCCGAAGAGCCGACGCTCTTCTGACGGCCCGCGGCGGACGGCCTGCGGCGGACGGCCCGCGGCGAACGGGCCGCGGCGCGTTGGGCGGCCGTACGCGTGTTCCGGCGGCGCGCCTCCTGCGGTGCGCGGGTCAGCGGCCGGCGCGGTGGAGAATCGCCGCATGCCCGCACGCGAAACCGTCGCCACCCCCACCGGGGACGCCCGCCTCACCTGGTACCCGGCAGACCGGCCCCGCCGGGTGCTCGCCCTCGGCCACGGCGCCGGGGGCGGCATCGAGGCCCGCGACCTCCGGGCGCTCGCCGAGGCCCTGCCACCGCACGGCACCACCGTCGCCCTGGTCGAGCAGCCCTGGCGGGTCGCCGGGAAGAAGGTCGCCCCCGCCCCGAAGACCCTGGACGCGGCGTGGACCGCGCTCTGGCCCGCACTCGAGGCCCGTACGGAAGGCGGCGAGCTCCCCCTCGTCGCCGGCGGACGCAGCGCCGGGGCGCGCGTCGCCTGCCGCACGGCGGGCGCGCTCGGCGCGGCCGCCGTGCTCGCGCTGTCGTTCCCGCTGCACCCGCCCGGCCGCCCGGAGAAGTCGCGGGCGGGTGAACTGACCGACGCCGGCCTGCCCACTCTGGTCGTCCAGGGCGAGCGGGACCCCTTCGGGCGGCCCGCCGAGTTCCCGGCCGGTACGCGGCTCGCCGCCGTCCCCGGCGGGGACCACGGCTTCGCCGTGCCGAAGACCGCCGCGGTGTCACAGGACGAAGCGCTGCGGACACTCACCGAGGCCGTGCAGTCGTGGATCGCCGCGGGAATGCCGGCGGCCCCCTGAGGTGTTGTACGGGCTGCGGCGGTGACCACACCGCCCGAACGTCTACGCCCTATGCGAAAGGAAGCCGCCCCCATGGGTTCTGTCGCTTGCCCGCAGCGTCCCCAGGCCGCTGACCTGGACTGGGCCACGCTCGCGTTGGCCGGTGGCGCCGGGAATCCGGCGGCAGAGGCTGCGGATCGTCGTCTATTCTCCGGGGCGAGCGGGTACTCGTTTCTGCCCGCAGGAGCTACGGAGGAGGTGGGTCCGGTCACCGGCACCGGCGACGGCACGAACAGCGCGCGCGACGCGGAGCAGCAGGAGAGCGCGGAGGAGCGCAGCGCGCGCTTCGAGCGCGACGCCCTGCAGTTCCTGGACCAGATGTACTCCGCCGGCCTCCGTATGACCCGGAATCCCGCCGACGCGGAGGACCTGGTGCAGGAGACCTATGCCAAGGCGTACGCGTCGTTCCACCAGTTCCGGGAGGGCACCAACCTCAAGGCGTGGCTCTACCGGATCCTCACCAACACCTTCATCAACTCCTACCGCAAGAAGCAGCGCGAACCGCAGCGCAGCGCGGCCGAGGAGATCGAGGACTGGCAGCTCGCCCGCGCCGAGTCGCACATGTCGACGGGGCTCCGTTCCGCGGAGGCCCAGGCGCTGGACCACCTGCCCGACTCGGACGTGAAGCAGGCCCTCCAGGACATTCCGGAGGAGTTCCGGATCGCCGTGTACCTGGCGGACGTCGAGGGGTTTGCGTACAAGGAGATCGCGGACATCATGGGGACACCCATCGGCACCGTGATGTCCCGGCTGCACCGCGGCCGCCGCCAGCTGCGCGGCATGCTCGAGGACTACGCGCGCGACCGCGGACTCGTCCCCGCCGGTGCCGGTACGGACGCGTCGCACGACGGGAAAGGCTCGGGCTCATGAGTTGCGGAGAGCCGCACGAGACGGACTGCTCCGAGATCCTGGACCACCTCTACGAGTACCTCGATCAGGAGATGCCCGAGAGCGACTGCGCCAAGTTCCAGGTGCACTTCGACGAGTGCTCCCCGTGCCTGGAGAAGTACGGACTGGAGCAGGAGGTCAAGAAGCTCGTCAAGCGATGCTGCGGGCACGACGACGTACCGACCGACCTGCGGTCCAAGGTGATGGGGCGGATCGAGAAGATCCGCGCCGGGGAGATCGGCCCGGACGCGGGCGCCGCTTCGCGCGCCGGTGACGAGGGCGGGGCCGGGCGCTGAGCCCGGCGCGACCGGCGCTGCCGCTCGCGTCCGCCCGTACCTCCAGGACTCGTACCTCCGTGCGGGCATGAAGCACTCGAAAGGCTGACATCCGCGGGCTTCCGCCGGGCGGATTTCCCGACACGCCCGCCGCGCCTCCCGCCACCGCCCCTATTCTCCCTGCCCTGTGCCGGACGGGGAGGAGGCGCGATGGGAGCACGGGCCGCCGGGCTCGCCGCGAGCGCGCGGGCGCTCGTCCTCGCCGTCGCGCTGGCCGCCCTCGTCTGCGCCCTCCCCGCACCCCTGCATCCCGCCCGTATCGACTGGGCGGCGCTCTCGCTGCTTGCCGGCCTGTATGCCGGGGCCGAGACCCTGCCCCGCCTGCCGCAGCTCCTTCCGCAGGCAGGGCGCCGGGTCCCGCGCCTGGCCCGCGCGTGGGGCGGCGAGGAGGGCGCGCCGCCGGAGGTGTGCGGGCCGCTGCTGCTCACCGCCGTCCTGCTGCTCCGGCCGGAGGGCGCGGCGCTGGTCCCGGTCGTGGGGGCCCTCGCCGGCCGGGTCCCCGCGCGGCACGCCGGCGCCCGCCGCGTGTGGCGTGCGGCCCGGCTGTCCCTGGCCGCGTACGCCGCCGGCGCCGCGGCCCGGCTGCTCCCGGCGGCCGGCGACGGAGCGGCACCGGGACCGGGCGGCGCGGAGGCGGCGGCCGCGTTGGGGCTCCCGGAGGCGCTGCTCCCGGCGGCCCTGGTCGTGGTCGTCTACTGCGCGGTGCTGACCGCCCTGGACGGCGCCGTCCTGGTAGCCGCCGAACGGTGCGCCCCGCGCGCCGCGTGGCGTGGCCGGTTCGTTCCCCTGCTGCCGCCGCACGCCGTCCACGCGCTCGCCGGGCTGCTGATGGCCGTGCTGTGGCGCAGCCCGTACGGCCCGGCAGCCGCCCTGTCCGTGCTGCTGCCCATGGCGCTGTGCTGCTGGGTCTTCGCCGAGTACCAGCGGGAACGGGCCGCCCACCGGGCGACCGTACGGGCGCTGGTGCAGGCCGTGGACATCAAGGACCGCTACACCCGCGGCCACAGCGAACGGGTGGGCCGGGCCTCCGCGCTGATCGCCCGTGAACTCGGCATGGACGACGGCCGGACCGAGGCGCTGCGGTTCGCGGGCATCCTGCACGACGTCGGCAAGCTCGGCGTGCCCACCCGGCTGCTGCGCAAGGCCGGACCGCTCAGCCCGCTGGAGCGCAGCGTGCTGGAACTGCATCCGGAGTACGGGCACGAGATGGTGCGCGGCGTCCGCTTCCTCGGCGAGGCGCGCTCCGCGATCCTGCACCACCACGAGCGCCTGGACGGCACCGGCTACCCGTACGGCCTCGCGGGCGACGAGATCCCCGAACCCGCCCGGCTGGTCGCCGTGGCCGACGCGTTCGATGCGATGACCTCCCACCGCAGCTACCGCCGCGGACGGCCGGTCGGCGACGCCGTCGCCGAACTCCACCGCTGCGCCGGCACCCATTTCGACCCCTGCATGGTCGACGCCCTCACCCGGGCGCTGGACCGCCACGGGTGGTCCGCAGAGGTCACCGCCGACCCCGCCCGGGACGGCGCCCGCGCCGAACCCGCGGCCCCGCCCGCCGCACGCTCCCGCTCCCACCGGGCCGTACCGTCGCCGCGCACGGCCGTATGCCGCCCCGCGCACGGCCGTCACCGTGCGGGGCGTGCCTCCGCCGCAGCGCGGGACCACGGCGCCGAGGCCCGGCCGTTCCCGTCCGGCCCGACCACCCACACCACGGGCGCCGCCCGCCTCGGAGCGTCCGGCGGCGCTCCGGGCCGCGACGCGGCGCGGGCGTTCGACGGCCCGGCGGGCGCCGGGCCGGACCAGTCCACACCGCCGTCCGCCGCCGGGGCACCTCCCGGGGCCCGCGGGCGCCACGCCGCTCCTGCGCGTCCGGGGCATCCCGGCCCCGGGGCCGCTCCGCCGGGTCGGCCCGGTGCTCTGCCGGACGGCTCGGGCGGCGCGCGCCCCCGCGACGGCGTGCAGGAACGTTCGCCCGCAGGCGCCGGCTCCTCCGGCCCGCCGACGTCCGCATCCCCTCCCGGTCCCGGAGAGCCGACGTGAGGCGACGGGTCGCGGCCGTGCACGCCGCCGCGGCCGCACTCGCACTCGCCGGGCTGCTCGTCACCGTCCGCGACGGCGTGCGTCAGCCGGCCGCCGCGCTGGCGTTCGCGCTGCTCGTCGCCGCCGGCGAGGCCGTACGCGTCCGGCTGCCCGGCGGCGCGCACCCGGTCGCACCGCTGGCCACCGCCGCCGCGCTCGGCTACGCGCTGCTGGGCGAGGTCGAGGGCCGTCCCGCCGGTCACGGCGTGCTGCAGGTGGTCGCCGTCACGGCGGCCGGCACCCTCGCCGGCTCCCTCCCGCACCTGGTCCGCGCCCCGCGCCCCGTCCGTCCGGACCGGGAGGCCGGACGGTTGCTGACGGCCGCCTTCGCCGCCGCCTGCTACCAGCCCCTGCACACGTGGGCGGAGGCGACCGGACTGGGCGGGCCGTGGCACGCCCCGCTGGTCCTGCTCGTCCTCCTGCTCACCGCCGGCTGGGACGCGGTGCTGGCCGCCGTGGTGAGCTCCGGCCGCCGCTCGCGGGCGTTCCCGCCGTCGCTGCACGACGCGCTGCGCGGCGCGTTCGGACTCGTGCAGGCGCTGACCGCCACCGGGGCGGTGCTGGCGCTCGCGGTGGGCGCGGGCGGGCTGTGGGCGCTCCCGGTGTGCTGGGTGCCGCTGCTGCTGGTGCAGTTCGCGGTACGCAGGCACGCCGCCGTACGGGCCACCTACCGGCAGACCATCGCCTCCCTCGCCCGGGCGACCGAGGTGGCCGGCTGCACGCCACAGGGCCACGCCCGCCGCGTCGCCGCGCTGAGCCGGGCGATGGCCCGCGAACTCGGGCTGGCCGAGCCGGATCTCACCGTGCTGGAGTACGCCGCCCTGATGCACGACATCGGCCAGCTGTCCCTGGTGGACCCGCTGGTCGGCGGGGCGACCGAGCCGCTGGAGGAATCCGAACGGCGGCGGATCGCGCTCCTCGGCGGCGCCGTGGTGCGGCAGACCGGTGTGCGCGCGGACGTCGCCCTGGTGGTCGAACGGCAGGCCGATCCGTGGCGTGAACAGCCGCTCACGGCGCGTCTCGTACGGGTCGCCAACGCCTTCGAGGAGCTGACCGCCGGGCAGGACCCGGTGGCGGCGCCCCTGCGGGCCCTGGAACGGCTGCGGCTGGGCGCCGCCCGCGACTACGACCCGCGGGTGGTCGACGCCCTCGCCCGCGTCGTGGCCCCGGACCTCCCCGGACCGGCCGCGCCCGCGCCGGGGTCGGCGTCCGCGGCCACGGGTTCGCCTTTCGGGTAGTGAGCGCGAGGGCGAGTGGGCATGGTTGGATGCGAGAGGGGAAACCACGACCAGTGGTGCGCCCCACGTCATCGACGACGCGAACACGCAGCGACAGGCGGGAGTCAGGCGGCACATCGTGAGGATCTTCGGCAAGGTGCGGCACCGTCCCTCCGCCTCCTGGCGGCAGGCGACCGACCGCGCGTTCACGCTCATCGGGGACGGGCGCTACGAGGACGCCGGCGCTCTGCTCACCCGCGCCGCAGACCTGGAGCCGTGGCTCTCCGAGTCCTGGTTCAATCTCGCGCTGCTGCACAAGTTCCGGCACGACTGGGAGCAGGCGCGCGCCGCGGGTCTGCGCGCCGTCGCGCTGCTGGACCGTGACGCGGGCGCCCCCGACTGGTGGAACGTCGGCATCGCCGCCACCGCGCTCCAGGACTGGCCGCTGGCCCGCCGCGCCTGGCAGGCGTACGGGCTGCGGGTCCCCGGAGAGGCGCACAGTTCGGCCGCGGCGGGCGAGCCCACCGGCATGCAGCTGGGGAGCGCCGCCGTCCGGCTCTCCCCGGAGGGCGAGGCCGAGGTGGTGTGGGGCCGCCGCATCGATCCGGCCCGGCTGGAGATCCAGAGCATCCCGCTGCCGTCCTCCGGGCGCCGCTGGGGCGAGGTGATCCTGCACGACGGCGTGCCGCACGGCGAGCGGACCACGGCGGCCGGTCCGGCCTACCCCGTCTTCGACGAGATCGAGCTGTGGGCCCCCTCGCCGGTGCCCACCTGGGTGGTGCTGCTCGACGCGGCCGCCGAGGAGGACCGCGACGCCCTGGAGCGGCTGGCGGCCGACGCCGGATTCGCCGCGGAGGACTGGTCCTCGTCCGTGCGGCTGCTGTGCCGGTCCTGCTCCGAGAGCAGCATGCCGAGCGACGAGGGCGACGGCACCGTCCACCTGGACCCGCACGACCACAGTTCCCCCGGTCATCCCGGGCCCCTCGGCCACATGACGGCGGGCGGGCCCGGCGATCTGTGGGTGCCGGAGCGCGAGTGCGGCATCGCCGCCCCCTCCGGGCTGGTGCGGGGTCTGCTGGACGGCTGGGTCGCCGACAGCCCGGACACCCGCGAGTGGCGGGACCTGGAAGAGGTCTGCTGAGGCCGGAGCGACGGCCGCGGCGTCCCGGCGGTCCGCCCGGCCACCGGTATCCGGCCCGCCGTCGCGGCGCGCCCCGTACCCTGTAGGGCGTATCCCGCGCGGGACGCGCGGTGACGGCCCAGGCGGAGGTCCCGGGGCGGGTGCCCCGAGGACGTGAGGAAGGCGTACGGCGGAATGTCGCAGCAGCAGGAGACCCGGTCGGAGTCGGCTGGGGAGTTCGTGGTCGACACCGAGGACTGCGAGGAGCGCGAGCAGGCGTACCGGGCGCGGGGGACCGCTCGCCCGATCACCGTCGTCGGCAATCCGGTCCTGCACAAGGAGTGCAAGGACGTCACCGCGTTCGACGACGATCTCGCGAAGCTGATCGACGACATGTTCGCCAGCCAGCGCGCGGCCGAGGGCGTCGGGCTCGCCGCCAACCAGATCGGCGTCGACGCCAAGGTCTTCGTCTACGACTGCCCCGACGACGACGGCGTCCGGCACGTCGGCGTCGTGGTCAACCCGGTGCTGGAGGAGCTGCCGGCCGACCGGCGGTCGCTGGACGACTCGGGCGAGGGTTGCCTCTCGGTACCCACCGCGTACGCCGAGCTGGCCCGCCCGGACTTCGCCGTGGTCCGCGGCCAGGACGCCGACGGCAAGCCGATCCGGGTGCGCGGCACCGGCTACTTCGCCCGCTGCCTTCAGCACGAGACCGACCACCTGAACGGTTACCTGTACATCGACCGGCTCTCCAAGCGCGAGCGCAAGGACGCCCTGAAGCAGATGGCCGAGGGCACCCCCCGCTACGAGACCGTCCCCAACGACTGACCGTTCACGTCACGCGCGGACGGGCCGGCCGGGTCTCCCCGGCCGGCCCGTCCGCGCGTGACTCCGGCGTGTTCAGAAGTCGTCGTCGAAGGACACCGAGCCCTCGACGGCGACCTGGTACGCCGAGGCGCGCCGCTCGAAGAAGTTCGTCAGCTCCTGCACGTTCTGCAGCTCCATGAAGGAGAACGGGTTCGCCGAGCCGTACCGGACGGGGAATCCGAGCCGGGCGAGCCGCTGGTCCGCGACGGCCTCCAGGTACTCCCGCATCGAGTCGGTGTTCATGCCCGGCAGCCCTTCGCCGCACAGGTCGCGGGCGAACTGCAGCTCGGCCTCCACCGCCTCCTCCAGCATCGCGGTGACCTGCTTCTCCAGCGCGTCGTCGAAGAGGTCGGGCTCCTCGTGGCGGACGGTGTCGACCACGTCGAAGGCGAACGACATGTGCATCGACTCGTCGCGGAACACCCAGTTGGTGCCGGTCGCCAGGCCGTGCAGGAGGCCGCGCGAGCGGAACCAGTACACGTAGGCGAAGGCGCCGTAGAAGAAGAGGCCCTCGATGCAGGCCGCGAAGCAGATCAGGTTGAGCAGGAAGCGGCGCCGGTCCTCGCGCGTCTCCAGCCGTTCCACCTTCTCGACCGAGTCCATCCAGCGGAAGCAGAACTGCGCCTTCTCCCGGATGGACGGGATGTTCTCCACCGCCGCGAACGCCTCGGCGCGTTCGTCCGGATCGGGCAGGTAGGTGTCCAGCAGCGTCAGGTAGAACTGGACGTGCACGGCCTCCTCGAACAGCTGCCGCGACAGGTACAGCCGGGCCTCGGGCGAGTTGATGTGCTTGTAGAGGGTGAGCACCAGGTTGTTCGCCACGATGGAGTCGCCGGTGGCGAAGAACGCCACCAGGCGGCCGATCATGTGCTGTTCGCCGGGGGAGAGCTTGGCGAGGTCGGCGACGTCGGAGTGGAGGTCGACCTCCTCCACGGTCCAGGTGTTCTTGATCGCGTCCCGGTAGCGCTCGTAGAACTCCGGGTACCGCATCGGACGCAGGGTCAGTTCGAAGCCCGGGTCGAGCAGGTTCTTGTGCGTCTTGGGGGTGGTCACTGGCATGCCTCGCAGGACTCGGGGTTCTCCAGGGAGCAGGCGACGGCCTCGTCCGGCGCGGCGCTCTGCTGGGCGGGTACGGCGGCCTGAGCGGTGGCCGACCCGGCCGCCCGCGCGATCCGGGTGGCCGGCCGTGACCGCAGGTAGTACGTCGTCTTGATGCCGCGCTTCCAGGCGTAGGCGTACATCGAGCTGAGCTTCCCGATGGTCGGGGACGCCATGAACAGGTTCAGCGACTGGCTCTGGTCCAGGTACGGGGTGCGGGCGGCCGCCATGTCGATGAGCGCGCGCTGCGGGATCTCCCACGCCGTCCGGTACAGCTCGCGTACCTCCGCGGGCAGTCCCGGGAGGTCCTGCACGCTGCCGTTGGCGTCGCGCAGCGCCTCCCGGGTGGCGTCGTCCCAGCGGCCCAGCCGCTTCAGCTCCTCCACCAGGTAGCCGTTGACCTGGAGGAACTCCCCGCTCAGCGTCTCGCGCTTGAACAGGTTGGACACCTGCGGCTCGATGCATTCGTAAGCGCCGGCGATGGAGGCGATGGTCGCCGTGGGGGCGATGGCCAGCAGCAGCGAGTTCCGCATGCCGGTGGCGGCGATCCGGGTCCGCAGCGCCGACCAGCGCTCCGGCCAGGTCTGTTCGGCCTCCGGGTAGTGGTCCGGGTGGAGTACGCCGCGCGCGGTGCGGGTCGCCTCCCAGGCCGGGAGCGGGCCGTGCCGCTCGGCGAGGTCGGCCGACGCCTCGTAGGCGGCGAGCATGATGCGTTCCGAGATGCGGGTGGACAGCTGCTGCGCCGCGGGGGAGTCGAACGGCAGCCTCAGCCGGAAGAAGACGTCCTGGAGGCCCATCAGGCCCAGACCGACCGGACGCCAGCGTGCGTTGGAGCCGCCTGCCTGCTCGGTGGGGTAGTAGTTGACGTCGACCACGCGGTCCAGGAAGGTCACGGCGGTGCGCACGGTGGCGTCCAGGCGCTCCCAGTCCATCCCGCCGTCGTCACCGAGGTGGGCGGCGACGTTGACCGAGCCGAGGTTGCACACGGCGGTCTCGTCGTCGTCGGTCACCTCCAGGATCTCGGTGCACAGGTTGGAGGAGTGGACGACGCGGCCCGGCTCGGCGGTCTGGTTGGCCGTGCGGTTGGCGGCGTCCTTGAAGGTCATCCAGCCGTTGCCGGTCTGCGCGAGGGTGCGCATCATCCGCGCGTACAGCTGCCGGGCCGGAACGGACTTCACGGCCTTCCCGTCCGCCTCGGCGCGGCGGTAGGCGGCGTCGAAGTCGTCGCCCCACAGGTCCACCAGCTCGGGCACCTCGGCGGGGGAGAACAGCGACCAGTCTGCGTCGGCCTCGACGCGGCGCATGAACTCGTCCGGGATCCAGTGCGCGAGGTTGAGGTTGTGGGTGCGGCGGGCCTCCTCGCCGGTGTTGTCCCGCAGCTCCAGGAACTCCTCCAGGTCGGCGTGCCAGGTCTCCAGGTAGACGCAGGCGGCGCCCTTGCGCCGGCCGCCCTGGTTCACCGCGGCGACCGAGGCGTCCAGCGTGCGCAGGAACGGGACGATGCCGTTGGAGTGACCGTTCGTGCCGCGGATGAGCGAGCCGCGGGCACGGACGCGGGACCAGGACAGGCCGATGCCGCCGGCGTGCTTGGAGAGCCGGGCGACCTGGTGGTAGCGCTCGTAGATCGAGTCCAGTTCGTCCAGCGGCGAGTCCAGCAGGTAGCACGACGACATCTGCGGGTGCCGGGTGCCGGAGTTGAAGAGCGTCGGGGAGGACGGCAGGTAGGACAGCGAGCTGGTCAGCCGGTACAGCTCGGCGACCTCGTCGACGGCCCGCGCGCTGTCGTCCGCCGCCAGCCCGCAGGCGACGCGCAGGAGGAAGTGCTGCGGGGTCTCCACCACCCGGCGGGTCGTGGGGTGGCGCAGGAGGTAGCGGGAGTGCACCGTGCGCAGCCCGAAGTAGCCGAACCGGTCGTCGCTGCCGTCCGCCACGGCGGCGTCGACCAGGGCGTCCAGGCGTGCGGCGTGCGCGGTGACGAACGCGGCGGTGGAGTCCGCGATCAGACCTTCGCGGTGGCCGACGGCGACCGAGGCGGAGAACGAGGTCGCGCCCTGACCGGCGGCCTCCTCGCGCACGGCGCGGGTCAGCAGCCGGGCCGCCAGGCGCCCGTACTCCGGTTCGTCGCCGATGAGTCCGGCCGCCGCTTCGACGGCCAGCGACCGCAGGTCCGCGTGGGTCGATCCGGGGTGCCGTCCGCGCCGTACGGCCGCGGCGATCCGGGCGGCGTCGGTCGCGGGCAGGTCGGCGGTCAGCTCCGTCAACAGCCGCTCCAGCAGGGCGCTGTCGGCGTCCGGCCCGGAACGCGCCGGGTACGGCGACGGGACGGCTGCGGCCTCGGGTGCGATGGTCACGGTGACGTGCTCTCCCTCGCTCGGCGGGGGCCGGTGGGGAGGCGTGGCGGGGCGCAGACGGCGACCCGTTGCGGGCAGGCGCCACCTCGCGTCCGCCGGCCCATCCCACGGGGCCCGGACGTGTACGACGCCGTCGGCAGGTGCTCGGACTCGCGGCGTTCCGGGGCCCGTTCGACGCGTGGAGGCAGGGCACGGCACGCCGCACACCGTTGCGGGACAGTCCCGGATTCGCACCGGGTTCCCCTGCGGCGACAGCGAGGACGAGCATACATGTTGGGGTGCTCCGCGCGAGCACCCCAACATCTTGTGTCGCTGGTAGGGTTGCCGTGCCCGTCAGTCCTCGGCGTCGGCGAGCTCCAACGCGAAGGTCCACAGTGGCAGACCGGGGATCGGCTCCCAGTCGCGGGCGGGGGTGCGCACGAACCGCAGCCGCCCGTACAGGCGGTGAGCGGTCGTCATCTTCGACTCGGTGGAGAGCACCACGCGTTCCCGGCCGAGTGCCCGCGCACGCGCCAGGCATTCGCGCACCAGCGCCTCGCCCACGCCGCGCCCCCGCCCCGTCCGGTGCACGGCCAGCATGCGGAACTCGGCCTCGCCGGGCCGGGCGATGTTCGCGTACTCCCCGCCGTCCCCGACGAAGGTCACGGTGCCCAGCAGATCGCCGGTGCCCGCGTCCACGGCGACCAGGACCTGCGCGTGCCCGGCGCGGTGCGGCACGTTCCGCAGCACCTCCAGGTACGGGTCCCGCGCGCCGTGGGTGAGCAGCCCGTCCTCCAGGTACGCGTCGGCCGTCAGGTCTCCGACCTCGCCGTACTCCGCCTCGTGCGCCGCCCTGATCGTCACGTCCATGCCCCCAGCATGCAGCACCCCACCGGCGGCCGCCGGTGGGGTGCTCGGGTGGGTTCCGGGGATCAGGGAGCGGCGGTGGGAGCCGGCAGCTCCTCCTTGACGCCCCGGTCTCCGGCGTCCGCGCGGTAGTCGGAGGGCGTGGTCTCGTCCCGCCCGTCCGGGACCTTGGCGGCCCGCAGGATCACCGTCAGGACGACCGTGACCACGGCGTTCAGCACGAAGGCGGTGAGGCCGATGTAACCGATCTCACCGATCATCGGGATCTCCGCCGTGCTGCCGCCGAAGTGATCCTGCTTCGGGCTGGACACGTTGTACGCCGCGATGGTGCCGTACACCATGCCGACCGCCCAGCCGGCGAGCAGCGCCCACCGGTGGAACCAGCGCGTGAACAGGCCGCCGACCAGGGACGGGAAGGTCTGCGCGATCCAGATGCCGCCCAGCAGCTGGAAGTTGAGCGCCGCCGTCTTGTCCAGGGTGAGGACGAAGACCAGGGCGCCGACCTTCACCAGGAGCGAGGTGACCTTGGAGACCTTGGTCTCCTGCTCCGGGGTGGCGTTCGGCTTGAGGAAGTCGCGGTAGACGTTCCGGGTGAACAGGTTCGCCGCGGCGATCGACATGATGGCCGCCGGGACCAGGGCGCCGATGCCGATGGCGGCAAACGCGACGCCCGCGAACCAGGCCGGGAACATGTTCTCGAACAGCTGCGGCACCACCAGCTGCGGGTTGTCCAGCGAGATTCCGGCCGCGATGCCCATGAAGCCGAGCAGTGCCAGCAGGCCCAGCATCAGCGAGTACAGGGGCAGGATGGTGGTGTTGCGGCGGATCACCTCGCGGCTGCGGCTGGACAGCGTCGCGGTGATCGCGTGCGGGTACATGAACAGCGCCAGCGCGGAGCCGAGTGCCAGCGTCGCGTACGCCCAGTGGCCCTCGGGCCCGGTGACCAGTGCTCCGCCGGTCTCGGAGAGCTTCTCGCCCGCGCTGGAGAAGATGTCGTCGAAGCCGCCGAGCTTGATCGGGATGTAGATGATCGCGACGGCGATCACGATGTAGATCAGCGAGTCCTTGACGAACGCGATCAGGGCCGGGGCCCGCAGTCCCGAGGAGTAGGTGTAGGCCGCGAGCACGCCGAAGGCGATGAGCAGCGGCAGGTCCTTGATGAACCAGTGCGTCGACGCGCCGCCGCCGATGCCCATCACGTCCAGCACCGCCTGGATGCCGACGAGCTGCAGCGCGATGTAGGGCATGGTGGCGAGGATGCCGGTCAGCGCCACGGCCAGGGACAGGCCGCGCGAGCCGAAGCGGCCCTTCACGAAGTCCGAGGTCGTCACGTAGCCGTGCCGGTGGGACACCGACCACAGACGCGGCAGGAAGAGGAAGATCAGCGGGTAGACGAGGATCGTGTACGGCACCGCGAAGAAGCCCACCGCGCCGGCCGAGTAGATCAGCGCGGGCACGGCCACGAAGGTGTACGCGGTGTAGAGGTCGCCGCCGAGCAGGAACCAGGTGATCCAGGTGCCGAAGCTCCGGCCGCCCAGGCCCCATTCGTCCAGGTTGTCGGCATGGGCCGCCTTCCGCCAGCGGGCGGCGAGGAAGCCCATGACCGTCACCAGCGCGAAGAAGAAGACGAAGACCACGAGCGCCACGACGTTGATGTCCTCGTTCATGCGCGCTCACCCCCCTCGGCGGCCGCGCGGGCGTCGCGGCGGGCGGCGTTGTCCCGCCGCACCAGCACGTAGGCGATCACCGTGAGCAGGGTGGCCAGGGGCACCCACAGCATCTGGTACCAGTAGAAGAACGGGATGCCGATGAAGGTGGGCTCCACCGAGTCGTAGCTGCCGACCCAGAGCATCGCGACGAACGGAATGAACAGGCAGACGGCGGCCAGCGCGCGCGCGGGGGTGACGGTGGGGATCGTCCCCGTGCTCGTGGGTGGTGGCATGGGTGGTGCTCCCGTCCAAGTACTGAAGTGATCTCCTGATCGGTGCGCAGGAATCTAGTCAGCGGGAGCGGCCCCCGTCACCCCCCTTCCGCATAACGGACCGGACAACCCGCAGGTCGTCCGGTACGCGTCGTGGCTGGTCGGAGGCGCGCGGTGATGGCTGTTCGTCCGGGGCGGGGGCGTGGTGAAGGTCAGCGGACGGGGCGGTGGAGGTTGGCGACGAACTTGTAGCGGTCGCCGCGGTAGACCGACCGCACCCACTCCACGGGCTCCCCGTCGGTGTCCTTGGAGTGCCGGGAGAGCATCAGCATCGGCAGCCCCACGTCGGTGGCGAGCAGGCCCGCCTCGCGGGGGGTGGCGAGCGAGGTCTCGATGGTCTCCTCGGCCTCCGCGAGGTGGACGTCGTAGACCTCTGCGAGCGCGGTGTAGAGCGAGGAGTACTTCACCAGGCTGCGCCGCAGGGCGGGGAAGCGCTTCTGCGACAGGTGGGTGGTCTCGATGGCCATCGGCTCGCCGCTGGCCAGCCGCAGGCGCTCGATGCGGAGCACCCGTCCGCCGGCCGGGATGTCCAGCAGTCCGGCGAGCCGGTCGTCGGCGGTGACGTAGCCGATGTCCAGCAGTTGCGAGGTGGGTTCGAGGCCCTGGGCACGCATGTCCTCGGTGTACGAGGTGAGTTGGAGGGCCTGCGAGACCTTGGGCTTGGCGACGAAGGTGCCCTTGCCCTGGATGCGCTCCAGCCGGCCTTCGACGACGAGTTCCTGGAGGGCCTGGCGCACGGTGGTGCGCGAGGTGTCGAACTCCCCGGCCAGCGTGCGCTCCGGGGGAACGGGCGTGCCGGGGGGCAGGGTCTCGGTCATCTCGAGCAGGTGGCGCTTGAGTCGGTAGTACTTCGGCACCCGCGCGGTGCGCGTGCTTCCGTTCCCGTTCCCGCCGTTTCCGTTCTTCGCGGCGTTCGTCACCGGCTCCTCCGTCTTCGTTGCGGTTCACATCGTGGCACGGGCCCGGCCCGGTGGGACGTACCAGGCCAGGTGTCGTTCCGGTAACGGAACGGTCGGCGGGTCCGCGGACCGTTGACACCCCTATAGGTCTAGGCCAAGCTGCGGGCACTGGTCTACACCATTGCGTACACCATCGAGGAGGACGGCGTGAGGCGCAAGCTCATAGCGGCGGTGGGGGCCGCTGCACTGGTGGCCGGCGCCACCGCCTGCGGCACCGAGGGCGGCAGCGCGGGGGACGGCGGCAAGAAGACCCTGACCGTGTGGGTCATGGACGGATCGGCGCCCGAGCCGTGGTCCAAGGAGCTGAACAAGGCGTTCGAGGCCGAACACAAGGGCGTCGAGGTCGAGATGAAGGTCCAGCAGTGGAACGGCATCCAGGAGCGGATCACCACCGCGCTCTCCGAGGACTCGCCGCCGGACGTGCTGGAACTGGGCAACACCCAGACCGCCGGATACGCGGTCACCGGCGGCCTCGCCGACCTCACCCCGATGAAGGGCGAACTGGGCTACGACCAGTGGAACGAGGGCATGCTGAGCTCCGCCGAACTCGACGGCAAGCTCTTCGCCGCTCCCTGGTACGCCGCCAACCGCGCGGTCATCTACGACAAGAGCGTCTACGAGGAGGCGGGCGTCAAGCCGCCGGAGACGCGTGAGGAGTGGCTCGCCGGCCTGGAGAAGATCGGCGAGAAGACCGACAAGCAGCCTCTCTACCTGCCCGGCCAGAGCTGGTACGTCTTCGCCGGTTTCCTCTGGGACGAGGGCGGCAACCTCGCCGTGGAGAAGGGCGGCGACACGTGGGAGGGCGCCCTCGCGAGCGACGAGGCGGCGGCCGCCATGGACTTCTACAAGGAGCTCCAGTCCCACTCCACCGCCCCCAAGGACGCGGACGAGGCCACCCCGCAGCAGTCCACCGACGTCGTGCCCAAGGGGGACGTGGCGTCCTGGATCGGGCTCGGCTGGGAGGCCGGCGGCGCCGTCGCCGCCATCGAGGAGGCGGGCGACGAGGCCGACTTCGGCTACTTCCCGATCCCCGGCAAGACCGCCGACCAGCCCGGTCACGTCTTCTTCGGCGGCTCCAACCTCTCCGTCTCCGAGCGGTCCCCCAACAAGGAACTCGCCCAGGAGTGGCTGCAGATGGCCACCTCCGAGGAGTGGATGACGAAGTACGCCGAGGCCACCGAGGGCGGCCTGCTGCCCAACAGCCCCGCCGCACAGGTCGACCCGGCCGAGGGCTCGTTCGCCGAGGCGATGGTCGCCTCCGCGGAGGTCGGCCGCATCACCCCGGTCACCCCGGGCTGGGCCAACGTCGAGACCGACCCCAACCCGATCAAGACGTACATGACCAAGGTGCTGGAGGGGACCGACCCGAAGCAGGCCGGCAAGGAGGCCGACGAGGTCATCACCGAGCGCATCAACGGCAGCTGACGTCGGCGCGTCCGCAGCGCACCCGTCCCCGGCGGCCGGCCTCCCCCGGCCGCCGGGGCACTCCACGGCCCTGATGCCCGCCCCCTCACCCCGAGGAATGAGGACATGACCCTGCACACCCAGGGAGCGACCCCCGGAACGCCGCAGGCGGCGCCCCGCGCCGAGGAGCCGCCGCCCGAGGTGCCCGAGCCCGCCCCGCCGGCCGCCGGGGCCGCGCCACGACGTCCGCGCCGCCCGCGGACCCATGCCTGGCTGCCGTACGCGCTCGTCGCACCGGCGGTGCTCTCCCTGCTGGTCTTCCTCGGCTATCCGCTGGTCCGCAACGTCCTGATCTCGCTGCAGCAGCTCGGCCGCATCGAGATGATCTCGCGCGAGACGGTGTGGACGGGGCTGAGCAACTACACCGAGCTGCTGGCCGACGACATGTTCTGGACCGTGGTGGTCCGCACGTTCGTGTTCATGGCCGTCAACGTGGTGCTGATCATGGTCCTCGGCACCCTGGTCGGGCTGCTGCTCAACCGGCTCGGCTCCCGGATGCGGCTGGTGCTCTCGCTCGCCCTGGTCATGGCCTGGGCGATGCCCATCGTCGCCTCCGCCACCGTCTTCCGCTGGCTCTTCGACACCCAGTTCGGCGTGATGAACTGGGTGATGCGGGGCCTCGGCTTCGCCGGCTACGAGCAGCACAACTGGTTCGACTCCGGCTTCTCCACCCTCGCCATCGTCACCCTGATGATCGTCTGGGCGTCCGTCCCGTTCGTCGCGCTCAACCTCTACGCCGGCCTCACCACCATCAGCGGCGAGCTGTACGAGGCCGCGCGGATGGACGGAGCCTCGAACTCCCGCATCTTCCGCTCCGTGGTGTTCCCGATCATGAAGCCGTTCTTCCTGATCACGACCTTCCTGGAGATCATCTGGGTCTTCAAGGCGTTCGCGCAGATCGTCGCCCTGAACGGCGGCGGCCCGGACCGCGCCTCCGAGACCCTCCCGGTCTTCGCCTACGTCGAGGGCATGTCGCAGATGAACTTCGGCGTGGCGGCGGCCGCCTCCGTGCTGACCATCCTCATCCTGCTGGTGGCCATGTCCTTCTACTTCCGCCTGATCCTCAAGCAGGAGGAGGAGCAGTGAGCGCACTCACCGCCGTGACCGACCGCAGCGCGGAACGCGCCCGGCGCCGGAAGGCGTTCGGCCGCCTCTGGCCCAACCTGGTGGCCCTGCCGCTGGCGCTGTTCTTCGTCTTCCCCGTCTACTGGATGTTCTCCACGTCCTTCAAACCCGCGTCCGAGGTGCTCACCAAGGACCCGACGTTCCTCTTCACCCCCACCGTCGAGCACTACACGACGGCCACCGGCGTGGAGCTGTTCTGGACGTACGTCGCCAACAGCCTCACCGTCACCGTCGGCGCCGTGCTGCTGGCCCTGCTGGTCGCGCTGGCGGCGAGCTTCGCGATCGTGCGGATGCGCTTCCGGGGGCGCAAGGGGCTGGTGCTGGCCGTGATGATGGCGCAGATGGCCCCCTGGGAGGTCATGGTCATCGTGATGTACCTGATCGCCCGCGACGCGCAGATGCTCAACAGCATCGGCACCCTCACGCTGATCTACTTCGTGATGGTGCTGCCCTTCACCGTCTGGACGCTGCGCGGCTTCATCGCCGCCGTGCCGAAGGAGCTCGAGGAGGCGGCGCTGATCGACGGCTGCGGCCGCACCCAGGCCTTCTTCCGGGTGATCTTCCCGCTGCTGGCGCCCGGCCTGATGTCCACCTCGCTCTTCGGCTTCATCACCGCCTGGAACGAGTTCGCCATGGTGCTGGTGCTCAACAAGGAGTCCGAGGCGTACACGCTGCCGCTGTGGCTCACGCAGTTCCAGTCGGCGTTCGGCAACGACTGGGGTGCGACCATGGCCGCGTCCTCGCTCTTCGCCGTCCCGGTCCTGCTGCTCTTCCTGTTCCTGCAACGACGCGCCGTCGGCGGCCTCAGCGCCGGCGCCGTGAAGGGGTGACGCCCACCATGACGACCCTCGTACGGGACACTTCCGCCGTCACCCGGGACGCCCTCACCGTCCTGCAACCGGGTTTCGCCGGCACCACCGCCCCCGGCTGGCTGCTCCGGCAGCTCCGTGAGGGCCTGGGCTCCGTGGGCCTCTTCGGCCGCAACATCTCCTCCCCGGACCAGCTCGCCGCGCTCACCGCCGAACTGCGGGAGGTGCGGCCGGACGTGCTGGTCGCCATCGACGAGGAGGGCGGGGACGTCACGCGCCTGGAGGCCCGCGCCGGCTCCTCCTTCCCCGGGAACCTCGCCCTCGGCGCCGTCGACGACCCCGGACTGACCCGCGCGGTCGCCCGCGAACTCGGCCGCCGGCTGGCCGCCTGCGGCGTCAACCTCAACTGGGCACCCTCCGCCGACGTCAACTCCAATCCGGACAACCCCGTCATCGGCGTCCGCTCCTTCGGCGACGATCCGCACCTCGTCGCCCGGCACACCGTCGCCTACGTCGAGGGCCTCCAGTCCGCCGGCGTCGCCGCCTGCGTCAAGCACTTCCCCGGCCACGGCGACACCGCGGTCGACTCCCATCACGCGCTGCCCCGCATCGACGCCGACCTCGGCACCCTGCGGACGCGGGAACTCGTGCCGTTCCGCGCCGCCGTCGCCGCCGGCAGCAAGTGCGTGATGAGCGCGCACATCCTGCTGCCAGCCCTGGACGCCGCGCTCCCGGGCACGCTCAGCCCTGCGGCGCTCACCGGCCTGCTGCGCGCCCCCGTGGACCGCGGCGGCCTGGGACACCAGGGCCTGATCGTCACCGACGGGATGGAGATGGAGGCCATCTCCGCCTCCTTCGGTATCGAACGGGGCAGCGTGCTCGCCCTCGCCGCCGGCGCCGACGCCATCTGCGTCGGCGGCGGCCTCGCCGACGAGGACACCGTGCTGCGGCTGCGCGACGCGCTGCTGCGGGCCGTACGGGACGGCGACCTGCCGCTCGACCGGCTCGCGGACGCCGCGGCGCGGGTCCGGGCTCTCGCCCGCTGGACGGCGGGGGAGCGGGCGGCGGCGGGGGAGCGGGCAGCGGGGTCAGGCGTACCCGGCGCCGTGCGCAGTCCCCGCGCGCACGGAGCCCAGGAGGGGAGCACGTCTGGCCCCGCACTCACCCCCGCGCACGACGAGGGCGTGGGCCTGCTGGCCGCGCGCCGGGCGCTGCGCGTCACCGGGCTCGCGGACCACCGGCCGCTGACCGAGCCGCCGTTCGTCGCCGCACTCACCCCGGTCGCCAACATCGCCGTGGGCAGCGAGACGCCCTGGGGCCTGGCCGCCGAACTCGCCCGGCTGCTCCCCGGCACCACCACCGCCACCTACGGCCGGGACCGGATCGACGACGGGGGCCTCGACGCCGCGCTCGCCGAGGTGCTCGGCGCCGCGGCGAACCGTAGGATCGTCGCCGTGGTACGCGACGTCCACCGGCACGCCTGGATGGCCGGAGTGCTGGACTCCCTGCTCGCCGCCCGCCCCGACACCGTCGTGGTGGAGATGGGCGTCCCGCAGGCTCCGCCGGCCGGCGCGCTGCACATCGCCACCCACGGCGCCGCCCGCGTCTGCGCCCGAGCCGCCGCGGAGGTCCTGACCGGCGCGGACGCCGGCCGCTGACCGCCGCAGACCGACTGTCACGCCACCTGGAGGCACTCCGCATGTCCGTCCCGACGCCGTCCTCGTCCGTTCCCGAGACCGCCGGGGAGCCCGTCGTGCCCGGGCGGCTGATGGCGGCCGAGATGGCCGAGCAGCCCGAGGTGCTGCGCCGGCTGCTGGAGCGGGAGCGGGGCGCGGGCGGCGCCCCGACGATCCGGGAGACCGCTCAGGCGATCGCCGCCCGCGCCCCGCGTTTCGTGCTGCTCACCGCCCGCGGCACCTCGGACAACGCGGCGCTGTACGCCAAGTACCTCATCGAGGTGCTGCTGGGCAGGCCGTGCGGACTCACCTCGATGTCCACCACAACCGCCTACCAGGCGAAGGCGGACCTCACCGACTGCCTGGTGATCACCGTCAGCCAGTCCGGGGGCTCCCCGGACCTGGTCGCCTCCACCCGCGCCGCCCGGGAAGCGGGCGCGATCACCCTGGCGGTCACCAACAACGCCGCCTCGCCGCTGGCCCAGGTCAGCGAGTTCCACATCGACGTGCTGGCCGGCCCGGAGGAGGCCCTGCCCGCCACCAAGACCTACACCGCCGAACTCCTCGCCCTGTACCTGCTGGTGGCGGGCATGCGCGGCGCCGACGGGCCGGAGCAGGCCGCGGCCCTGCCCGAACTCGCCGAATCCGTCCTCGCCCGCCGCGAGGAGGTACGGGCCCTGGCCGGCCGCTACCGCTTCGCCGACCGCATGGTCATCACCTCACGCGGCTACGGCTACCCCACGGCCAAGGAGGCGGCGCTGAAGCTGATGGAGACCAGCTACATCCCCGCCCTGTCCTACTCCGGCGCCGACCTGCTGCACGGCCCGCTGGCCATGGTCGACAACATCTCCCCGGTGATCGCCGTCGTCACCGACGGCCGCGGCGGCGAGGCGCTCCAGCCCGTGCTGGACCGGCTCCGCGACCGTGGCGCCGACCTCGTGGTGATCGGCCCGAAACCACAGGTGGACGCCGCCTCCGCCGGCTTCGTCCTGCCCACCGCAGGACTGCCCGAGGAACTCCAGCCCATCCTGGAGATCATGCCGCTCCAGATGCTGGCCTACGAGGTCACCCTCGCCCGCGGCCAGGACCCCGACGCCCCCCGCGCCCTCGCCAAGGTCACCCAGACCCACTGAGCGGGCGCGGCAGCGCGCGGCGGGCGGTCTGATCGATCGTTCGCCGCAGACCCATGGACACCCGTACAGGTCTAGTCCACAATGGGGCGGAGGAAGCGTCCGTTCTCCCCGCACAGGAGGACGGAACGGGACTCGCGGCGTGATCTGCCCTGACCGCGCCGGGGTCTTGGAACTCCGGGCTGCGGTGCCGGACGGGTTGAGGGTCCCGTACCGGCGCCGCGGCCCGAAGTGCTTCCCGGCCCCGTCACGGGCCGTGTCCCGAGCCCCGAGCCCGCCGCGCGCCTGGCCCGCGCCTGGCCCTCGTCCGCGCTCCGTCCGCAGCGCCGAGCCCGGGGGCGCCTGCACGGCGGCCTCCGCGGGCCCGCCGGTAGGCTCGGTCCGTGCCCTCCATGAACGACCTCGTCCGCCAGCACACCGCACTCGGCCCCGCGGACCTCGAGTGGCTGCACCTGCTGGTCTCCGAGTGGCAGCTGCTCTCCGACCTCTCCTTCGCCGACCTGGTGCTGTGGGTGCCGACCCTGGACGGCAGCCGCTACGTCTCCGTCGCCCAGATGCGGCCCAACACCGGCCCCACCTCCTACCAGGACGACATGGTGGGCCACCTGGTGCCGCGCGGCCGGCGGCCGCTGCTGGACGCGGCCCTGGACGAGGGGCGGATCGTCCGCGAGGGCGACCCGGAATGGCGCGAGGAGGTGCCGGTCCGGGTCGAGTCCATCCCGGTGCGCCGGGAGGGCAGGGTGCTGGGCGTCATCGCGCGGAACACCAACCTGCTGACCGTCCGCACCCCGAGCCGGCTGGAGCTGACCTATCTCCAGAGCGCGTCCGACCTGGCACAGATGATCGCCGCCGGATCGTTTCCCTACCCCGGACGGCAGGGGGACTCCGACCTCTCGCCGCGGGTCGGCGACGGTCTGATCCGCCTGGACGCCGACGGCCTCGTCCAGTACGCCAGCCCCAACGCCCTCTCCGCCTACCACCGGCTGGGCCTCGCCGCCGACCTGGTCGGCCTGCACCTCGGCGAGGCCACCGCCGAACTGGCCCCCTCCCGCGCGCCGGTGGACGAGGCGATGGTCAAGCTCGCGAGCGGCTGGGCCCCGCGCACCGCCGAGGTCGAGGGCAACGACTGCGTGGTCCAGCTCCGCGCCATCCCGCTCAAGCCCAAGGGCACCCGGATCGGTTCCCTGGTGCTGCTGCGCGACATCACCGAGGTGCGGCACCGTGAACGCGAGCTGCTCACCAAGGACGCCACCATCCGGGAGATCCACCACCGGGTGAAGAACAACCTCCAGACCGTCGCGGCACTGCTGCGGCTGCAGGCCCGCCGGATGGACTCCGACCGTGGCCGGGACGCGCTCAACGAGGCGGTGCGCCGGGTGGGTTCCATCGCCATCGTGCACGAGACGCTGTCGCAGAACCTCGACGAGCGCGTGGAGTTCGACGCGATCGCCGACCGGGTGCTGGCGATGGTCGCCGAGCTTTCCCCGGGACGGGTGACGGGGCGCACCACCGGGCGGTTCGGCATCCTGGACGCCGAGGTCGCCACGCCGCTGTCGATGGTGCTCACCGAGGTCCTGCAGAACGCGCTGGAGCACGCCTTCGGGCCGGCGGAGCACGGCACGGTGGAGGTCGGTGCGGTCCGTACGCCGGGGGTCGGCCGCGAGGAGGGGCGGTTGCGGGTCACCGTCTCCGACGACGGGCGGGGGCTGCCCGAGGACTTCGACGCGCAGCGCGCCGGCAATCTCGGCCTCCAGATCGTCCGCACCCTGGTGGAGGGTGAGTTGGGCGGCACGTTCGACATGGTGCCGGCCCCGGAGCGGGGGACGAGGGTGATCCTCGACCTGCCGGTCGCGTCCGAGAAGCAGTGACGGCGCAGTGATGCGGCCGGGGTGGTGGTGTCCCCGCCGCACGCCCCCCGGCCTCTCACCTCAGGACCCTCACCGCGCTGCGGGAAGGGCTCCGGACAGCACAGAGCCCCGGAGTGCGACGGATGTCAGTCGCTTCCGGGGCTCGTAGCCATGCGTGGTGCGGTGCTTGACGAGAGCACTGCGCGCTGCGGCTCGGGATTGCAGCCGGTGGGTGGGGGCCGTCAGGCGGACGCGGCGTTGTTCCGCGCCCGGTTGCGGGCGGCGCGGCGCTTCATCGCGCGGCGCTCGTCCTCGCTGAGGCCACCCCAGACACCGGAGTCCTGACCGGACTCCAGGGCCCACTGCAGGCACTGCTCCATGACGGGGCAGCGGCGGCAGACGGCCTTGGCTTCCTCGATCTGCAGCAGCGCAGGACCGGTGTTGCCGATGGGGAAGAACAGCTCGGGGTCTTCCTCGCGGCAAACGGCGTTGTGACGCCAGTCCATGGCTGCTACCTCTCCTCGTATTACGGGCGTGAGTATGCTTGTGAATGTGAACGCTTTCACGAATCCCTTTGCGGCGGAAGGGGTACCACGTCGATGTGATGCGGGTCCCACCGGACCGGATGAGGGGGATTCGGGGCTCTCAAGGGGGCCCGGTGAGGGGCTGTCCCGATCGCCATGAAGAGACTCGCAAACCTCGGCGGCGGATACAACCCCTTCAGGAAAGTTTTTTTTGATTCCTTGGTGTCGCTTGGCTCACAGCCGTACTTCCAGGGGGTGGAAGCTGGTTTAAACGTTCGAGTGGAAGGACTTTCTGGCCTTCGACTTACGCAATCACACGCAGTGCTCGGCGTACGCCTGCGAACCCCACGCTCGTACGGAGTCCCAGGTGGTCACCGTCCATCTGGAAGGGCAGTGGAACCTGCGAATGCAAGGTGAAGGATGTCAGATCGTGCAACGACAGAGCGTGCTTGCCGCGAGGCCCGCGCTCGGGCGACGAGGTGAGCAGCTGGGTGCCGTACCGGCCCACCGCCGCCGAGGTCAGACGGGAGAGTCCGAGCAGGTCGAGGCCGGTGTCGAAGGATGCGTGCGGGGCCGCGTAGACCGGTTTGTTCCCCAGGTAGGTCCAGGGCGCGGTATTGCAGACTATGGACAGCACCAGCCCTTCGGTGCTCTTCTCGCCCGGCCGTTCGAGAGTGATGGTTCCGTGACGGCGATGCGGTTCCCGGAGGAACTGCCGCAGCACCTGCCGCACGTACAGGGGATGCGTCGAACGTCTGCCCCGCTCACGCTGCCGTTCCACCCGGCCCACCACGCCGGCGTCGAATCCGAAGCCGGCGCAGAAGGTGAACCAGCGCGGGGGAGCGCCCGCGTCGTCCGTCCCCGGCACGCCGTCGGCACGGCCCAGACCGACCGTGCGCTCGGTCCCGGTGTGCAGCGCGTCCAGCAGGGCGCCCGTGGCCTCGACCGCGTCGTTGGGCAGCCCGAGGGCGCGCGCGAAGACGTTGGTCGAGCCGCCGGGCACCACGGCGAGCCGGGGCAGGCGCTCGGGGTCGGGTCCCCCGTGCAGCAGGCCGTTCACCACCTCGTTGACCGTGCCGTCGCCGCCGAGGGCGATCACCAGCTCGGTCTCCCCGTCCTCCGCAGCCGTGCGGCCCAGATCGCGTGCGTGCCCCCGGTATTCCGTGGAGGCGACCTCCAGCTTCAGATCGCTGGCCAGGGCGTGGGTGAGGACGTCGCGGGTCCGCGCACTGGTGAGGGTGGCTGCCGGGTTGACCACGAGGAGTGCGCGCATGAGGTGCAGCGTACCCAGGACCCCCGCGCGGGGGCAGGGCGGTCCGCACTGCGGGCGCGGGCCGCTGCAGCGGCCGGGCTACCCTGCAGGGGTGAGCGATGAAGCCCCCCTCGACCCCCGCCCGGCACGGCTGACCGTCGCGGCGGCGCTGACCGCCGCGGAAGGGGCGGTGATCGCCTGCTTCGGCCTGGTGTCCCTCGTGATGCTCTTCATCGGAGACCCGGACGGCCTCGTGCAGGCCCTGACGATGGCCCTGACCGTGCTCGCGCTGGCCGCGCTGCCGCTGGCGGCCGCCCGCGGGCTCTGGCTGCTGCGCCGCTGGAGCCGTGGTCCCGCACTGATCACCCAGCTGCTGGCGCTCCCCGTCGGCTGGCAGATGGCGCAGAACGGCGGGGTGTGGACCGCCGGCGGTGCGGCGATCGGCGTCGTCGCGCTGGTCGTCCTCGGCTGCCTGGTGACGCCGGTCTCGGCCGCCGCCCTCGGCGTGGGCCCGCGGGACGCGTGACGCCCGGGGGAGTCCGGCACCCGACGGCCGGCGCGTGACGCGGGAGTCCCGCGTGCGCCCCTTTCCCCTTCTTCCCTCGTTCTCCCGGGCCCCCGGGCCGTCCCTGCCGACGGCCCGGTGCGGGATCACTCCTCGACGAGCAGCCGGTCCCGCAGCTGCGCAAGGGTGCGCGCCAGCAGTCGCGAGACGTGCATCTGCGAGATGCCGACCTCCTGGGCGATCTGCGACTGCGTCATGTTGCCGAAGAAGCGCAGCAGCAGGATCTTCTTCTCGCGCGGCGGCAGCTCCTCCAGCAGCGGCTTGAGCGACTCCCGGTACTCCACGCCCTCCAGCGCGTCGTCCTCCGCGCCGAGGGTGTCCGCCACGGCGGGGGACTCGTCGTCGGTGTCCGGCACGTCCAGCGACAGCGTGCTGTAGGCGTTGGCCGACTCCAGCCCTTCGAGGACCTCCTCCTCGGAGATCTTCAGCCGCTGCGCCAGCTCGTGCACCGTCGGCGCCCGGCCGTGCTGCTGGGACAGCTCGGCGGTGGCCGAGGTCAGCGACAGCCGCAGCTCCTGGAGCCGCCGCGGTACCCGTACCGCCCAGCCCTTGTCGCGGAAGTGCCGCTTGATCTCGCCGACCACGGTCGGCGTCGCGTAGGTGGAGAACTCCACGCCGCGGTCCGGATCGAAGCGGTCGACCGACTTGATCAGGCCGATCGTGGCGACCTGCGTCAGGTCGTCCAGGGGCTCGCCGCGGTTGCGGAAGCGGCGGGCCAGGTGCTCGACCAGCGGCAGGTGCATCCGTACCAGCCGGTTGCGCAGCTCCGCGTGCTCCGGGGAGCCGTCCGGCATGGCCCGCAGCTCGACGAAGAGGGCGCGCGCGGCGCTGCGGTCCTGCGGGGTGTGCCCCCGGCCGCCGGTGGCGCCGCCCGGGCGTCCTTGCCGCTCCTGCCGCTGCTCGTCCATCGAGTCCGCCTGCCCCGCCTGCTCAGCCTGCTCCGATCGCCGATGCTCGGACCGTTCACCGACCGCTCCGCCGTTCCCCTCCGGGTGCGGGCGGGCGTGCTGCTCGGGAATGCCCGGGCCGGCCGCCTCGTGGCGACCCGCCCATGCCTCTCGTGCCTCGTGTTCCGTCACGACGGATCCGGACCCGTACCGCGCTGCTTGCGCAGGCTGATGCTGACCGTCCGGTCCTCCGACACCGTCGAGTCGACCTCGCCCGCGAGGGCGGCGAGCACCGTCCAGGCGAAGGTGTCGCGCTCGGGGGCACGGCCGTCGGTGGTCGGGGCGGAGACCGTCACCCGCAGTGACTCGTCGATCAGCTCGAACACGCAGCTGAGCACCGAGCCGGGCACGGCCTGCTGGAGCAGGATCGCGCACGCCTCGTCGACCGCGATCCGCAGGTCCTCGATCTCGTCCAGGGTGAAGTCCAAGCGGGCCGCGAGACCGGCCGTGGCCGTCCGCAGCACGGACAGGTAGGCGCCCGCGGCGGGCAGCCGGACCTCGACGAAGTCCTTGTCTCCGGGCTCGCCTGCGATCTGGGACACCCTCACCTCCAAGGTGGCACAAGCCGGTTGGCTCGTTGTCTGTGACCAGTGCGGCGGTCCGGCCGCCCGGGCCTCACCTTCCGGGTCCGGTCGGAACGGGCCGACGTACTGGATCGTTCGACTGCGACGCTATCGCGATCCACCGCGGGATGTCGCCCGGACGATTCCCTCGGCACCGCGAACGCCCCACTTGCGAGGCGTCACTTATAGTAAACACGTGGGTACAGTCCGTGGCTAGGGGTTCGGGCCTTCAAATACCGGATTGTGACACTGCGTTGGTGACACCCGGTCGCTGCGGCCCTTCTGCGGCCCGTTCTCCGCCCCGCGGCCACACTGGGTGAACACCCGGCCCCTTTCAGAAGTTCCCGTTCCGTGCCGCCCGGACACCCGGGGAGACGGATGCGTTCACCGTTCGTGGCCGGGCGACCCCGCGCCGGGGCCCGCGCCGGGGCCCGCGCCGGGGCTCGCGGTGCCCTCCGGCGCACCGCCGCCCGCCGTGATCACCGCGGTCACGGTGCTGCCCGGGGCGAAGGCGCCCTCGCCGGCCAGCGTGCAGAGCCCGAACAGCAGCTTGGCGACGTAGACGCGCTCCAGCCGTGGCAGGGCGTGCCGTTCCGCGAAGTCCGCGGCGAAGTCCTCCAGCTCGGCGGAGGTACGGGCGTAGCCGCCGAAGTGGAACCGGTCCTCCGTGCGCCACGCGCCGCGCGGCCCGCCGAACGCCTCTCCCTGGAGCCGCCGCACCTCCGCGGGAAGGAAGCCGCCGCGCAGCACGGGAACGCCGAGCGCGTACGCCCCGCCCGGTCCCCCCGCTCCGCCGAGCCCGGCGGCGAGCCCGGCCAGCGTGCCGCCCGTCCCGCAGGCCACCGCCGCCACGTCGGTGCGGCCGCGCAACTCGCTGCCCAGCTCGGTGCAGCCGTGGACCGCCGCGGCGTTGCTGCCTCCCTCGGGCACGGCCAGGAAGTCCCCGAACCGCTCCCGGAGACCCTCCACCCACGCCGGGTCGGTGCGGCGCCGGTAGTCGGACCGCGACACGAAGTGCAGCCGCATGCCGTCCGCGGCGCAGCGGGCGAGGGAGGGGTTCAGCGGGCGCTCCGCCAGTTCCCCGCCGCGTACGACGCCCACCGTCCGGAGCCCCAGCAGGCGCCCGGCCGCAGCCGTCGCCCGCAGATGGTGGGAGTAGGCGCCGCCGAAGGTGAGCAGGGTGCGCCGGCCGCCCTCGACGGCCGCCGCGAGGTTCGGCACCAGCTTGCGCCACTTGTTGCCCGGGATCTCCGGGTGGATCAGGTCGTCCCGCTTCAGGGCGAGCCGTACGCCGTGCCGGGTGAAGCGCGCGTCGTCGATCTCGACCAGCGGCGAGGGCAGGCGCGCTCCGGCGCGGAGACCGGCCAGGTCGTGCAGGGCCCGCAGGGTCGAGGCGGAGGAGGCGGAGGAGACGTCGGGCTGCACACCGCCGATTCTGCCCGGCGGGACCGCGGTCGTCGCCCCGGCCCCGCCGGTCGCCTCAGCGGAGGGCGGAGTCGCCGTGCTGCGCGATGTGCTGCTCGACGGCGGCCAGCGCGCGCTGGACCTCCTCCGGCGAGCCGGTGCCGTGCTGCTGGCGGTAGTACGCCGCACCCAGCTTGCGCACCAGGTCGTGCCCCGCGCGCTGCGCCTGGACCTCCTCCATCTTCTCCTTGCCCTGGGCGAGACCGCGCTGCGCCTGCTCCTTGGCCCGGTCGAGGAACCCTGCCATCGTGTGCCTCCAGCTCCGCACTGTGGGGTGTGGCGGGCGGGTGCCCGCGACCCGTGAACGTGTGCCGGATCCGTCCGGTTCCTCCTGTCCCTCCTCCGGCGGTCCCTTCCCGTTCCCGAAGCCGCTGGAAGCCGTCCCACGCCGCCCGACCCCGTCCGGCACCGTCCGACGCCGCCCGAGCCGCCTCCCGTGCGCGGCGCCTTCTACGGTGGGACCCATGAGTCACGTCGAACGCCCGGTCGCCGGCTCCGGCCCGGCGGCCTCCGCGTCCCCGGGGAGCACCTCCTCGACCGGTCCCGGCGCGCATCCGTCGGGAGCCGGCCGCCTCGGCGCGGTGGGGCTGGTCTGCGCGAGTGCGCTGTCCCTCCAGTTCGGCTCGGCCGTGGCGGCGCTGCTCTTCCCGCGCGCGGGCGCGCTCGGGATGGTCGCGTTGCGGCTGGTGTTCTCGGCGGTGCTGCTGTTCGCCGTGTGCCGTCCGCGGCTGCGCGGGCACTCGCGTACGGACTGGGCGGCGGTCGTGGGCCTCGGCGTGGCCCTGGGCACGATGAACACGCTGTTCTACCAGGCGATCGAGCGGATTCCGCTCGGTGCCGCGGTGACCCTGGAACTGCTGGGTCCGCTGGCGCTCTCCGTCGTCGCGGGCCGGCGGGCGCTGAGCCTGCTGTGGGCGGGACTGGCGCTGACGGGCGTGTACCTGCTGGGCGCGAGCGGTTTCAGCGACCTCGACGTCGCCGGAGTCGGCTACGCACTCGCCGCGGGCGGCATGTGGGCGGCGTACATCGTCTACAACGCGCGCACCGGCGCGCGCTTCCCCGGCGCGGACGGACTGGCCATCGCGATGGTGGTGGCCGCTCTTCTCAGCGCGCCGCTCGGTGTCCTGAGCGCGGGCGGCGCGCTTCTCGACCCGGTCGTCCTCGGCCTGGGCGCGGCGGTCGCCGTCCTCTCCTCGGGCATCCCCTACACGCTGGAGCTGTTCGCCCTGCGGCGGCTGCCGAAGTCCACCTTCGCCGTGCTGATGAGCCTGATGCCGGTGGCGGCCTCGGCGGCCGGATTCCTGGTGCTGGACCAGCGGATGGGCTGGGTGCAGGTGCTCGCGGTGGGGCTGGTGATCGCCGCCAGCGCCGGTGCCGTACGCACCTCCCGCCACGGGTAGCTCCGGCCGGCCGTACGCTGTGGCCGTGACCGAACGCCAGACCGTCCGCTGGGCCGAGGACGGCGAAGACCGCTCGGCCCGCTGGCGTTCCGAGAGCGGCGCCCGTCCGCCGAAGCAGGTGGCTCCCGCCGACGACCGCACCCGGGCCGACGCCGCCTACACGCTCGCCTGCGAGGGCACGGCGCTGCTGTGGCGCGGCGACTACGTCGGGGCCCGCCAGCTCCTCACGGCACTGACCCGCCGCGTCGACCGCCCGTCCCGGGGGCGTGCCCAGGGCGGCGGGGACCCGGCTGCGGCGTTCCACCGTCACCGTGCACGGCAGGCCCAACGCGCGCGCATCCTGGGCATGCTGCTCGTGCCCCTGGAGGCGGCGGACGGACGGTGGACCGTGCCGCTGCGGCGTGCGCCCGATGTCGACGGCGCCTGCCGCGGCGCCTACGGTCCGCCCGACGCGGGCGAGCCGGTACTGGTCTCGCTGCGCGAACTGCTGGGCCTGATCGGCGCCCACGAGTGGCACCGCAAGGGAGTGCCGGTCCCGGCCCTGGGCGGCGCCCGCGTCCACCCGTGCTACGGCGTGTTCTCCCCGGTGCGCGGCGAGTACGTCGACCTGGTCGCCGAGGCGCCGCTGCCGCCCCGCGCGGAGGCGCTGGCCTGGGACGTCGGCACCGGCAGCGGGGTGCTCGCCGCCGTGCTCGCGCGGCGCGGCGTCCGGCACGTGGTGGCCACCGACCAGGATCCGCGCGCGCTGGCCTGCGCCCGGGAGAACCTGGACCGTCTCGTCCCGGGCGGTGCCGCTTCCGGCGTCGTCGAGGTGGTGGAGGCCGACCTGTTTCCCGCCGGGTCGCGGCGTGGTGCGGCCGCCGCGCCGTCGCTGGTGGTCTGCAACCCGCCCTGGCTGCCCGCCAAACCGACGTCCGCCGTCGAGCGCGCGGTCTACGACCCGGGCAGCGGGATGCTGCGCGCGTTCCTGGAGGGCCTGCCCGGGCGCCTGGACGAGGACGGCGGCGAGGGCTGGCTGATCCTCTCCGACCTGGCCGAACTCCTCGGCCTGCGCACGCGGGACGACCTTCTGGGCTGGATCGGTGCCGCCGGGCTGCGGGTGGCCGGCCGGCTCGACACCCGTCCCGTCCACCGGCGCGCCACCGCCCCCGACCCCGACGACCCGCTGCACGCGGCCCGTTCCGCCGAGGTCACCACCCTCTGGCGCCTCACCCACGCCTGACCTCCGCCGCAGCCGGGTGCGCCGAACCCCGCGCGGAGCGCGCGTGGGACGCGGCCTCGCACGCACGTGTGCCCGCCCCGCGGTGAAGCGGGACGGGCACACGTTCAGACGGATCCCTCGTCCGGACGGACCCCGGTACGGGGCCCTACCGCCGCGTCAGCGGGCGGTGGTGAACCTCGGCGTGTCCTCGTCGGACGACTGCGCTCAGCCGAAGATCTGGTCGACCCGGGCGCTCTCCGCGGAGTTCGGGTAGGCGTTGGTGCAGGACGGGCCGGGGCCGCCGCCGGACATCAGCTCGCTGCACGGGCCGCTGTAGTTGTCCGGCAGGCCGAGCACGTGACCGGTCTCGTGCGAGGTGACGCGCAGCGAGTCGTAGGTCTCGTTCTGGGCGTAGTCCAGGAAGATGTAGCCGTGACCGCGACCGTCGGTCGAGGCGTAGCTGCCGCGCGGGTCGTTGCCCTCGCGGTAGTCGAAGTCGCCGCTGCCGGAGGTCTCGGCCAGGGTGACGCTGCTGACCGAGGAGTTCCAGATCGAGGCGCTCTGCGAGATCTCGCTCTGGAAGGAGGGGGCGGCCGAGTCGTTGTAGTAGAGAGTGATGGCCTGGAAGCCGGGCTTGGCGTCCTGGCGCTCCTGCGCCTTCTCCCAGACGGCCTCGAAGAAGGCGCGGTTCTGGGCCTGCTCGGACTTGGCGCCACCCTCGTAGGCCGCGACGACGGAGCCGGAGTCGGCGGAGACGGAGGCCGGGGCCGCGGCGAGACCGGCGACGGCCATGCCGACGGCGAGCGAGGCGGCGAGGGCGGTCCTGATGTTTCTCATGTGGGGGTCCTCCAGGTCGTCCGCGGAGCCCGGTTCGGCGTACGTGTGGGGCGTGTGGGGGACGCCGCCCGTGAACCGCGGATGAACGTTCGGTCCCGGAGAGTGTGTGCCGAATCACCCGCCGTCCGGATGATGGCATCCGGTGATAGTCCGGGCGCATCGTCTCTGAGCAGGGAAGATCGGCTTGTCATGTCTCTGGCGCGGGGAACCGGGGCGCGGTTATGCTCCGGCCGTGGAGCTCGAGGTGAGACATCTGCGTGCGTTGTGCGCCATCGCCGATCACGGGAGCGTGCACAAGGCGGCCCGGCAGCTCGGGGTCACCCAGCCGTCGTTGACGACCCAGTTGGGACGCATCGAACGCGCCTTGGGCGGACGGCTGTTCACCCGGGAGCGGACGGGGAGCCGGCCCACTCCGTTCGGCCTCTCGGTGCTGAGCCGGGCACGGCCGATCGTCGCCGAGATGAGTGCGCTGATCAGCGAGGCCCGTGACGCGCTCGGTGTCGGCGGCGGGTCCCGGCTGCGCATCGGCAGCACCGGCAACCGCGCCGTGCCCGGCTGGCTCCGGCGCCTGCACGCCCGGCTGCCGGAGACGGACACCACCATCCGTATCGACGTCTCGCCCAGCGCCCTGCTCCAGATGGTCGCCGACCGCCAGCTCGACGTCGCCTTCGTGCACGAGGTGGCCGGCTGCCCGCTGCAGGTGCCGGAGGGCCTCGAGCAGCGCGTGCTGATGGAGCGTGAACCGCAGTTCGTGGCGCTGCCCGCGACGCACCCGGCGGCGCGCAAGGAGGAGGTCTCCCTCACCGACCTGGCGGAGGACCGCTGGATGGTCGACCCCAACGTGGACGGCGAATGGGCGGGACTGCGGCGGGTGTTCACGGCGGCGGGGCTGCGGCTCCAGGTCGCGCACGGCGACTACCTCGCGGGGGCCGACCTGGTCGCGGCCGGCGAGGTGGTCGCCCCGGCCCAGCCCACCTCCCGGGCGCGTCCGGGGCTGGTCATCCGGCCGTTGGCCGGCGATCCGCTGACCGTGCGGCTGGTGATGGCGACCCGTCTCCCGCTGCCCGACGCCCCCGAGGGCGGCACCGACTTCGGCGCGGTCTTCGCCGACCTCCAGGACGCCTACCGTGAGGTCGCGTGGGGGTCGCCGTCCTACCGCCAGTGGCTCGCCCACCACGACAGCCCCCTCCTCCACGTCCCCGCGGCCTGACGGCCCGCGTCTTTCCGCTGCGCGGCTGCGCCCCCGCACGGTTGCCACCCCGGGTCGCCGTGCGGTGGGCGCGGCAGCGAGCCCCTCTGCGCGCGTTCCGCGCGGCACGCGTGAGCGCACCCTGTGCGTGATGTGGAGGCGAACGGTCCAGATGTGCAGCCGGGGCCGAAAGGGTGACCTCCTCAAGTGACATGTGTCATAAAGGAGTTGACGCTTCCGAGTTGCCCCTGTCACTTTTGCTTCCCACCACATCGGCCGAAGCGCCCCTCGTCGCCCAGTGCGGCCGTGGTCCGAGGTGGTCATCACTCGTGAGCCGGCGACGCCCCGCGCGTCCCGCGACCAGAGAAGGCGTGGCCGTCAATGCTCCACAGATCAGTCCGGGTCCCCGCGTGACACTGGTGGTCCTCGGGGCGAACCCGACCGTCGCGCGGGCAGCCGACACCCTCCCCTGCGAGGTCGTGCACCTCCGCCTGACCGGTACGGCCGACGGCGCGGCCGGCGCTCCGGCCGAGGGCGGAACGGACTCCCGCAGCCGGGTGCACGTCGTCGACTTCCTCGACCGGACCGCGCTGCTGCCCTTCCTCGACGAGGTGGTCCGTCCCCTCGGCCCGCTCGCCGTGGTCTCGCTGACCGAACTCGGGCTGGAACCGGCGGCCCTGGCCGCCCGGCACCTCGGCGTCACCGGGCTGGACCCGGACGTCGTACGCGCCACCCGCGACAAGTTCCGCATGCGGCAGCTGCTGGAGCAGCGCGTTCCGCACCTGAACCCCGCCTTCGCCCGCGGCGACGACGCGGACGCGGTCGCCGCCCTCTTCGCGCGCTACCCCTCGGTGGTCGCCAAGCCCGTGGACGGGTTCGGCAGCAACGCCGTCGCCCTGCTGGAACGCCTCGACGACCTCCCGGACGACCGCAGGACGCCGGCGACCCTCCTGGAGCAGTTCGTCGAGGGCCGGGAGTACAGCGTCGAGGCCCTGTCCGCGAACGGCCGGCACACCGTCGTCGGCATCGCGCAGAAGGGCACCACCGCAGGCTTCGTCGAGGTCAGTCACCTGATGCCGCCGCCGTCGCTGGACGAGCGGCGGCAGCTCCTGGTCGAGAACGCCGTGGCGGAGCTCCTGGACGCCCTCGGCGTCACGGACGGTCCCAGCCACACCGAGGTCAAGCTCGACGGCGACAAGGTCGTCGTCATCGAGACCCACAACCGCCTCGGCGGCGACGGCATCGCCGACCTGGTGCGGCTCACCACCGGCCTCGACTGGCGCGCGGCGGCCCTCGGCTGGCCGCTGGGAACGGACCTGCCGCGCGTCGCGCCCACCGCACCCGCCGCGGCCACCGTGTTCTTCACCGCGCCGCCCGGCCGGGTCACCGCCGTCGCGGACCCGCCCGCACCGACCCACGGCACGCTCGTGGACTGGGACCTCTCCGTACGGCCCGGCGACGAGGTGGGGGCGCTGCGGTCCTCCGCGGACCGGCTCGGCTCGGCGACGCTCGTCGCGGAGTCCCGCTCCGACTGCCTCGCGGCGGTCGGTGAGCTGACGGCCGTGCCGGTCGTCGTCACCCAGCGGGACGGCTGAGCCGCCCGCTCCGCCCCCGTTCCGAGACCACCACTTCCGTACGCCTTCCGCACCACCCTTCCGGCACACGACGCGCGACACACCATGGGGGAAGTCATGCCTGCCACCAACAAGCCGATTTCTTACGACTTTCACGGCGACACGCCGTTCACCGTCCCGTTCGCCGAGATCGATCCCGCCGACATCCACATCTACCTCGACCTCGACACCAAGGTCGGCCGGAACACCTGCGGCCAGAAGTGCACGCACTGCTGGTTCGTCAACTACGAGAAGGTCTACGACAAGTCCTTCGCGATGGACGAGGGCCCGCGCATCCTGGAGGGCCTGCAGAGCCATGGCTACCAGGTCTACCCGCGCTACGTGGACAGCTTCGCCTACGGCGGCGAGTTCATGCGCATCTACGGCCCGGCGAACAACCGCGAGTTCCGCCAGGAAGCCGACCACATCCCCACCGAGACCATGGAGAAGGGCGACGCCTGGACGAGCGGACGCCCCCTGCTCGGCGACGACTACATCGAGCTCCTGGACCTGGCGCGGGAGAGCGGCTACGGCACGATCTCCATCACCTACCACGGCGTACTCGACGAGAACCTGACCGTGATCGACGACGGCAGCTACCCGATCAAGGGCGTGTTCAGCGGCGCCGACACGGAGAAGGTGCTGCAGCGGATCGCCGACTACAACGCGCGCCGCCGCGCCGACGGCTCCGAGACCGCGGACGCCTTCCGCGTCAACATCGGCGTCACCGTCGGCCGCCACAACCACGGGCGCGAGTCCCTGCTGCGCTACGCGCGGTACTTCAACAAGCTCGGCGTCGACACCGTGCGCTTCAACAACTTCAGCGACCACGGCGGCCGCCACCCCGGTCTGCGGCTGTCCCGCGAGGAGATCGAGCAGGCGTACCGCGACTTCCGCTGGCTGCACGACACCGTGGAGCTGGACTTCCAGCTCGGCGTCAGCGAGGACTTCGGGACGTTCGGCATCAAGGCCATGGGCTTCCCCGGGCACGTCGGCTGGTGCCGCGCCGGACGGCAGCTGTTCGCCGCGATCCCCGCGGAGGAGACCGTGCTGTCCGAGGAGGGTCCGGAGCGCCGGGAGAAGATCGGCGACATCGTCGGCTGCGTCAACACCTTCGAGCCCCACCTGGGCATCCTGGTCCGCACCGTCGTCGAGGGGGAGGACGGCGCCCGCTACGACCTCGAGTTCGACCACGAAGCCATCCAGGCGTTCACCGACAAGCGGATGGCGGGCGTCTACAAGGACGGCTGCTTCGCCCCCGAACTGTCCGAGGAACTCGGGCTCGTCTCGCGCGTGCCGCAGCGCCGCCGGCTGCCGCTGCTCGTCGAGCCGACGGCCTGAGAGGGGACACGCATGCGCCACGTCCTCGTCTTCGCCAAGACCCCCCACGCCACCACGCCCTACGAGCAGTGGCTGGCGGGCACCGGCATCGAGCCGGTCGTCCTGACCACCCGTGAGCACGCCGCCGGCTACGGCCACCTCCGGCACGTGCACGCCTTCGACGACTACGACACCAACCAGCTCGTCGAGAAGACGGCCCTGCGCCTCGCCCGCGAGCTGGACGTGGACGCCATCTTCGCGCGGGCCGAGTCGGACGTCCTGCGGGCCGCGCAGCTCCGCGACCTGCTGGACCTTCCCGGACAGCGGACCGCGAGCGCCCGCGCCTTCCGCGACAAGGTCGTGATGAAGGACCACCTCGCGGGCGGCCCGGTCGAGGTCCCCGCCTACCGCCTGCTCGACTCCGCCTACACGGCCGTGGAGTTCGTCGCCGAGCACGGGTACCCGGTGGTGGTCAAGCCGGTGTCCGAGTCCGGTTCCCTCGGTGCCCGCGTCCTGCGCGACGAAGCCGACCTGGACGCCTACCTCGCCGCTCCCTGGCGCGGCACCAGCCAGATCGAGACCTTCGTCCCGGGCGCGATGTACCACGTGGACGGGTTGGTGCGGGACGGCGAACCCGTCTTCGTGCGGCCCTTCCGCTACCTCAACGACTGCCTCTCCTTCCGCAGCGACCACTGGATGGGCAGCGTTCCGCTGGCGCCCGGGGACCCGTACCACGCCCGCCTCGTCGACGCGGCCCGCGCGGTCCTCGCGCAGCTCCCGACGCCCGAACGGACCACGTTCCACGCGGAGTTCTGGATCACCCCGGACGACCGGACGGTGTTCTGCGAGATCGCCAGCCGCACCGGTGGCGGCATGGTCGCCCGCGCCGTCCGGCACGCCTTCGGCATCGACCTCGACAAGGAGTGGCTCTACGCCGAGTGCGGGCTCCCCGCCTCGTCGGGCGGGCCGGCTCCCCGACCGGCCGGCGGTCTGTGGATCCCCCCGTCGAGCGGCGTACTGGAGCACCTCCCGACCGAGAGCGCGCCCGACTGCGTGCTCGAGGCCGCGCACACCGGCCGGGCCGGCCAGGTCTTTCACGGAGGTGTCAAGTCCGGCCTCTTCCTGGCCGGTTACGTCGTCGGCGGCGAATCCGAGGAGGACGTCGCGGCGAACATGGAGAAGGTGGCGGCCTGGTTCGCCGGCGCGGTCCGCTGGCGACCCGCCGATTCGCCGGACGCCGCCGGTCCCGTCGACGCCCCCGAGGCCGCGGGGGCGACCCCGTGACCCCGCCCGAGCCGCCCCGGCCGCACGTGCCGCCGCAGCCGGCGCGTCCGCTGCCGGGGCCGCTGGTGGACGCCGCATGGCTCGCGCCCCGGCTGGGCGCGGACGGGCTCGTCGTCCTCGACGCCTCCGTCGGCGGGCACCGGGACGCGGAGACCCGCATCCCCGGCGCCCGCCGGTTCGACCTCGACGGCGCCCTCTCGGACCACCACGCCTCGCTCCCGCACACCATGCCGGAGCCCGACCGCCTCGCCGCCGAGCTGCGCGCCCTCGGGCTCCGGGACGAGGACACCGTCGTCGTGTACGACGCGGCCGGTGTCTACTCCAGCCCGCGGGCCTGGTGGATGCTGCGGGCCGTGGGCTTCGACCGGGCCGCGGTCCTCGACGGCGGCCTGCCCGCCTGGACCGCGTACGGCGGGCCGGTGGAGGACGCCGCCCGGCCCCTGCAACCTCTCGCCCCGGGCGACTTCACCGCCCGACCGCGCTCCGGCCTCCTCGTCGGCGCCGACCGCGTGGCGGACGCGTTGCGCGACTCGGACGCCGCGGTGCTCGACGCCCGCACCCGCGCCCGGTTCGCAGGCCGGGCGCCCGAGCCGCGTCCCGGCCTGCGCGGCGGCCACATGCCCGGAGCGGTCAGCCTCCCGTTCGGCGAACTGCTGGGCGACGGCGGCCGGATGCGTCCCCCGCACGAGCTGCGGGAGGCGTTCCGCGAAGCCGCCGGGGACCGCGGGGCGCTGGTCTTCAGCTGCGGATCGGGCGTCACCGCCTGCGTCCTGGCACTGGGCGCGCACCTCGCGGGCCTGGAGGACCTGTCGGTCTACGACGGGTCCTGGAGCGAATGGGGCCTCCCCACCTCCGGGCGACCGGTGGCGACCGGGGCGGCAGACGCGGAGAGCCCGGAGAGCGCCGGGAGCGCGGACCGCGCGGGGGCCTCGTGAACGGGGGCCTCGTGAAGAAGCCGCCCGCCGCGAGCAGGTGGCAGACCTTCCGGGACCTCTCGCCCAGCCTGAAGTCCCTGATCGTCCTGTCCTTCGTCGTCGCGCTCGGCAGCTACATGGTCACGCCCTTCATCGGCGTGCTGATGGTCCAGGCGGTGGGCCTCGACCTGCGGGTGGCCGGCGCCCTGGTCGCCGTCGCCACCTTCATCCAGTTCGGCGGCAGCATCCTCGGCGGGCCGGTGGTGAACCGGATCGGTCTCAAGCCGACCATGGTCGGCGCGCTGGTGCTGCGTACCGCCGGTCTCGCCCTGCTCGGCGTCGCGGTGGCCGTCCCCTGGCTCGCCTACCCGGCCGTGCTCCTGGTCGCGCTCGGCCCCGCGCTGTACCTGCCGGCGAACAAGGCGTACATCGTCACCTGCGTCTCCGACGACCTGCGACCGCTGTTCCTCGGGGTCAGCAGCGCCGCGCTCAACGCGGGCATGGGCGTCGGCCCGCTGCTGGCGGCGCTCCTCATCGACACCGACCCGATGATGCTCCTGCTCGGCGCCGCGCTGCTGTTCGCGGCGATCACCCTCGCCCACCAGCTCACCATGCGCCCGGTCGAGGGCAGGGCCGCCACCCCGTCGCCGGGCACCGGCCCGGGCGTGCTGCGGCGGCTGCGCCCCGCGCTGCGGCCGGTGCTCGTCACCGGACTCGCCTTCTACCTGTACTTCTTCTTCCAGAGCTTCGTCGGCCTGTACGCCGCCGAGCTGGGGCACATCGGCATGCTCGGCTGGGTCATGCTGCTCAACTGCGCCATGGTGGTGGTCCTCCAGCCCGCCCTCTCCGGGAGGATCGCGCGAGCTCCCTACCGGCTGCTGGTCGGGGGATCGTTCGCCCTGCTCGCGGCCGGCACCGCCGTGATGTCCCTGGGCGGGCCCTGGATGCTCCTCGCGGGTACTGCGGTCTTCACCCTGGGCGAGGTGTTCCTGCTGCTGCGCTGCGACCTGGAACTGGTCGAACGGGTGCCGGGCAACCCGGCGTTCGCGTTCGGCGTGCAGCGGCTCACCGCAGGTGTGGGCGGGCTGCTCGCCGGTCTGGCCGGCGGGTTCGTCTTCGCCCACTTCGTGCAGGCGGGGGAGCCCGAGGGGTTCTGGCTGTTCGCCGCCGTCCAGTGCGCCGTCGCCGTGCTCCTCGTCCTGCCCGCACGCCGGCGCCGCCGCGCCGTCCTCCCGTCCGGGACCGCCGCGGAACGCACCCCGGAGCCGGTGCCGTGACCGGCGAGCGGCACACGACGCGGACCCGGCTGGTGCACGCCGGCTCCGACCCCCGCACGCAGCGCGGCTACCCCAACCCGCCGGTGCACCGGGCGTCCACCGTCCTCTACCGCGACACCGCCGAGATGGCGGTGTCTCAGGCCGATCCGCTGAAGCGGGAGATGCCGGTCTACGGCCGCTTCGGCACCCCGACCAGCATGGCGTTCGAGGCGGCCGTGGCCGAACTGGAGGGCGGCCACGGCGGCGTGGCCACCTGCTCCGGACTTGCGGCGATCAGCACCGCCGTCCTGTCCTTCGTCCGGGCCGGCGACCACGTCCTGGTCACCGACTCCGCGTACCTGCCCACACGCCGCTTCTGCGACTCCCTCGCCGCGCTCGGTGTGGAGACCGAGTACTACCCGCCGGGCATCGGGGCGGACATCGCCGCCCTCGTGCGCCCCACGACGCGGCTGGTGTACCTGGAGTCCCCGGGGTCCACCACCTTCGAGGTGCAGGACGTGCCGGCGATCACGGCAGCCTGCCGGGCCCGCGGCGTCACCACCCTCGTCGACAACACCTGGGCCACGCCCGTGTACCACCGTCCGCTTCAGCTGGGCGCGGACGTCGTCCTGCACTCGGCGACGAAGTACCTCACCGGCCATGCGGACAGCATCCTGGGCGTCGCCGTGTGCACGGCCGCCGCGTACCCCGCCGTGCGCGCCACGGCCATGCGACTGGGGCAGTGTGCCGGGGCGGACGACGTCTACGCCGCGCTGCGCGGCCTGCGCACCCTGGACGTGCGGCTGGAGCGCCACCAGGCGCAGGCCCTGGAACTCGCGCGCTGGGCGGGCAAGCAGCCGGGCGTCGCGGCCGTGCTCTCCCCGGCGCTGCCGGAGGACCCCGGGCACGACCTCTGGCGCCGCGACTTCACCGGCGCCTCCGGCCTCTTCGGCCTGGAACTGGACCCCCGGTACGGGCCGGAGGAGGCCGACGCCCTGGCCGACCGGCTCACCCTCTTCGGGCTCGGCCACAGCTACGGCGGCTACGAGAGCCTCGTGGTGCCGTGCGAACCCGCGCAGCACCGGCTCCCCGGCACCTGGCGCGGACGCGGGCCGCTGCTCCGCGTCCACGTCGGATTCGAGGACGTGGAGGACCTCAAGCGCGACCTCGCGGACGGCCTCCGCGCCCTGCCGCCGCTTCCCGGCCCGGCCTGACCGCACCGACCGCACCGGGCTCCGACGGACCCGCGCCCGGTGGCGGGCCGTCCCGACCCGCCGCCGGGCGCCGTCCCGAACACCTCTACGATGCTGCCCTGAACCGCTGGCCGGCGCCCCACCGCCGATGCCGGAGCGTACGGCCCCCTTCGGACGGCTCACGGCCGCCCGCCGGACCTCCCCCCGCCCCGTGCGGGCCGGCGACGCGTGCAGGGAACCGAAGTGGAGCGGAGCACCACATGTCTGACAGAGCGTCCGAGCCCGCGGGCCCCGCGGACGGGGGAGCCGGGGGAGAGGGGTCGTCCGTCCCGGACGGCGCGTGGGAGGCGTTCCAGCGGGAGGCGGAGGAGTCCGGGCGGCGCGGATCGGCGGGTGCCGCCGGCGTTCCGAAGGAGCCGTCCGCCCGGGCGCGGATGGTCGCCGCGCGGCTGCGCGAGCAGGACGAGGCCGCGGCCGCCGCGCAGCGGCGCGGGCTCGGCCGTCGCGGGAAGGGGAAGAAGCCACCGGAGCCGTGGCAGCCGGACGGCTGGCGCACCGGACCAGCCCTGTACGAGAGGCGGGGCGGCGGCGGTTGGCGGCAGTCCCGGCGGGTGGGCCTGGTGTTCGCGGTGCTCTGTCTGCTCGTGGGCGGCCTGTGGTTCGCCGACCAGCGCGGTCACCTGAACCTCGGATCCCCCGGCTCGGGCGCCCAGGGGGAGCCGCTCGCCGCGGAGACGGGCCGGCCCACCGGTGCACCGCCGACTGCCGCGTTCTCCGGCCTGCCCACCCTGGAGCGCCCCTGGGCGGGCTCGCCCGCACGCCGCTGGGACGAGGGGGCCGACGCCATCGAACTGCCGGCCGCGGAGCCCGTCGGCGACGTCTCCGCCGCCGCGCTGGCCGACGCGCTGGCGGACGTCAAGGACTTCCTCGTCGCCTCCCAGCTCGACCGGGAGACCCTGCACGGCGCCGGCCCGGAACGGGCCCTGGAACTGCTCGACCCGAAGAACGCCGATCACCTCCGCACCGTCCGCGAAGGGCTGCGCGCACCGTCCGCGGGGAATGACGGGTCCGCGCTCTTCACCCGCTTCGACGGGGACGAACTGCGCCTCGTCGGCGACGCGGTGAAGGTCCGCGGCCGGATCTCGGTCGAGGAGGGCGAGCAGGGCCGTGCCGTCGTCCGCACCGACCACTCCTTCGTGTACGCGCTGCGCCGCGCCGGCGACGACGAGGTCACCCGCGTCGTGGTCCGCCGTGCGTTCGCCTTCGACGTGGCACCGGCCGGGTGGGGAACCACCACACCGGGCACGGTCTGGGTGACCGAGACGATCGGCGAGTGGGCGGGCGTCCGCTGCGACGCCGAGGCGGACGGCATGCTGCACCCGGGCTTCCCCTCCGAACGGGCGGACGGGGGCGGCGACGGCCCCACGCGCGACCCGTACGACCGCAGCCGCGAGGCGGGCACGGGTGGCGCCGACCCCGCAGCCTGTGGCACGGCGACCCGCGTCTGACCACCCGCACACGACCGTGCCCGGGCCCGCAGCGCGGACCCGGGCACGACCGGGTGGGCGTACGGGCCCGCGTGTCGGGGGTCCTCATCGTGATCGTGACGGCGGGCCCGTCGGCGCTGCCGACGGGGGTGAGGGTGTTGGCGGCCTCTGCGCGCGGCGATCGTGCTCACCTTCCGGGGGACCCGCGCAGCGATCCCGGCCGCCAGAAAAAGGCGAGCCACAACGGACTGACCACGGCTACCGTTCTGACAGAGCAGGTGGAGATGCGATCAGTGCGGCACGGAGGACTCGTGAACGTCGTCGACCACATCTACTTCGGCATCGTCACGCGTGACGGCGGCCGGTACCGGGCCAGAGTCGAAGTAGCCGACCATCCGGACGTGGTCGTGGTCAGCGACTCCGACCACTCTCTGACAGACGATGTCAGCGTTGAGATCGCGGGTCTCGTCGGCGCGGAACCCGACGACATCGGTGTGCATCTCTTCGGCCACCACGGGGGCGACGGCACCCCGGTGTACGCGGGGGCCGCCGTGTTCGACGGCAGCCTGTGGGTCACCCGGTTCCCGGCTCAGGAGGACTTGCCACATGCCTTGTCCGTTCCGCCGACACCCACCTACGAGAGCGCCGCAGCCCGCGTCCGCCAGGCGCTGGCAGCGGCGGTCCGGCGCCCCGAGGCCGACCTCGACGTGGAGTTCTTCGAGATCGTTCCACGCCAGGAAGGAACGGCGACAGAGGGTGGGGCCCCGGAGGCCTGAACTGCGCCGAAGATCGCTCGGCAGAAGAGCGTCATCGCCGCCGGTCATCACACTGGGGATCTACGCGCATCTGCGGCCGGGCAGAGAAGACCGCACCCGGTCCGTGAGGGACGCCGTGCTCGGCGGCCCGCGGACCGGGTGCGGACGGGGTGACCAGGCGATCAAGAAAACCGCAGGTCGAAGGGCTTGAGATCAGGTCAGCCCTTCTTGGTCTCCCAGAAGATCTTGTCGATCTGGGCGATGTGGTCCAGGGCCTTCTGGCCGGTCGCGGGGTCGGTGGACCCCTTGGCGGCGCTGAGGGCCTTGAGCGTGTCGTTGACCAGCTGGTGCAGCTCCGGGTACTTCTCGAAGTGCGGAGGCTTGAAGTAGTCACTCCACAGCACGGAAACGTGGTGCTTGGCCAGCTCCGCGCGCTCCTCCTTGATGGTGGTGGCGCGGGCGCGGTAGTGCGGGTCCTCGTTGGCCTGGTACTTCTCCTGGATGGCCTTGACGGACTCCGCCTCGATGCGGGCCTGTGCGGGGTCGTAGACACCGCAGGGCAGGTCGCAGTGAGCGCTGACCTGCACCTTGGGGGCGAACAGGCGGGAAAGCATGAAAGCCGTCCTTCCTCGTGATCGTCTTCTCAGGTGCGAGGTTACTCGCTGGGGTAGGTGTTTTCCCGGGTGCCCCTGAGGGCTTGGGCCAAAAGTCCCAGAAGGAGTCGTGCCGGGTGGATGATCGGAAGGACCGGAGGCGGAGGATGCCCGAGCGGGCGAAGTCACGGGGGAAGCCGCGGGTCGCGTCGGCGCGGGCGCGTGCGGGGCGACCGGACGGCGGGCCGCGTGACCAGGGGCTGCTGCGGCGGATCGGGCTGGCGGAGGTGTACAACCCCTCGATGCAGCCCACCCTGTACCCGGGAGACCAGCTGGTCGTGCACTACGGCGGCCGGGTGCGGGCCGGGGACGTGGTGGTGCTGCGGCACCCGTTCCAGCACGACCTGCTGATCGTCAAACGTGTGCTGCGGCGGCGCGGTGCGGCGGGCTGGTGGGTGCAGGGGGACAACCCGGCGGTGCGCAACGACAGCCGGGAGTTCGGGGCGGTGCCGGACGAACTGCTGGTCGCGCGCGCCTTGCTGAGGGTGCGGCCCCGCCGGGCCGCGGGCCCCGGCGCCGGTCCCGGCGACGGAGCCGGTGCCGCAGCCGCTCAGGCGTCGGTGTTCTCGCTGCTGCGCTGGGCGCTGTCCGCCGTGCGCCCCTTGGTGCCGCCGCCGGCCAGCCGCTTGCGCGCCCGGTAGGCGGCCACGTTGGCGCGGGTCGCGCAGCGGTCCGAGCAGTAGCGCCGGGAACGGTTGGTCGAGGTGTCCAGGTAGGCGTTGCGACAGGGGCCGGCCTGGCAGATGCCCAGCCGGTCCACGCCCAGGTCGGTGAGGTGGAAGGCCAGTCCCATGCAGGCGGTGGCCGCGTAACCGGCGGTCGCGTTGGCGGCGTGGTCGGCGAGGTGCATGTGCCAGTGGGGGCGCCCGTCCGCGCCGCGGTCGCCGTGCCCGGAGATCTGCGGGCTCGTGGGGAACTCCATGAGCAGTGCGTTCAGCAGGTCCACGGCGCGGACCTCGTCGCCGTCGGCCGCCGCGCCGAAGACCGCACGCAGTCGCGTCCGTACGGTGCGCAACCGGGCCACGTCCCCGTCCGTGGCCCGGCGCGCCATCTGCCGGGCGGGGCCGAACAGTTCGCGCACGGCGTCGACGGACGTGAGCGTGTCCTCGCCGCGTTCGGGCTGCTCGGTGTTCACCAGGCGCACCGCCCAGTCCGAGTAATAGTTGAGTTCCACTTGTGGTCCTTACGGCCGCGGTCTATCGTCGGGGTGGGGCTTCGGTAATGGCCGAACTGCCCTCCAGGGTATTACTCGAGGAGGACGGATGACGACCGAAACGGCCGGCCGTACGGACTGGCAGGCATGGCAGCGCAGTTGGGACCGCCAGCAGGAGTGGTACCTGCCCGACCGCGAGGAGCGGTTCCGGGTCATGCTCGACATGGTGGAGGCCGTCGTCGGCCCCGCGCCGCGGGTGCTGGATCTGGCCTGCGGCACCGGCAGTATCTCGGACCGGGTGCTGCGCCGGTTCCCGGACGCCCGCACCACCGGCGTCGACCTCGACCCGGCGCTGCTCGCCATCGCCCGCGGCCACTTCGCGGACGAGGAGCGCGCCGAGTTCGTCACCGCCGACCTCAACGACCCCGACTGGACGGCCCGGCTGCCGCACCGTTCCTACGACGCCGTGCTGACCGCCACCGCGCTGCACTGGCTCCGCACCGATGCGCTGCGCGGTCTGTACGGGCAGCTCGCCTCGGTCGTGCGCGAGGGCGGAGTGTTCATGAACGCCGACCACATGCCGGACGAGGACACCCCGCGCCTGGACGAGGCGGTCCGCGCGTTCGAGCGGTCGCGCAAGGAGCGGGAGAAGGCGGCCGGCGTCCAGGACTGGGCGGACTGGTGGGGGACGGTGGCCGCCGACCCGGTGCTCGCCGACGCGGCGGCCGAACGCTTCCGCATCTTCGGCGACCCGCGCACCGGCGACCACTTCTCCGACCAGGTCCAGGCACCGGCCTGGCACGTCCGCACCCTCCGGGAGGCGGGCTTCGCCGAGGCCCGCCCGGTGTGGGCCTCGCCCTCCGACGCGCTGGTCCTGGGGCTGCGCTGACACACGGGCCTGCGCTGAGTGCGCCTGCGCTGACACGGCCCGCGCCCCCAATGCCACGCGTCCCCGCCGCGGCCCGCCCGGGCGGGGACGCGTGGTGCCGTTCAGTCGCGGCGGTAGTGGGCGTGCGAGCCGCTGGTCGCCGGGTCCTCGTACGCGCCGGGCTTGCCGCGGTCCACGTGCCACTTCGTCAGCGTCGACACGGGCGACTGCGGGTCGTGGCGGGAGCGCACCACCCGCATGTGCGTCGTCCACCGCTCCGGGGTGACCTCGTACAGGTCGTAGCCGTACGAACCCGCCTGGAAGTACTGGAGGTGCGGGTTGGCCTCGCCCATCAGCGGGCCGTTCTCGTCGTTCCACTCCGGCCGGTAGGCACCCGAGCAGACGGAGTGCGAGGTGAACTCCGCGCCGACCACGGGCGAGTCGGCGGCGTCGAAGTCGGTGCGGATCTCGTCGACGAACGCCGAGTGCCAGTCGCCGGTGATCACCACCAGGTCCTCCAGCTGGGCGCCGTGCACGTGGCCGAGCACGTCCGCCCGTTCGGTGCGGAAACCGTCCCACTGGTCGGGGAACATGATGTCGCTGCCCGGCTTGGCGCGCAGCTGGCTCAGCATGATCGAGTTGGCCCAGCAGTGCCACGCGTCCGGTGCGTTCGTCACGCCCTGCTTCAGCCAGTCGCGCTGCCGCGTGCCCAGAATGCTGCCGTCCGCCGTGTCGGGCGCGGTGCGGTACGACCGCAGGTCCAGCACGGTCAGCTCCACCAGTCCGCCGATGTCGCGGCGCCGGTGCAGCACGGGTTCCGGGAGCGCGGAGTCGACGCCCGGTTCGCCGTCGCGGTGCGGCTGGTGTTCGTACCAGGCCTGGTAGGCGGCGAGCCGGCGCTGAAGGAAGGGTGCGCCGCCGACGGCCGGGCTGTAGTTGTTGCGCACCTCGTGGTCGTCCCAGGTCAGGAACCAGGGGTGGTTGGCGTGCGCGGCGCGCAGCGACGGGTCGCCCTTGTAGAGCGCGTACCGCTTGCGGTAGTCGGCCAGGGTCAGGCACTCGCCGGTGTCGTGGTTGCGGTCCCGGTCGCCCGATCCGGGGCCGTACTCGTAGATGTAGTCGCCGAGGTGGACGACGAAGTCCAGCTCCTCGGCGGCGATGCCGCGCAGCGCCGCGTAGTAACCGTCGTAGAACTTCTGGCAGTTGGCGCTGGCGAAGACCACCCGCCGGGCTCCCGGCGCGGGCGCGGTCTTGGTCCGGCCGATCCGGCTGGTCCTCCCGCGCGCGGTGAAGGCGTAGTAGTAGTGGCGCCCGGGGCGCAGCCCGTCGACCGGCACGTGCACGCTGTGGCCCAGCGTGGCCGACGCGTGGACGGTCCCGCGCTGGACCACCGTGCGCATGCCGCGGTCCTCGGCGACCGTCCAGCCCACCTCGACCGTCTCGGGGAGGTCCTGTTCCACGGCGAACGGGTCCGGCACCAGGCGCGTCCACAGCACGACGCCGTGCGGCATCGGGTCGCCGGACGCCACGCCCAGCGTGAACGGTGCCGCATCGTACGTCGCACCCAGCGCCTCGGCGGCGGCCCGCGCCTGCGCCGGGGAGTGGCCGGCGGCCAGTGGCCAGGCGAGGTTCAGCGCGCCCGCCGCGGCGGCGGCCCTGAGCAGTCCGCGTCTGCCGAGCCTCATGCGACCCCCTCCCGGCGCGCCGGGGCGGTGGTGGGTGTGGCAGAGGGGACGCGGGCGCTGCCGCCGTGCAGGGTCAGGGAGAGGGCGTCGGCGTAGCCGTCGTTGGCGGCCCCGCCGTCCTGCGTCAGCGCCAGTACCAGCCGCACCGACCGTGCGCCCGGCGGTACGGCGGCCTCGGCGGTGCGCTCGAACATGCCGGTGCGGCCGTCGCGTTCGGTCGCGGTGAGCGGGCCGAGCACGGCGAGCGCGACGGGCGTGCCCCTGCCGTCCCGGAACTCCACCGAGAGCCGGGCGCCGTCCTCCTGGTCCCCGAACCCGCCCAGCCACGCCGCCGCGCGGAACCGGACGCCGCCCGCGTCCACGGCGCCGCGGCCGGTGGCGCCGTCCGTCGGCAGGGCGACGTCCTGGAGCAGCGTGGTACGGGGGGACGTGCCGCCGGCGAAGAAGCGGCTGCCGCGCCGCGGCGGCCCCGGGTCCTTGGGCCCGGGGTGTCCCTCGCCGAAGTCGTAGCGGATGAGGGCGGGCGCCCCCTCGGTGACCTTCCAGCCCGTCACGGCGTCGACGGGCGCGTCCGTCCCGCCGGGACCCTGCTCGGCGTCGCCGTTCCGCACGAGGTTGTCAGCGATGACGCCTCCCGATGTGACTCACGGGGCGACACCGGGTGCGTCACCCGGCGTGATGATCACATCGACGTACGGCTCGGGACGGGGCGCGCCGCCCCGTCGTCCCCCGACCGGCCCTCCCCTTTCCCCCCGGTGGCGCACCGCGCCGGGCATCCCCGGCCGGGGCGGCCGGCGTGCACACCTCCTCCACGGGCCTGCCGGGGCCGCTCAGCCCTGCTCCCTGGTCCTTGTCGGGGACACACCCCGACTCCCTGCGGGGATACGGCAACCTCATTGCCGTATCCCCGCAGAAAGCCCCGAACGGTGAGGCGGATGTGACTGCTGTGACCCCGCCACCCACCCGTCAGGTGAACCGCACGGCCACCGCCCACGACCACCGCCCCGCACCAGGGCCGACCCCACCCAGGCACGGCCGGAGGGGGTGACCGCACCCGGTGCGGTCACCCCCTCCGTCGGCTGAGCCCCGCAGGGCTACGCGCGGGCCACGCCCTCCGCGCGGGCGGCCGCGGCGACCGCCGAGGTCACCGCGGGGGCGACCCGCTCGTCGAACGGCGACGGAATCACCCGCTCCGCGCTCAGTTCGTCCGCGACGACCGCGGCCAGCGCCTCCGCCGCCGCGATCTTCATCCCCTCGGTGATCTCGGACGCGCGCACCTGGAGCGCCCCGGCGAAGACGCCGGGGAAGGCGAGCACGTTGTTGATCTGGTTGGGGTAGTCGCTGCGCCCGGTGGCCACCACGGAGGCGTATTTGCGGGCGACGTCCGGGTGAATCTCCGGGTTCGGGTTGGCCATGGCGAAGATGAACGCGCCGTCGGCCATCGTGGCGACGGCCTCCTCCGGCACCGTGCCGCCGCTGACGCCGATGAAGACGTCCGCGCCGTCCAGCGCGCTCTCCAGGGAGCCGACGAGCCCCGCCTTGTTGGTGAAGCCCGCCAGGTCGCGCTTGGCGGAGTTGAGGTCCTCGCGGTCGCGGGAGACGACGCCCTTGCGGTCGCAGACCGCGACGTCGCCGATGCCGGCCTCGACCAGGATCTTGGCGATGGCGACGCCGGCCGCGCCGGCGCCGGAGATCACCACGCGCAGGTCGCCCAGGGTCCTGCCGGCCAGCCGCGAGGCGTTGCGCAGCGCGGCGAGCGTGACGATCGCGGTGCCGTGCTGGTCGTCGTGGAAGACGGGGATGTCGAGGCGCTTCTTCAGCTGCTCCTCGATCTCGAAGCAGCGGGGCGCGGAGATGTCCTCGAGGTTGATGCCGCCGAAGGACGGCGCGAGCCGGGCGACGGTCTCCACGAGTTCGTCGACCTCGCGGCAGTCGAGCGCGATCGGCACCGCGTCCACGCCGCCGAACTGCTTGAACAGGATCGCCTTGCCCTCCATCACGGGGAGCGAGGCGGCCGGGCCGATGTCGCCGAGACCGAGGACCGCGCTGCCGTCGGTCACGACGGCGACCACCTGGGAGCGCCACGTGTAGTCGTGCACCAGCTCCGGCTGTTCCGCGATGGCGCTGCAGACCTTGGCGACGCCCGGCGTGTAGGCGAGGGACAGGTCGTCCGCGTCCCGCACCGGCACCGTCGCCTGCACCGCCATCTTTCCGCCGCGATGGAGCGCGAATGCCGGGTCGATCATGTCCTCGTCCAGCCCGTCCTTGGGATTGACGATCTCCGCTGCCACTGTGTGGACCCCTTGTTTCCGTATAACTGCTGAGGGTGGCCGCTCCCGGGTGAGGGGCGGGCGGGCACCACGTCCGTGACCGGGCCTGCGGGTAACCGCCGCCTGGGGGAGACACGGACGCCGGGCACGCCGCACACGCGCCCTGGTCCCCGGGTGAGGGGTGTAATCGTCCTTTCTACCCGACGGAGGTGCGTGCCGACGAACCTCTTTCTACGGTGGGTGAGGAACCTCTCACGCCGTAGACACGCCGCTGACACGTGGTCCGCACACCTGCGCCGCGGGTGAGTGCCATAGCGCCTTTCGGGTGCCCTGTATCCGGAGTCGACTATCCGTTATCCGATTTTGACATCGTCGGGCCCCTGGGATGACTACTCCGGGTGGCAAGATTCCCCCCATCAGACGTGGCCGGACCGTGACATTCGACGACGAGTGCGCGCGCCGGCGACACCCTCACTCGCAGGAGGACCTGGCCATGACCGTTCGCACCACCCGACGTTCCCCGGCCTTCCGATCCCGGATCGGGGCGGCAGGAGCCATCGCGGTCGCCGGAGCACTGCTGCTCACCGGCTGCGGGGACCAGACGGACGGGGGCGGGGACGGGGACGGCGGCGGCAAGAAGACCGCCGACGCGGAAGCCCCCCTGTACGACGAGCTGCCGCAGAAGATCCAGAAGGCCGGGACCATCAAGGTCGGCTCGGACATCGCCTACGCGCCGGTGGAGTTCGTGGACGAGAACGGCGAGCCCGCCGGCATCGACCCGGACCTGGCGAAGGCCATGAGCAAGGCACTGGGCGTCGACTTCCAGTTCCAGAACGGCACCTTCGACCAGCTGATCCTGGGCATGAACTCGGGCCGCTACGACGTCGTCATGTCGGCCGTCACCGACACCAAGGAGCGCCAGGAGGGTGTGAGCGACGACGCCGAGGGCGGCGCCGACTTCGTGAACTACTTCAAGGCCGGCTCCTCCTTCCTGGTCGAGAAGGGCAACCCGGAGAACGTCCAGAACCTGGACGACCTCTGCGGCAAGACGGTCGCCGCCCAGCGCGGCACCGCGAACGAGGCCCTGGTCCGCACGCAGAACAAGAAGTGCGACGAGAAGATCGACCCGTTCTTCGCGGACAAGGACACCGACTCGATCACGCAGCTCCAGAACGGCCGCGCGGACGTCGTCGTCACCGACTTCCCGGTGGCCGCGTACAACGCGAAGACCTTCGGCAACGGCGAGCAGTTCGAGGTCGCCGGCGGCCAGATCGACGCCGCCCCGTACGGCATCGCGGTGAGCAAGAAGAACACCGAGCTCCGCGACGCCATCCAGTCCGCCATGAACCGGATCATGGAGAACGGCGAGTACGAGAAGGTCATGAAGAAGTGGGACGTGACCAACGGCGCACTGGACGAGGCGACGATCAACGCCGGCAAGTGAGCCGCAGCCGGGGGCGCGACGGCGGGCCGCAGGACGGCCGCCGCCGCGCCCCCGGCGCCCGCACCACCCGCTTTCTGATCCCGAAGGTAACCATCCGTGTCTGAACCCGAAGAGCCCGGAAAGGCCGCGGGCGGCGGCTCCCTGCGCAAGGGGGGCACCCGCCCGAACGGCCCCGGGGCCATGACCACCGGCAAGGTCCCGCCGGAGGCCATCAAGGCCATTCCCGTCAAGCACTACGGCCGCTGGGTCGGCGCCGCCGCCGTCCTCACCCTGCTCGGCCTGCTCGTCCTGGCGTTCGCCCAGGCCCAGATCAACTGGGGCGTCGTCGGCGACATGCTCGACGACGAGACGTTCGTCAAGGGCGCCTGGGAGACCCTGAAGATCACCGTGTTCGCCATGATCCTGGGCGTGGTCCTGGGCATGCTGCTCGCGGTGATGCGCATGTCGGAGAACAAGGTCCTGTCGTACGTCGCCTGGGTCTACATCTGGTTCTTCCGCGGCACGCCCGTCCTCGTCCAGATCTTCCTGTGGTTCAACCTCTCGATCATCTTCGAGACGATCAACCTGGGGCCGATCTACCAGGACGAGATGAACGACTTCATGACGCCGTTCATGGCCGCCCTGCTGGGCCTGGGCCTCAACGAGGCGGCGTACATGGCGGAGATCAGCCGGGCCGGCATCCAGTCGGTCGACCACGGCCAGACCGAGGCGGCCCACGCGCTCGGCATGCGCGGCACCAAGACGATGCGGCGCGTCGTGCTGCCGCAGGCCATGCGCGTGATCATCCCGCCGACCGGCAACGAGTTCATCAACATGCTGAAGACCTCGTCGCTGGCCTATGCGATCGGCTACAACGAGCTGTTCCTCGCCAGCCGCAACTTCGGCTCCCGCACGCTGGCGGTGATGGAGGCGCTGATCGTCGCGACGGTCTGGTACCTCGTCCTCACCACGATCTTCAGCATCTTCCAGTACTACATCGAACGGCACTACTCCCGCGGCACCTCGCGGCAGATGCCGGACACGCCGATGCAGCGGGTGTGGAAGAACCTCACCACGTTCCGGCACGGGACGGGATCGGGGGAGATCCGATGAAGAACACGTCGAACGCCGCGTCCAGCGGGGCCTCGAACACCCCGGCCGGCGCCTCCGGCGGGCCGATGGTCCGTGCCGAGGCCGTGCACAAGGCCTTCGGTCACAACCTGGTGCTGAAGGGCATCGACCTGGAGGTGCAGCCGCGCGAGGTCTTCTGCCTGGTCGGTCCGTCCGGCTCCGGCAAGTCCACCTTCCTGCGCTGCATCAACCACCTGGAGAAGATCAACGCCGGTCGCCTCTACGTGGACGGCCGGCTGGTGGGGTACCGCCAGCGCGGCGACAAGATCTACGAGCTCAAGGAGCGCGAGGTCGCCGAGCAGCGCAAGGACATCGGCATGGTGTTCCAGCGCTTCAACCTCTTCCCGCACATGACCGCGGTGGAGAACGTGATGGAGGCGCCGGTCCAGGTCCGGGGCACCTCCAAGGCGGAGGCCCGCGAGCGGGCGATGCAGCTGCTGGACCGGGTCGGGCTGTCCGACAAGACCAAGCAGTACCCGTCGCAGCTCTCCGGCGGTCAGCAGCAGCGCGTCGCCATCGCCCGCGCGCTGGCCATGGACCCGAAGCTGATGCTCTTCGACGAGCCGACCTCGGCGCTCGACCCGGAGCTGGTCGGCGAGGTCCTGGACGTGATGCGGGACCTCGCCGAATCCGGCATGACGATGATCGTCGTCACGCACGAGATGGGCTTCGCCAAGCAGGTCGGCGACTCGCTGGTGTTCATGGACGACGGCGTGGTCGTCGAGTCCGGGCACCCGCGGGACGTGCTCACCAACCCGCAGCACGAGCGGACCAAGTCCTTCCTGTCGAAGGTCCTCTGAACCCGCGGTCCGCACCGCGGCCCAGCCCCGTCGCCCGCACGCGCACCGGCCCCGTCGCCCTCACCGGGCGGCGGGGCCGTTCCGTGCCCGCCCTACGCTGGGGGCAGTCGTCCCCCGTCCGACCTGGGAGTCACCGTGTACTTCACCGACCGCGGCATCGAGGAGCTGGAGAAGCGGCGTGGCGAGGAGGAGGTCACCTTCGAGTGGCTCTCCGAGCAGCTGCGCACGTTCGTCGACCTGAACCCGGACTTCGAGGTCCCCGTCGAACGCCTCGCGACGTGGCTGGCCCGTCTCGACGACGAGGAGGAGGACGCGTAGCCGCCGGGTAGGGGCGCCCGAGGCCGGCCCGGGGGCGAGGGCTTCTTGCCTCGCGACGCGACACGACATATCGTGTTTGAGGAGAGACGCGATATGTCGTCCTCCGCCTACCCAGGGGGTGTCCCGTGCCGGAAGTCTCACGACCGCAGCAGCTGGAGTTCGACGACCCCGTCGCCGCACTCGACGTCCGCATCGTCAACGGCGCCGTGAACGTCGTCGGTACCGACGAGCCCGGCGCGCGGGTCGAGATCGCCGAGATCCACGGCCCGCCGCTGGAGGTCCGCCGCGAAGGCGACCGCATCGTCGTCGCCTACGACGACCTCCCGTGGAAGGGCTTCCTCAAGCTGCTGGACCGCAAGGGCTGGGAGCGGTCGGCCGTGGTCACCGTCTCGGTGCCCGCCGGAACCCGCCTCCACCTGGGCGTGGTCGGCGCCACCGCCGTCGTCTCCGGCGTCCACGGCGGTACGACGGTCCGCGGGGTGTCCGGCGGCTGCACGCTGGTGGGGCTGGGCGGCGAGGTCCGCGCCGACACCGTCTCCGGCGCCGTGGAGGCGCAGGCACTGCGCGGCCCCCTCTGCCTGAAATCCGTTGCCGGCCACCTGACCGTCATCGACGGCGACGGCTCCTCCGTACGGGCCGACACCGTCAGCGGCGACATGATCCTCGACCTCGCCCACACCGCCGGGCGCCCGGACATCGCCCTGGCCACCGTCTCCGGCGAGGTCGCCGTACGCCTGCCGGACACGACCGACGCCGTCGTCCAGGCCGGCACGGCGGGCGGCGCGCTCTCCAGCGCCTTCGACGCCCTGCGCGTCGCCGGTCACTGGGGTGCCCAGAGCCTGACCGGCACGCTCGGCACCGGAGCCGGACGCCTTCGCGTCAAGACGGTCTCCGGCACCGTCGCGCTGCTCCGCCGCCCGCCGCAGGAGGACGCGGTCGGCGCGGGCGCGGCGTACGACCTCAGGAAGGACGTCTGACATGCCTCCCGTCTTCGCCCACGGGCGTCTGCGCCTCTACCTGCTGCGGCTCCTGGACGAGTCCCCCCGGCACGGCTACGAGGTGATCCGTCTCCTGGAGGAACGCTTCCAGGGCCTCTACGCCCCCTCGGCGGGCACGGTCTACCCCCGGCTCGCCAAGCTCGAGGCCGAGGGCCTCGTCACCCACAGCACCGAGGGCGGCCGCAAGACCTACTCCCTCACCGACGCCGGACGGGCCGAACTCGCCGACCGGCAGGCCGAGATCGCCGAACTGGAACTGGAGATCCGCGAGTCCCTCGCCTCGCTCGCCGCGGACATCCGCGAGGACGTCAGCGGCTCCGCCCGCGACCTGCGGCGCGAGATGCGGGAGCAGGCACGCGGCACCGGCGGAGGCACGGACGCCCCGCGCGGCGCGCCGCGCGGATCGCACGGCGGGGACGCGGACGCCTGGCGCCAGGCCAAGGAGGAGATGCAGCGCGTCAAGCGCGAGTGGAAGGCGCAGGCGCAGCGCGCCCAGGAGGACGCGCGCAAGGCCCGCCACCAGGCGTGCAAGGAGCGCGAGGCGCACGCCGAGGCGATGGCGGAGATGCGGCGCATCGCCGGCCGGGTCCAGGACCGGGTTCGCGACCAGGCCAAGGCGGGGGACTGGCAGGGCGCGGTGCAGTCCGGCCTCTCCGAACTCAGCCGTCACATCGGCGACCTCGGCCGCTTCACCGCGCCGCCGCAGTCGCCTCCGCCCGGCGGGCCCCCGCCCCCGCCCGGCCCTCACGCGCCGCCCTCGCCGCCGCCCCCGCCCGGCGGGCCCGTGCCGCCGCCGGTGCCGCCGGAGGCGGACCTGCCCGGCTGGGCGGCGGAAGAGCCGTCGTCCTCCGACCCCGCCCGCGACCTGGAAAGGCTGCTGGACCGCCTCCGCGACGACGTCCGTGACGCCGCCCGCGACCACGGCGTCACCCCCGACCAGCTCCGCGACGCCCGCCACCACCTCGGCACCACGGCCGCCCACGTGGTCGCCCTGCTCCGCGGCGCCTCCACCTGACGCGCGCGCGGCGCGGGCGTCAGGTCGTGGGTTCGCGCCACATGGGGTACATGGGCGGGCCGTCGGGGAGGCGGACGATGCGGTCCAGCACCGTGAAGCCGTGGCGTTCGTAGAGGCCGCGGCTGCGGTCGCTGCTGGCCTCGAGGTAGGCCGGGAGACCGTCGCGGTCGCACTGCGCGAGGACGGGCGCCAGCAGGGCGGAGCCCACCCCGCGGCTCTGGCGGTCGGCGGCGACCGCGATGGCCTGGAGGTAGGCGTGGTCGCGGTCCACCGGGTGGACGGACTCGGTGAGTTCGCCGAGGACGGGCAGCCGGTCGGAGTCGACCTTCTCCAGCCGCGCCCCCAGGTCGTCGCCGCCGCGCAGCTCCCCTCCGGCGACGGCGAACCACACGGCCGCGCCGGCGCCGTCCGCCGTGAGGTGGACGGTGCCGTGTTCCATGCCGTGGTCGAGGAAGGCGCCGAAGAGGCGCGGATGCGCCTCTTCGCGGTGCGCGTCGTCGGGGAAGACCCACCGGCTCACCGGGTCGTCCCGGAACACCTCGTGCAGCAGTGCCGCGATCGCGTCGCGGTCCGCCCCCGTGGCGGCGCGTATGCCCAGGTCCGCCACGGCGGCTCCCCCTTGAAGGTCGGTCGGACGGTCGGTCCGTCAGACGGTCAGGACGATCTTCCCGAAGAGATCGCCGTCGGCCATCTTCTCGAATCCTTCGCGGGCGCGGTCAAGGGGCAGGGTGGAATCGATGACGGGCCGTACGCCCTTCGCTGCGCAGAACTTGAGCAGCGAGTCCAGTTCCTCCTTGCTGCCCATGGTGGAGCCGACGACCTTCAGCTCCAGGAAGAAGATGCGGTTCAGTTCCGCCGCCTCGGGGTTCGGCCCGCTCGTCGCGCCGGAGATGACCAGCGTGCCGCCCGGCTTCAGGGACTTGACGGAGTGCGACCAGGTCGCGGCGCCGACGGTTTCGATCACCGCGTCGACGCGGTGCGGCAGCCGCGTGCCGCTCTCGAACGCGCCCTCCGCGCCCAGTTCCACGGCCCGTCGGCGCTTTGTCTCGTCGCGGCTGGTGGCGAAGACCCGCAGGCCGGCCGCCGCGCCGAGCACGATCGCGGCGGTGGCGACGCCGCCGCCCGCGCCCTGCACCAGCACGCTGTCGCCCGGCCGTACGTTCGCGTTGGTGAACAGCATCCGGTAGGCGGTGAGCCACGCCGTCGGCAGGCAGGCGGCCTCCTCGAAGGACAGCTCCTTCGGCTTCGGCAGCACGTTCCACTGCGGCACGGCGACCCGTTCGGCGAACGCGCCCTGGTAGCGCTCGGTGAGCAGCGAACGCTTCTCGTGCGGCCCGACGCCGTGTCCGGTCGCGCCGATCACGGAGTGGACGACGACCTCGTTGCCGTCGGCGTCGGTGCCCGCCGCGTCGCAGCCGAGGATCATCGGCAGCATCTCCTCGCCCAGCCCGACGCCGCGCAGCGACCACAGGTCGTGGTGGTTGAGGGAGGCGGCGCGCACGTCGATCGTGGTCCAGCCCGGAGGCGCCTCCGGCTCGGGCCGTTCCCCCAGCTCCAGTCCGCTCAGCGGCTGGTCCCTGTCGATCCGCGCGGCGTAGGCAGCAAACATGATCCGTACGCTAGCGCCGCGGGGCGGAGGCCGACAGCCTCCGCCCCGCTAAGCGACGTACATCACCCGGCTGTACCGGATGGTGGACGCGTCAGAGGTCGTACACCTCGTCCACGAGCGCCTTCTGCTCCTCCTGGTGCCGCTTGCCGGAGCCGACGGCGGGGGAGGACGAGGACGGGCGGGAGACACGGCGCAGCCGGTCCGCGTTGTCCGGCGCCGCGCCGATGATCAGGTCGAGGTGGTCGACCAGGTTCAGCGCGATGAACGGCCAGGCGCCCTGGTTGGCCGGCTCCTCCTGGGCCCAGACGAACTTCTGCGCCTTGGTGTACGGCGCCAGCGCGTCCTGGATCTCCTTGCCGGGCAGCGGGTAGAGCCGCTCGATGCGGATCAGCGCGGTGTCCGTGACGCCGCGCTTCTGCCGCTCGGCGTCCAGGTCGTAGAAGACCTTGCCGGAGCAGAAGACGACCTTGCGGACGTCGCCGGGACGCACCGTGTCGTCGCCGATGACCGGGCGGAAGCCGCCGCCGGTGAACTCCTCCGCCTTCGAGGTCGCCGCCTTGAGCCGCAGCATCGACTTCGGGGTGAAGATGATCAGCGGCTTGTGGTGCGGGTTGTGCACCTGCCAGCGCAGCAGGTGGAAGTAGTTCGACGGCAGGGTCGGCATCGCGACCGTCATGTTGTTCTGCGCGCAGAGCTGGAGGAAGCGCTCGATGCGGGCCGACGAGTGGTCCGGCCCCTGCCCCTCGTAGCCGTGCGGCAGGAGCAGCGTGACGCCGGAGGTCTGGCCCCACTTCTGCTCGGCGGAGGAGATGAACTCGTCCACCACGGTCTGCGCGCCGTTGACGAAGTCGCCGAACTGCGCCTCCCACATCACCAGCGCCTCGGGGCGGGCGAGCGAGTAACCGTACTCGAAGCCCATTGCCGCGTACTCGCTGAGCAGCGAGTCGTAGACGTTGTAGCGGGCCTGCTCGTCGGAGAGGTACAGCAGCGGGGTGAAGTCGTCGCCCGAGTTCTGGTCGAGGAGCACCGCGTGCCGCTGGCCGAAGGTGCCGCGGCGGGAGTCCTGGCCGGCGAGCCGGACAGGGGTGCCCTCCATCAGCAGCGAGCCCACGGCCAGCGCCTCGCCGGTCGCCCAGTCGATCTTGCCCTCTTCGATCTGCGAGGCGCGTCGCTGGAGCTGCGGCATCAGCCGCGAGTGGACCTTGACCCGGTCGGGGATGTTGACCTGCGACTCGGCGATCCGCTTGACGACCTCCTGCGTGATCCCGGTGTCGATGTGCACCGGGAACTCGGCCTGGGGGTGCGGCACCTCGGCGGGAGCCGGGTGCGTGGTGGCCTCGCGGACCTCGGTGAAGACCTTCTCCAGCTGGCCCTGGAAGTCCTGGAGCGCCTGCTCCGCCTCTTCCATCGTGATGTCGCCCCGGCCGATCAGGGACTCGGTGTACAGCTTGCGCACCGAGCGCTTCTTGTCGATCAGGTTGTACATCAGCGGCTGCGTGAACGACGGGTTGTCGGTCTCGTTGTGGCCGCGGCGGCGGTAGCAGATGAGGTCGATCACGACGTCCTTGTTGAACGCCTGCCGGTACTCGAACGCCAGCCGGGCCACGCGGACCACGGCCTCCGGGTCGTCCCCGTTGACGTGGAAGATCGGCGCCTCGATCATCCGTGCCACGTCGGTGCAGTACATCGACGAGCGCGCGGACTCCGGGGCGGCGGTGAAGCCGACCTGGTTGTTGATGATGACGTGCACGGTGCCGCCGGTGCGGTAGCCGCGCAGCTGCGACATGTTCAGCGTCTCGGCGACGACGCCCTGGCCGGCGAACGCCGCGTCGCCGTGCACCTGGATCGGGAGCACGGTGAAGTCGGTGCCGCCCTTGCCGATGATGTCCTGCTTGGCGCGCGCGACACCCTCGACGACCGGGTCGACGGCCTCCAGGTGGGAGGGGTTGGCGGTGAGCGAGACCTTGATCTGCTCGCCGTCCAGACCGGTGAAGGTGCCCTCGGCGCCGAGGTGGTACTTCACGTCGCCGGAGCCGTGCATCGACTTCGGGTCGAGGTTGCCCTCGAACTCCCGGAAGATCTGCGCGTAGGACTTGCCGACGACGTTGGCCAGCACGTTCAGCCGGCCGCGGTGGGCCATGCCGATGACGGCCTCGTCCAGCCGCGACTCGGCGGCGGCGTCGATCACCGCGTCGAGCAGCGGGATGACGGACTCGCCGCCCTCCAGCGAGAACCGCTTCTGGCCGACGTACTTGGTCTGCAGGAACGTCTCGAACGCCTCGGCGGCGTTGAGCCGGCGCAGGATCCGCAGCTGCTCCTCACGCTCCGGCGAGGAGTGCGGCCGCTCGACGCGGTCCTGGATCCACTTGCGTTCCTTCGGCGACTGGATGTGCATGTACTCGATGCCGGTGGTGCGGCAGTACGAGTCGCGCAGCACGCCGAGGATGTCGCGCAGCCTGGCCATGGTGCGGCCGGCGAAGCCGCCGACCGCGAACTCCCGCTCCAGGTCCCACAGGGTGAGGCCGTGCTCGGTGATGTCCAGGTCGGGGTGCTTGCGCTGCTTGTACTCCAGCGGGTCGGTGTCGGCCATGACGTGGCCGCGCACCCGGTAGGAGTGGATCAGGTCGAAGACGCGCGCGGCCTTGGTGACGTCGTCGTCGTGGGAGACGTCGATGTCCTGGTTCCAGCGCACCGGCTCGTACGGGATGCGCAGCGCTTCGAAGATCTCGTCGTAGAAGTCGTTCTCGCCGAGCAGCAGCTGGTGCATGATCCGCAGGAACTCGCCGGAGGCCGCGCCCTGGATCACCCGGTGGTCGTAGGTGGAGGTCAGGGTCATGACCTTGGAGACGCCCAGCTTGTTGAGCGTGTCCTGCGAGGTGCCCTGGAACTCGGCCGGGTACTCCATCGCGCCGACACCGACGATCAGGCCCTGGCCGGGCATCAGGCGGGGCACGGAGTGCACGGTGCCGATGCCGCCGGGGTTGGTCAGCGACGCGGTGACCCCGGTGAAGTCCTCCATCGTCAGCTTGTTGTTGCGGGCGCGGCGGACGATGTCCTCGTACGCCTGCCAGAACTCGAAGAAGGTGAGCGTCTCCGCCTTCTTGATGCCCGCGACGACCAGCTGCCGGTCGCCGTTCGGCTTCACCAGGTCGATGGCCAGGCCCAGGTTCACGTGGTCCGGCTTGACCAGGGTGGGCTTGCCGTCCTTCTCGGTGAAGGAGTGGTTCATCGAGGGCATCGCCTTCAGCGCCTGCACCATGGCGTAGCCGATGAGGTGCGTGAAGGACACCTTGCCGCCGCGGGCGCGCTTGAGGTGGTTGTTGATGACGATGCGGTTGTCGATGAGCAGCTTCACCGGGATGGCGCGCACGGACGTGGCCGTGGGCAGCTCCAGCGAGGCGTTCATGTTCTTCGCCACGGCGGCGGACGGGCCGCGCAGCGTGACGTACTCCGGGCCCGCGGGCGCCTCCGCCTCCTCGCCGGACGGCTTGGGGGGCGCGGACGTCGCGGCGGGCTTGCTCGCGGGCTTCGCGGGGGCCGCCTCCGCGGCGGCCGGCTTCGCGGACTGCGGTGGCGCGGCCGGTGCGGGCTGCGCCGGTGCGGGCTGCGCCGGCGCCGCCTGCGCCGGCTCGGTGGGTGCGGTCTTCTGGGCCGGCGGGGCGGCCTGGACCTGCGCGGTGGGGCCGCCGGCCTCGGCCGGGCTCAGCCCTGCTCCCGTGGCGCTCTCGCCCCCCTGCGCGCCCTTGTCCCGGGTGGCGGCGCCCGCCGGCCCGGGCTTGTAATCCGCGAAGAAGTCCCACCAGGCTCGGTCTACCGAGTTCGGGTCCTGGAGGTACTGCTGGTAGATCTCGTCGACGAGCCACTCGTTGGCGCCGAAGGCGACGGGTGACTTCCCGCCTCCGTCCGGCTGGGTCGAGACGCTCGAGGTTTCGGGGGACTGTGACGACACGGCGGCAACCGCCCTCTTCCGCTTCCTAAAGGTGGTGGACAGCGGAAACAAAGGCTACGCCTCTTGGGCGGGTGAGTGCAGTCCGCACGCGCCCGTCGTCGTGTACGTCACACCGGAAACCTGGTTTCGGCCGGGGAAATGGCGGGAAACACACCTGGTTTCGGGTCGGCGAGGGAACCGCGGACCCCCTCCGGGCGTCCCGGTGCGCGCTCGGGAGCGACCGTAACAACCCACGACGGCCGCAGGGGACCCCGGTGCGCGCGCCCGCACCCACGGTGACCTGCGATGCACCCAGCGGCAACGGGCCCGCCGTCCGTGGCTGTCCGATGCCTCCTCCCGGCGGGCCCGGACCGTGCGCGGGCCCCGTCCGGGCGGCGGACGAGGACCCCGTGCGTCAATCCGTCGCCGGTCGCGGACCCGGGAGGGTGACGCGGATGCGGCAGCCGCGGGGGGATTCGGCCACCCTGATCCACCCGCCGTGCAGGTCCACCGCCCAGCGGGCGATGGCCAGGCCCAGACCCGTGCCGCCGTCCGTCCCGCCGCCCTGGGGGCCGCCCCCGGAGGCGTTCGCCCGGTTGAAGCGTTCGAAGACCCGCAGGCGTTCGGTCTCCGGGATGCCCGGGCCCTCGTCCTGCACCTCGATCTCCAGGCTGTCCGGCCGCCCGCCGCCGCGCGCCCGCACGGTGACCCGGCCCAGGGGCGGGCTGTGCTTGACCGCGTTGTCGATCAGGTTGACGACGACCTGGTGCAGCCGCTCCTGGTCGGCGTAGGCCGTCAGCTCCGGCGGCGAGACGTCCAGGTGCAGGTGCACGTCGTTGCGCGCGTGCCCCTGCCGCTTGCTCATGTTCGACTCCTTGAGCACGCCCGCCAGGTACGGCCACACCTCGAACCGGTACGCGTGCAGCGGCACGGCGCCGCTGTCCAGCCGCGACAGGTCCAGCAGCTGGTCGACCAGCCGGCCCAGCCGCTGGGTCTGGGCGAGCGCCGTCCGCATCGTCTCCGGATCGGCCTCCGAGACGCCGTCGACCACGTTCTCCAGCACGGCCCGCAGCGCCGCGATCGGCGTGCGCAGCTCGTGCGACACGTTCGCCACCAGCTCCTTGCGGTGCTGGTCCACGGCCTCCAGGTCGGCGGCCATCCGGTTGAAGGTCTCGGCCAGCTCGCCGAACTCGTCCCGGCGGCCGCCGCGCACCCGGCGTCCGTAGTCGCCGCGCGCCATGGCGCGCGCGGCGTGCGTCATCTCGTCCAGCGGCCTGGTCAGCGTCTGCGCCACGAACTGGGTGATGAACAGCGAGACGATGATCGACAGGATGGTGATCACCCGCAGCTCGGTCGCCGAGTTGATGGCGAACACCACCAGCAGCGTGGTGATCGCCACCGAGACGATCACCAGCCAGCCGAGCGCCGCCTTGACCGAACGGTAGGGGTCGATCGGGCGCAGCCCCGCCCAGATGCGCCGCCAGGCGCGGTTCCAGGCCCCGCGTACGGCCGTGCGCAGCCCCCCCGTCGCCACGGTCAGGAGCCGTCGGCCGCCGGGGCGGCCGGCGCGGGCGTCTCCAGCGCGTACCCCACGCCGTGCACCGTGCGGATCCGCTCGGCGCCGATCTTCCGGCGCAGCGCCTTGATGTGGCTGTCCACGGTCCGGGTGCCGGAGGCGTCCGCCCAGTCCCACACCTCGGCCAGCAGCTGCTCCCGGGAGAGCACCGCGCGCGGCGAGTGGGCCAGGCACACCAGCAGGTCGAACTCGGTGGGCGTGAGGTGTACGTCCTCGCCGCTCACCCGTACCCGCCGCTGGGCGTGGTCGACCTCCAGCTCGCCGAGTCGCAGGGTGCCGCTGCGCGGGGTGTGCGCGGCGAGCGTGGCCCGCTCGACCCGGCGCAGCAGGACGTGCACCCGGGCGGCCAGCTCACGCATGGAGAACGGCTTGGTCATGTAGTCGTCGGCGCCGACGCCCAGCCCGACCAGCATGTCGGTCTCGTCGTCCCGCGCGGTGAGCATCATCACCGGCACCGGACGCTGCGCCTGCACGCGGCGGCAGACCTCCAGGCCGTCGAAGCCCGGCAGCATCACGTCGAGGATCAGCAGGTCCGGCTGCCACGCCTCGGCCGTGTCGACGGCCGCGGGCCCGTCGCCCGCGGTCTGTACCTGGAAACCCTCGGCGCGGAGGCGCATGGCGATCGCGTCGACGATCGTCGGATCGTCCTCGACGACCAGGATGCGGCGCTGGGCGCCGGGAGTGGTCGCCGGAGAGCTGCCGCCGCCGTGCGTCTGTGGAGTGTTCTTCTGGTCCATTCGGCCCGCCCAGTGCCTAGCCCCGTTGGCTTGTGATGTCTGTGTGCTGGACAGCAGCGTACGGGCCCCGTACGGCCTGCGGCTACGAGGGATTGGTTGCGACGTGCACCACGTCGGGGACGCCTCGGACGACGGCTACCTCATCGGTGCGGACCTGTGCGAATCCGGATTTTCGCAACCTTTCTTCGAAAGTCGCGGACGGCCTGGCGGACCAGACGGCGAGCACGCCGCCCGGCGTCAGCCGGGCCCGGCAGGCGGCGAGCCCGGCGGGGGAGTACAACGCGTCGTTGCCGTCGGTGACGGTCCAGTCCGGGCCGTTGTCGATGTCCAGGCAGAGCGCGTCGTACCGGTCGCCGGTGCCGCGCAGGTGCGCCGTCAGGTCCGCGGTGACGACCCGGGTGCGGGCGTCGGCGCGCGCGGCGGCGGAGAGCGGGCCGAGCGGTGCGTTCCGGCCCGTGTGCCAGTCGATGACCGCCTGTTCGCGTTCGACGACGGTGATGCCGCCCCAGCGCGGCCCGGCAGCGGCCTCGGCGAGGGAGAAGCCGACGCCGAGGCCGCCGATGAGGAGCGTCGGCCGCTGCCTGTCGTCCAGCGCGGCGAGTGCGGCGCGCACCAGCCTGCGTTCGGAGCGGCCGTCGGAGGTGTCCATCAGGAAGCAGCCGTTGGCGATGATCTGCAGCACCTCGCCGTGCCGGCGCAGCACCACTTCGCCGTACGGCCCCTCGCGGCGGTCCAGGACGACGGGCTCCGGCGGCAGGGGGCTGTGGGTGAGGCTCATGGCCCCATCCTCGCGGACACCTGCCCCCGGGGTGGCCCGCTTTTCCGGACGTCGGGCCGCCGGTCAGGCGGACGGGGGCGGCAGCAGCGCGCGCACCTTCCGCAGCGGAGCGCCGAGCGTGGTGTCGTCGCGGTGGACCACGTGGCCGCCATGGGCGACGCGGTAGTGGAATCCGTCCCGGAGACGCGGGTCGAGGGTGCGGCGCGGCCCCTCGGCCAGGCGCGCCTCGGCGAGCAGCGCGCGGATGCGTGCCACGTCGCGCGCGGGGAGGCGGCCGCTGCGGCCGGGGGCGTCGTCGTGCGGGGAGTCGGGGGAGTCCGGGGAGCCGAGTGAGCCCGTCGAGACGGTGTACGTGCCGTCCTCGTGCAGCAGGGTACGGATCCGCACGCCCGCGAACCCGCCGGTGACCAGCCATTCCAGCAGCGGCGGGCCGGGCATACCGGGGGCGGTGGCGGACGTTGAGGGGGAGGGCGCGCCGCCCGGCCGGGACGTGGCGGACCCCTCCGTCCCGCCGCCCGGGCGGCCCGGGCCGTGGCCGCCGTGGCCGCCGGGGGCGCAGGCGGTGGAGGCGATCACGGCGAAGAGCCCGGCGACGAGGCTCCGGCGACGCGGTGCGGGGTTCGGCATACCGGAAGTATCCGCCCCCGTCGCTCCGGCCGCGGGGTGCGCGCGGCCCGCGTATCGCTGTGAGCGAACAGGCGGTCACCGCTGGAACATCCACGGCCCCTCCCGCATTGAGTGGGCATAGCTCAACTTCTCTTACGAGGGAGAGATCATGGCTTCGACGTCCACTTCGCTCACCCTGCCCGTTCTGCCCCTCGACGACGAGGTGGTCCTGCCCGGCATGGTGGTGCCGCTGGAGCTGTCGGACCCCGAGGTGCGCGCCGCGGTCGAGGCCGCCCAGGCGGCCGCCCGGTCCACGGGGGAGAACGGCAGAAAGCCGCAGGTCCTGCTGGTGCCGCGGATCGACGGCGACTACGCCGGCGTCGGCGTGCTCGGCCGCGTCGAACAGGTCGGGCGGCTGTCCGACGGCGACCCGGGCGCGCTGATTCGCGGCCTGCGCCGGGTGCGCATCGGCACCGGCACCACCGGCCCCGGCGCCGCCCTCTGGGTCGAGGGCACCGAGGCCGGCGAACCGTCGCCCGATCCGGCGCCGGGCGCCGTCGCCGAGCTGATGCGGGAGTACAAGGCGCTGGTCACCAGCTGGCTGCGCAAGCGCGGCGCCTGGGAGGTCGTCGACCGCGTGCAGCAGATCGACGACGCCGCGCGGCTCGCCGACAACGCCGGCTACTCGCCGTTCCTCACCACCGCTCAGAAGATCCGCCTGCTGGAGACCACCGACCCCGTCGCACGGCTGCGGTACGCGCTGGAAACGCTGCGCGAGCACCTCGCCGAGCAGGACGTCGCCGAGTCGATCGCCAAGGACGTCCAGGAAGGCGTCGACAAGCAGCAGCGCGAGTTCCTGCTCCGCCGCCAGCTGGAGGCGGTCCGCAAGGAACTGGCCGAGCTGGCGGGCGACCCGGAGGACGAGGGCGAGGACTACCGGGCCCGCGTCGAGGCCGCCGACCTTCCCGCGGACGTCCGCACGGCGGCGCTGAAGGAGGTCGACAAGCTGGAGCGGTCCTCCGAGCAGAGCCCCGAAGGGGGCTGGATCCGCACCTGGCTCGACACGGTGCTGGAGATGCCGTGGAACGTGCGCACCGAGGACGCCTACGACGTGCCGGGCGCGCAGCAGGTCCTGGACGCCGACCACGCCGGGCTGAAGGACGTCAAGGAGCGCATCACCGAGTACCTGGCGGTGCGCAGGCGACGCGCCGACCGCGGACTCGGCGTCGTCGGCGGGCGGCGCGGCGGGGCGGTGCTCGCCCTGGTGGGTCCTCCCGGCGTCGGCAAGACCTCGCTCGGCGCGTCGGTGGCCCGCGCGATGGGCCGGAAGTTCGTCCGGGTCGCCCTGGGCGGCGTCCGGGACGAGGCGGAGATCCGCGGCCACCGGCGCACCTATGTGGGCGCCCTGCCGGGCCGCGTCGTCCGCGCGATCAAGGAGGCCGGGTCGATGAACCCGGTGGTGCTGCTCGACGAGATCGACAAGGTCGGCTCCGACTTCCGCGGCGACCCCGCGGCGGCGCTGCTGGAGGTCCTGGACCCGGCGCAGAACCACACCTTCCGCGACCACTACCTGGAGGTCGAACTCGACCTGTCCGACGTGGTCTTCCTCGCCACGGCCAACGTGGCCGAGGCGATCCCCGAGGCGCTGCTCGACCGGATGGACGTCGTCCGGCTGGACGGCTACACCGAGGAGGAGAAGGTCGTCATCGCCCGCGACCACCTGCTGCCCCGGCAGCTGGAGCGGGCCGGCCTCCGCGCCGACGAGGTGACCTTCGACGACGCGGCGCTGCGCAGTCTCGCGGGCGAGTACACCCGGGAGGCGGGCGTACGGAACCTCGAGCGGTCCGTGGCCCGGGTGTTGCGGAAGGTCGCCGCCGAACACGAACTCGGCCGCCGCGACCTGCCGTTCGCCGTCGATCCGGAGGCGCTGCGGAAGCTGATCGGGCGGCCGCACCACCTCCCCGAGTCCGCCCAGGACCCGGCGGAGCGGCGCACGGCCGTCCCCGGCGTGGCCACCGGCCTCGCGGTCACCGGTGCGGGCGGCGACGTGCTGCACGTGGAGGCCTCGCTGGCGGACCCGGAGACCGGCGGCGGCGGACTCACCCTCACCGGGCAGCTCGGCGACGTGATGAAGGAGTCCGCGCACATCGCGCTCTCCTACCTGCGCTCGCGCGGCGCGGAACTGGAGCTCCCGGTCGGCGACCTCAAGGACCGCGGCGTCCACCTGCACGTCCCGGCGGGCGCGGTCCCCAAGGACGGGCCCAGCGCGGGCGTCACCATGACCACGGCGCTGGCGTCGCTGCTGAGCGGCCGCCAGGTCCGGCCGGACGTGGCGATGACCGGCGAGGTCTCGCTGACCGGGCGGGTGCTGCCGATCGGCGGCGTCAAGCAGAAGCTGCTCGCGGCGCACCGGGCCGGGACGACCACGGTGATCATCCCCAAACGGAACGAGCCGGACCTGGACGACGTCCCGGAGGAGGTGCTGGCCGGGCTGGACGTCCACGCCGTCTCCGACGTACGCCAGGTGCTGGGGCTGGCGCTGACGCCCGCCTCCGCCGACGCGGCGCTCGTCGCCGCGTAGCCCGGTCGGCAGGGGCGCCCCGCAGAGCACCACGCAGAGAAACGGCCCCTCCCGCCCGGTGGAGGGGCCGTTTCCGTCTCTGCGGGTGGTGCCGGGAGGACTCCACTCCGGAGTGTGGCCGCCGCACCGCACGCCGTGAAGCCCCCACCGGCGCTGCCGTTGGTCTAGCCCTGCGAAATACTGGAGGAGCTGCGACGATCTCCGCCCCTGGCGGAAACTTTCACCCTGAAGGAACCGCCCGATGGACGACTTCGCCCCCGAGTACCTCGACCTGGAACGGGAGTTGGCCGTCTTCTTCCGCCGCGCCCGCGCCGCGTCCGGGGAGATGGCCCGGGAGGTCCACCCGGAACTGGAGCCCGCCGCGTACGGGCTGCTGCTGCGGCTGGACAATGCCGGCCCGCAGCGGGCCACCGCCCTCGCGGCCTACTTCGGCGTCGGAAAGGGCACGATGAGCCGTCAGCTCCGCGCCCTGGAGGCGCTGCAGCTGATCAGCCGCACCCCCGACCCGGACGACGGCCGCGCCTCGCTGGTGCAGCTCACCGCGGACGGGCGGGAGCGGTTCGGGCACGTGCGGCAGGCACGGCGCGCCGCGTACGCCCGCCGCCTGGCGGCGTGGAACCCGGCCGAGGTCGCGGAACTCGCCCGCCTCCTGCACCGCTTCAACGACCTCCAGGCCGAGGGCTGAGCCGCTCCGGACCGGGGACGTCAGGCGTCCGACCGGTCGGGGAGCTCCACGAGGACCGCCGTGGCGTCGTCGTGGGGCTTGCCGCGGGGGAAGGACCGGCCGGCGGGGTCGGCCTCCTCCGCGGCACGGACCCGGGCGATCAGTCCCGCCGGACCCTCCTTGTGCACCAGGGCGCACAGGTCCGCCCAGTCACCGGCACGGAACACCTCGGACCAGCGTGAGGCGCCGTCCGTCAGACCCAGCAAAGCCCGTACGCCGTCCCGGGGCACGGTGCCGGTCACCGCCAGCGCCGCGACCGCGGGGTCGGTGGCGGCCGTGTGGAACCCGGTGCCGTCGGGTGCGTTGCGCAGCGCCTCGACGGCCGCGACGTACTCCGCCGCCGCCGTGGCACGTTCGGGCGAGCCGGACGGCAGCGCCCGCGCGGCCTCCCGCAGCGCCGTGACCCCGGGCGGCAGGGCGTCCAGCCGGGTGTCCCGCACCGCCCGCACCGAGCCGTCCACGCCCTCGACCAGCAGTACCGAGTCGGACAGCACCAGGTACTCCACCGACTCCTCGTCCCAGCGGGCGGCGACCACCGTCGCCTGCGGAGTCCGCGGGTGAGAAAGATCACAGGTTGAACGGTGTGCCCGCGCGGTACGCGCGACGGCCTCTGCGAGACATTCCGCCAGCGTCATCTCGCGCCGGGAGCCCGCGAGTTCGAGCAGGGCACCGCCCAGCCGGCCGACGTACCAGGGCACTCCGTGCGCGCATCCGACGTCCCCCTCCGGCGGGGTCACGCCGTCCAGGACGACGAACGCGCCGCCCCGCCCCGAGGCCGGAAGCATCAGGGAAACGTGGTCCTCGTTGGGCCGGGTCGGGGTGCCGGGCTCGCTGGCCGTCTCCACGCGCATGCCGCCAGTCTGCCCGAGCGCCCGGAGGCCCGGCCGGCAGGCCGGCCTCCGCTTCCGCCCCGCCCGCCGGGGCGCGGCGAGCGGCGCGTCGCGGACGGCGAGAACGGCCGGAATGCATCGTTCCGTGATCTGCGGGCGGGCATATTGCCAGGACCCGGCCACGATTTCCAACCTGTGCCGAAACCGGGCACGCGCCCCTGCGACGACCGGAGTTGTTTGCTCCTGACGACTGATGTTCACTCCTTCGGGTGGCGCGGCAGGGGGAAACCACACCCACCCCGGAGCGGCCTTGAAAGGGTCGTCACGTCGTGGACCGGGGCGGGACCCTACCCGTGCCCCCACGAGTTGGCTGTCGCCTCCCGGGCCCCCCGGGCCGGGCAGGACGAGATTGCGAGCACGGGTGCGGACGAAGCGACTGCGGAAGCCTGGCGACTCCGGGACCGGCCGGCCGGCACACCCCCCACGGCGGACGCGGGTACGCAACCGGCTTCTGGCGTCCGTCGCGCTCTGCTCGCTCGCGGTCCTCGCCGCCGGCGCCCCCGGCATCGTCGAATCCTCCGGGACGCTGACGGAGTCCCAGGAACTCGTCGAGCAGGCCGGCCTCCACCAGCAGGCCATCGCGCTCGCCCACTCGCTGTCCGACGAGCGCGGCGACATGGTCGCCTGGGTCGCCGCCGGGCGCGGCGAGGAGGCCCCCGATCCCGCCGACGGCGAGCCCGCCGGCACCGCGACCGGCCAGGAGGCCACCAGCGACTCCCAGCGTGCCCGCGTCGACCGGCAGATCACCGAACTGCTCGCCTCCGACGCGGTCACCCCGCCGGTGCGGCAGAGCCTCGAACAGCTTCCCCGGACCCGGCAGGAGATCCTCGACTCCTCCGAGAGCACGGCCTACGACGCGTACCAGGCGTACACCGCCGTCATCCAGCAACTGCACACCGTCTCCCGCAACGTCGCCCGCGACCTGCCCGGCGACCACGCGCCGAACTCCACCGCCGCCGCGGCCGTCGCCACCACCGAGTCGCTGCCGCACCTCGGCCGCGCCGCCGACCAGGCCTCCGCCACCCGCGGCCTGCTGCGCGGCGCGTTCGCCTCCGACGGCCCGGCCCGCACCCTGACCGAGGCGGCACGCCTGGCGCGGGTACGGGAGCAGGGCGCGCTCGCCGACTTCGAGCAGACGGCCGGTCCGACCGCGTCCGAGACGTACGACAAGACGGTCACCGGCACGGACGTCGGCCTCGCCGAGCGGTACATCGAGCAGCTCACCGCCGACCCGGTCCTCGACGCGAAGGACCGGGGGCTCGACGCGGAGAGGGTCGTCGCCGCGCTCTCCGCCCGCATCGACCGGATGCGCAGCGTCCAGTCCTCCCTGGCCACCGCCGAGGTCGCCCGGCTGGAACAGCAGCGGGACGACGACGTCGTCGCGCTCGAGATGACGGTCGGCCTGGTCGGCGCCTGCCTGCTGCTCGCCGTCGGCGCCGGCGTCCATACGGCCCGGTCGCTGTCCCGTCCCTTGTCCGTTCTGCGGCGCGGTTCGCACCGGCTCGCCACCGCCGAGGAGCCGGAGGCCGAGGAGCCGGTGCGCTTTCACGGCCGCAACGACGAGTTCGCCGAGGTCGTCGGCTCGCTCAACGCACTCCGCGAGACCGCCGCCGGCCTGCACACCCGGGCCAAGGAGGCGGAGGCCGACAACGCGGACCTGAGGGCCGCCAGGGACCAATCGACCGCCGAACGCGAGCGGCTACGTGAGGAGGCCGAACGCCTCCGCACGCGTCTGGAGGCGGGGCACGGCGCCTCCCACGGCACGTTCGTCCACCTCGGGCTGCGCACCCTCGGCCTCGTCGAGCGTCAGCTGGGCATCCTGGAGGCCATGGAGGCCGAGGAGTCCGACCCCGACGACCTCGCCACCCTCTTCAAACTCGACCACCTCGCCACGCGGATGCGGCGCGCCGGGGAGAACCTGCTGCTGCTCGCGGGCGCGGAGCACGTCGGCGCGCACCACGCCGGGCCGGTGCCGCTGCTGGACGTGCTGCGTGCCGCCGTCAGCGAGATCGAGCGCTACGAACGCGTGCAGATCGCGGCGCTGCCGCCGCACGCCCAGGTGTCCGGGTTCGCCGCGGACGACCTCAGCCACCTCGTCGCGGAACTCCTCGACAACGCCACGGCGTTCTCCGCGCCCGACGCGGAGGTCACGCTGTCGGCCTGGATGCTGGAGAAGGGCGACATCATGCTCTCCGTCCAGGACGAGGGCATCGGCGTCGCCGAGGACCGGCTCGCCGAACTCAACGCCCGGCTGGGCGACCCCGCCGCGCAGGAGGCCCCCGGGACGCCCGGCTCCGGGGAGGAGGGGGACCGTGCCGAGCCGGAAGGTCTCGGCAACGGCCTGTACGTCGTCGCTCGCCTCGCCGCACGGCACGGGCTGCGGGTGCAGCTCCGGGAGCAGCGGCAGGGTGGCGTCGCGGCCGTGGTGGTGGTGCCCCGCACGCTGCTGCCGGACCGTCCGGTGCCGGGCGTGAGCGGAGCGGGCGCCCCGGACGGGGGGCAGCGCCTGCCCGGATCGGTCGCAGAGGCCAACTCCAACACCCTCCCCGCACGCCGCGCCCCGGCCACCGGCGCGCCCGCTCCGGCACCGGCGGCCGACGAGACGCCGACGGCCGACGAGGCGCCGGCGGCCCGTTCGGCGGCGGAGGGGCGAGCCGGTGCGGGCGCGGAACCGGACGGCGGCGCCCCCGAAGCGGGCGAGGAGGCGCAGGCCGGTGACGACGACGCCCCCCGGCACCCGGACGACGACGGCCCCGCCGCGAGGCCCGCGGACGACGTCGTCGTCCCCGACGGGGAGACGACGCGCGGCGCGCTGTCGCCGACCGCCACCGATCCGGCGGACGGCGGGGACGCGGCGGCGCGTTCCGGAGAGGACGCGTCCGCCGTGGAGGGCGCCGACAGCCCGTCCGGCGTCGAAGACGAGGCCGCGGCGACACGCGCGGACGCGGACGAGGAGGGCACGCCGGGCGTCGGCGGCCGGGAGGCCGACGAGGCGCGGGGCACGTTCTCCCGGGAGAGCGACGGCGACGGTGCGGGGGAGCACGGGCGGGCGGACGCCGGGGACGGGATGCCGTCCGCCGCGGACGGCGGCATGCAGGCCGCCACCGTGCCCGGGCCCCGGGAGGACGACGCCCGCGAACACCCGGCCGCGGACCACGCCCGCAGGGCCGCGGACGGCGTCACCGACAAGGGGCTGCCGAAGCGCACCCCCAGACATGTGACGGTCGAGCAGCAGGTGCGCCCCGCGGCGAGCGGCGGCGCGAACGCCGAGGAACTGCGCCGTAGGCTCGGCGGGTTCCAGCGGGGGGCGGCGGACGGGCACCGGGACGCCGCGGCGGAGGCCGCGGCTCAGGGCGCCGCCGACGCGGGCGGCGCGGAAGAGGAGGCACCGCAGTGAACGCCCCCGCCACGAACGGCACGAGCGCCACGAAGGGCACGACGGGCACGAAGGGCCCCGAGGGCACGACCGGCAGTCGCGCGGCGCGCAACCTGCGCTGGCTGCTGGCGAACCTCGTCGACGAGGTGCCCGGCGTGCAGTCCGTCGCCGTGGTCTCTTCGGACGGCCTTCTGCTGCTGTCCTCCGACCCGGAGGCGGTCACGGGCGACCCGCCCGCCGAGGACGCCACCGAAAACGCCGCCGAGCATCCCGCCGGGGCCCGCGACGAAGCCGAACGCCCGCAGGGCCCCCGCGGTGCCGCGGCAGACCTGGCCACCATCGTGTCCGGTGTCGGCTCGCTCACCGTCGGCGCGGCCAGGCTGCTGGACACCGGCGGCGTGAAGCAGACCATGGTGTCCATGGCGAACGGCTCGCTCTTCGTGATGTCCGTCAGCGACGGCTCGCTCCTGGGCGTGCACGCCGCGCCGGACTGCGACATGAGCGTGGTGGCCTACCACATGGCCCTGTTCGTGGGACGTGCCGGACACGTCCTGACCCCCGAACTCCGCACGGAGCTGCGTAAGTCGATGGAGCTGGAGTCGAAGAAGTGACGTCCCACCCCTCGTTGCCGAGGCGTGCGCCGGCGCGCGTGCGCCCGTACGCCCTCACCGGCGGCCGTACCCGGTACGGGCACGTGCTGCTCGTCGAGTCGTTCGTCGCCGCGATCGAGGCGCCACCCGCGCGTCCGGAGCTGGTCTCCGGCGGTCTGCGGGACCGCGTGATGCCCGAGATGCAGGCGATCGTCGAACTGTGCCGCCGGATGCGCACCGTCGCGGAGATCTCCGCGCTGCTGAAAATGCCGCTGGGCGTCGTCCGCGTGCTGCTGAGCGATCTCGCCGATCAGGGGCGGATCCGCGTGCACGGGACCGGCCACGGTACGGAACGGCCCGACCGGGCCCTGCTGGAGAGGGTGCTCGGTGGCCTCCGCAAGCTCTGAACACGACGTGAGGCCCGTGGAGGTCGCGATGCCCGCCCATGATCCGGCCGAGGGCGCCGGACACGCCTGGGAGACCGACCTGTCCCGTGCGCCGATCGCCACGAAGATCGTCGTCGCGGGTGGCTTCGGCGTCGGCAAGACCACCTTCGTCGGCGCGATCTCCGAGATCGAACCGCTGCGCACCGAGGCGGTGATGACCGAGGCCAGCGAGGGCACGGACGACCTGGCGTCGACGCCGGACAAGCTGACGACCACGGTCGCCATGGACTTCGGCCGCATCACCCTGGACGCCGACCTGGTGCTGTACCTCTTCGGCACGCCGGGGCAGCAGCGCTTCTGGTTCATGTGGGACGACCTGGTGCGCGGCGCCATCGGGGCCGTGGTGATGGCCGACACCCGCCGCCTGGAGGACTGCTTCCCGGCGCTGGACTACTTCGAGAGCTGTGGCCTGCCGTACGTCGTCGCCGTCAACCACTTCGAGGACACCGACGCGTACGAGGCGGCCGACGTGCGCGAGGCGCTGACCGTCTCCGAACGGGTTCCCGTGGTCGTCATGGACGCCCGGCGGCGGGAGACGGTGCAGGAGACCCTGCTCGCCCTCGTCGGCCACGCACTCGACCTCACCCCGGCCTGACCGCCCGAGGCCGCACCGCCGGCGCACGGCCCACTCGCCCCACCCGACTCGCCCACCGCCACAGCACCACGCAGGGAGATCCGCGATGCGGAAGATACTCGTCGTCGGAGCCGGCCAGGCCGGCCTCCAGCTCGCGCTCGGCCTCCAGTCCCAGGGCTACGAGGTCACCGTGATGTCCAACCGCACGGCGGACGAGATCCGCGGTGGCCGTGTGATGTCCACGCAGTGCATGTTCCACACCGCGCTCCAGCACGAGCGCGACATCGGCGCCGGCTTCTGGGAGAGTCAGGCCCCGCGCATCGAGGGCCTCGGCGTCTCCGTCGCCGGCCCCGACGGTTCCCGTGCGATCGACTGGCTCGGCCGGCTGTCGGACGGCTACGCCCAGTCCGTCGACCAGCGCGTCAAGATGGCCGGCTGGATGGAGACCTTCGCGCAGCGGGGCGGGCAGCTCGTCGTCCACGGCGCCGCCGTCTCCGACCTGGACTTCTTCGCCCGCCGCTACGACCTGGTGCTGGTCGCCGCGGGCAAGGGCGAGCTGGTGTCGATGTTCGCCCGCGACGCCGCACGTTCTCCGTACGACGCCCCGCAGCGCGCACTCGCCGTCTCCTACGTCACCGGGCTGGGGCCGCGGCCCGAGCACCCGGAGACCGAGGCGGTGCGCTGCAACCTGGTCCCCGGCGTCGGCGAACTCTTCGTCATGCCCTGTCTGACGACCTCCGGCCGCTGCGACATCCTCTTCTGGGAAGGGATCCCGGGCGGTCCGCTGGACGTCTTCCAGGGCGTCAAGGACCCGAACGAGCACCTGGCGACGACTCTGGAGCTGATGGAGCGCTTCACCCCCTGGGAATACGCGCGGGCGACGAAGGTCGAGCTGACCGACGCGGGCGGCACGCTCGCCGGCCGTTACGCGCCGACCGTGCGCAAGCCCGTCGGCCGGCTCCCCGGTGGCGGTGCGGTGCTCGGCGTCGCGGACGTGGTGGTCGCCAACGACCCCATCACCGGGCAGGGGTCGAACTCCGCCTCCAAGTGCGCCGCCGCCTACCTGTCGGCGATCGTCGAACACGGCGACAAGCCGTTCGACGAGGACTGGATGCAGGCCACCTTCGACCGCTACTGGCAGACCGCGCAGCATGTCACCACGTGGACGAACGCGATGCTCGCGCCGCCGCCCGAGCACGTGCTGAACCTGCTGGGCGCGGCCGGGCAGGCGCAGCCGATCGCCGATCGGTTCGCCGACGGGTTCAACGACCCGGCCGACTTCGAGAACTGGTTCTTCGCCCCCGACAAGGCCGAGGCCTACCTCGCCGAGGTCACGGCGGGCTGAGCCGGGCCTGCTTCCGCTCGTGGTCGCGGAGCGCGGCGAGCTGCTGCGGCGTCAGCGAGGTGAGCGTCCGCTCCACCTCGCGCATCGCGGCCCGGGACGCCTCCCTCTTGCGCTCGGCGCGGTCGGCGAGCTTCTGCTGCCGCTGGAGCGCGTCACGGGCCTGGGCCGCGACCGCGCCCCGGTGCCGTTCGCCGCTGGCCAGCGCCCGTACGGTGGCCTGCTGCCGGGCGGCGGCGCGCTCCAGGGTGTGGCCGTGCCGCAGGGCCACCACAGGGTCGTCAGCGAGCAGCACCTGCACGGCGGTCGGCAGGCCCGGCGCGCCCGTCCGGTACTGGGCACGTGCCACGCGGGCGGCGATCTCGCGCTCCTCGGCGAGCCGGTAGCGGGTGCCGGCCAGGCGCCGCTCCAGCCGGTCGGTGCGCTTCTGCTGCTCGTGCAGCTGGTGCGCCGCCCGCCGGTACGCCTCGGAGGCCCGTTCCCGTTTGCCGTAGAGCACCTTCAGCGCGGCGAGCAGTTCACCGACCGACCGGCCGGACGCCGCGGACGCCGCGGACGCCGCGGCCGGTGGGGCCGGTGCGGCCGGTGGGGCCGGTGGGGCCGGTGCGGCGGGTGCGGCCGGTGCGGTGTCGGTGGGTTCGGTGGCGTCCGCCGCGGCGGACGGGAGGGCCGCTGGGGTCGCGTGGGGCAAGGGGTGGGCCGGTGCCGCGGACAGGAGCACCGCGCCGGCGGTGGCCATCGCCGCCGCGGCGAACCGTACGGGCCGTACTGGGGTCACGCTCACTCACCTCCGTTGTGATGAAGTGATCGTGAGCAGGTGTCAGGTGGGAGTGCGCGCCGGGTTGCGCGCTTTGCGCGCCCGGCTCACTCGATGGTGTCCCGGGGCGCCGTCCGTCCGGCGCGCCCCGTTGCGCCCGCCGCCGTCGGCCGCCCGGCGGGGGTTCCAGGGTCTCAGCGCCGGAAGAGGCCCCGCCCGCCGAAACCGTCCGCGGCCTCGGCGAACGTCCGGATCTCGTGCGTCCACGGACCGGGCAGCCAGGATGCGGCGGGGCGCTCGGCGGCGTCGTCCAGGTCCAGCCGGCGGGCCAGCGCCGCCGGCAGCGGTCGCGCCTCGGGCGTCTTGTGCAGACACGCGGTCAGCGCCGGACGCAGCCCCTCCGGCACGCCGCTCAGGTCCGCGCTCTCCCGCGTGGACGGCAGCAGCGACCCGGCGAACGGCATCCGCGCCGACGCCGCGTACGCCAGGACGACGCCGAGCGCGAAGACGTCGTCGGCGGGCAGCGGCGACCGTCCGTCCCCGGGTGCGTGTCGTCCCTCGCTCATCCCGTAGTCGACGACACGGGGATGGTCGGCGGCCAGCAGGACGTTCCCCGGCGCGAGGTCGCCGTGGACGACGCCCGACCGGTGCAGGGCCGCCAGCGCCCGGCACAGCCCGCCGCCCAGCGCCCGCACGGCCTCCTCCGGCAGCGGTCCGTACCGGCCCACCAGCGCGGGGAGGCCGGGGCCGGGCACGAACTCCCGTGCCATCCACGGACGTTCGCCGTCCAGGTCGCAGCCGTGTGCGGCGGCGACGTACGGGCTGCGTGCTCCCCGGGCCACGGTGTCGGCGACCTGCCGGATGCGGGCACGCTGCTGGCGGTCCCGCAACTGCTCCGGGCGCAGGGCCCGCACGGCCGCACGTTCCTTGCGGGCACCGCGTCGCGGGGCGCCCCGGCCGAGGTAGACGTGACCGGCCGGGCCCGAGCCGAGTCTGCCGAGCAGGCGGTACGGGCCGAGTCGTGGAGGGTCTTCGGGAAGCAGCCGGGCCATGCCTGCGATCACGCTGCGCACCCTAGACCGCTGCGCGGCCTCCTCGCCCTTCCGCCCGCCAGACCTGCCCCATTCCTTCGCAATCCCGCCCGTTCACCGGCGCGCCCGCGCATCCGGCCGCCGGCCACCCGCGGGGCCGTCGGCCGGTCAGCGGGCGGGGTGCCGCCACGGCCACTTCGGGCGGTTGGCGCCGGGGCGCGCATCCGGCGCGTACACGTACTTCCAGCCGCGCGGCAGCCCCAGCCGCCGGGTCACCGACGCGGGCTCCAGCCGGTAGACGTGGACGGTCTTCCCGCCGCCCTCCTCCTCCGGCAGCGGCACCGGCACCTCGTACGTCTTCGGCGGGCGACCGGTCGCCCCGACGAGCACCGGCAGCACCCGCCCGTCCAGCGGCCCGCCCACGAACACCGTGTCCTCGCTGCGCACGTCCTCAGTCCTCCCCGCCCGGGCAGGGCCGGGGCTGGGCGAGGCGGCGGGCGCCCGGGCCCTCGTCGCCGAGCCGGTCGTACGGATTCGCCAGGGCGCAGACGTCGATGGAGAGGCAGCCGCAGCCGATGCAGTCGGTGAGGTTGTCGCGCAGCTGCTGCATCAGCCGGATGCGCTCGTCCAGGTCGGCGCGCCAGCAGGCGGACACCCGGGCCCAGTCCTCGCGGGTCGGGGTGCGGTTGTCCGGGAGCAGGCCGAGCACCTCGCGGATGGCGGCCAGCGGCATACCGAGGCGCTGCGAGGCCCGGATGAAGGCGACGCGGCGCAGCGTGTCCCGGCTGTAGCGGCGCTGGTTGCCGGAGGTGCGCCGGCTGTGGATGAGGCCCTCGCGCTCGTAGAAGCGCAACGCCGAGGTGGCGACCCCGGCGCGCTCGGCGAGTTCGCCGACGGTGGCCTCCTTGGCCTTCCAGGACAGGTGCGTCGACATGCGGCCAGCGTAGCCGCCCGCAGCGCGTCCTTGAACCTCGGTTCAGCTGTCCCCGCCGGGCTCCGCGCCCGCCTGCTCCGGCGCCTCCGCCCGTTCCGCCGGTCCGGCCGGTTCCAGCAGGTGCGCGGCGTCCGCCGCGAGCGGCAGCGCACGGCGGATCAGGTCGCCGACGGGGCCGTCCGGGCGCTCCAGCGCCAGCGCGCGCCGGGTCGCCGCCGCCGTCTCCGGGTCGTCCGCGGCCGTCGCGACGAGCAGCGCGACGAGGTGGTTCAGCAGCCAGGCGCGCAGCTCGGCGAGGGGCGGCTGCTTCCCCTCGTCCAGCCAGATCAGCGACGCGCCCTCCACCGCGGTGATCCACGTCCGCACCGCCATCCGCAGGCGGGGTCCCGGCTCCGGGGCCTCCAGGTGGCGCAGGATCTGCTGCGCCGCGTCCCGCCGCACCTCGTCGACGATGGCACTGGTCCGCGAGGTCCCGACCACGCTGCCGCCCTGCAGCAGCGCCATGAAGCCGGTGTCGAACTCGTCCACGAAGGCCAGGTAGCGGGACAGCGCACGGTCCAGCCGTTCGATCAGCGGGCCGACGGCCGGCTCGTCGAAGCACTGCTCCAGCCGGTCGGCGGCGGACCGCAGCGCCGCCTCGTACAACTGCTGCTTGCCGCCCGGGAAGTAGCGGTAGACCAGCGGCCGGGACACCCCGGCGGCCGCCGCGACGTCGTCGAGCGAGACGTCCTCCGGCACGCGGTGGGCGAACAGTGCGAGGGCGTGTCCGATCAGCTGCCCCCGGCGCTGCTCGACGGTCAGTCTGCGGTACGCCGGTGCGGTCATGCCCCCGAGCGTAGTGCGCCCCGGAGGCGGTACGGACCGCGTGCCGGGCCGCGTCCCGGCCGGCCACTCAGGCGAGCAGGCCGGAACTCCTCCACAGCCGGCGCCCCACCCCGCGCAGCACGCCGATCTCGTCGAGGAAGTCGGTGAGGCGCTTGGCGCCCTGCTGCATCACCTCGCGGCGGTGGGCGCTGGCCTTCACCTGGGCCACGGCCTCGCGGCGGTCCAGGCCCACGTCCGTGTAGACCTGCGGGTTGACGAAGGAGATCGAGAAGACCCGGGCGGCCTCCCCGGAGCTGATCCGGGTGAGCTCGGCCTCCCAGCGCGGGCAGCCGGCCATCTGGCGGCGCAGCTCTTCCCGCGCGTACCGCACGTGGCGGGCCTCCTCGACCACGTGGATGCGGGTCACGCCGCGTACCAGCGTCTGGACGCGCTCGTCCGGGAAGGTGAGGCGCTGCATCCAGTCGAGGATCTCCTCGCCCAGCAGGGTCGCGGTGAACGAACCGGGGGTGGTCGAGACGGTCTTCAGCACCCGGGCCATGTTGTGGTGCAGCCGGCTGACCGGGTACGCGGGGACGCCGCCCTTGGTGATCAGGCGGGCGAACATCATGGAGTGGCGGCACTCGTCGGCGATCTCCGTCAGCGCGTAGCGGACGTGTGCGCTGGTCAGCGGCTTGTCGTAGATGTGGCGGGTGAGCAGCTGCATGAGGATGATCTCGAACCAGATGCCCAGCGACGCCAGGGACGCCGCCTCGTGACGCGCCAGCGCGTGGCGCTGCTCCTCCGGCATGCGGCGCCACAGCGGTGTGTCGTAGAGGGAGACCAGCTCCGGCGGCCAGAACCACTTGCCGTCCTCGAACGGGGCGTCCCAGTCCAGTTCGGTGTCCGGGTCGAAGGAGTGCTTGCGGGAGGACTCCAGGAGGCGTTCGGCCACCTGCTCCCGGTCCTTGAGCCGGCCGAGCGCGTCGTGGAGCGTCGCGGTGCCGTTTCCGGCTCCGGGCCCGCTCCCGGCGTCGGTGCCTGCTCCGCCGAGGGTCGATGTCGTCATGGGAGGCCCACCTCACAGGGGTTACCGACGGTCACACGTCACGGACCCTCTTATGAGACTGCCTGTCAGTAAGGTCGTCAATACCCCGCGCACGACTTCGTCCCGGGCGCGGAGCGTGTCCCCCGCCTCCGGACACCACCGTGCCCCCAGGCCGCTCGGGCAGCTGGGGGCACGGTGTGCTCGGACTCGGCCGGATTCCGGTCGCGTCAGCGGTGCTTGCAGAAGTGCGGGGCCGGGCCGATGTTCTTGATGTAGCGCGCCGAGGCCCACATGTAGTTGCCGTCGTACAGCTTGTACCAGCGGGGGTTGCCGTCGATCCACTGGCCGTTGACCTTGCAGCGGATCTTGACCTTCTCGCCGTAGTGCAGGCTGCCGACCCACTTGTGGTGCTGGCTCGGGCCGCTGCGGATCTTCAGGCCCGTGCGGGCGATGACCTTGCCCCAGTAGACGCGGCTGTGGCCGCCCAGCTGGGGAAGGGGGTTCTCGAGGGTGGACGCGACCGGCGCCGCCGGAACGGACGTCTCGACGGCGGTCGCCGGGCCCGCTGCGGTCATGGCCGCCACGGCGCCACCGGCGGCGACCATGGCCACCTTGCTGATCGTGGACTGGAGCACTGTGCCCTCCTGGGGAGGTCGGGGCCCCTGGGAGTGAGGGGGGCCGCGGAAAGGGAGGCGATCACGAACCGTGAAAAGGCGGTCACGCTCGCACAAGAAGCACGCTAAATGTCCTACTTTGTGACCGCAACTCGTCACTCTCCGCACGCACCCCCGCCGTCGCGCTCTACGTCAAGGCCATGTCGGCGTGTCCAACTCCCCGCCCCGGGCGCGTGGTTCACCCGCCCGGGGGAGCGTCAGCGCAGCAGTGTCCCCGCGCCGCCCGGCGGTGGCACGTCGGCCCGGGCCAGCGCGCGGGTGACCACGTCCGGCAGCGGCCCGTATCCGAGCAGCCCGCGCACGGATTCGGCCGTTCGGGTGTGCCACAGGCCGGCCCGGCGCAGCATCGCGTGGTCGCCGCCCGCCACCGTCAGGTGGCAGCTCTCCGCGCCCGCGGCCCGTGCGCGCACCGCGAGCTCCCAGGAGCCGCGGGGGTCGGTCATCCGGTCGCGGTCCCCGTGCAGCAGAACCAGCCGGCGGCCCCGCAGATGGTCCACCGGCTCGCCGGGCGGGCACCACGGCGCCAGCCCCACGACACCTGTGACCAGGTCGTCGACGGCCGCCCGCAGCGCGGCGCGGCCGCCCATGGAGTGCCCCACCAGCACCACCGGGACCGGGCCGGCCAGCGCGCGCAGTTCCTCCAGCGCCCGTTCCGCGTCCCGGGCGGCGTCGCCGCGCACACCGTTCCAGCCGCGGTACCGGTACCGCACCGCGCCGACCACCACGTCGCGGTCCTCGGTGGCACGGGCGACGGCGCGCAGGTAGGGGCGCATCCGGGCGCCCGGCAGATTCCACGGCGGGGGAGCGTCCAGGCCGTCCGCGCGCCCGCCGTGCAGGACGAGGACCGCGGCCCGGGGAGAGGCCGCGGTCCGGTGCAGCAGCAGCGCGTCGGGCCGTGCCGCGGTCTCATCCACGGTCACCGCGCCCGCCCTTCCCCGCAGGCCCGGTGAGCAGCCCGTACGCGGTGAGCGCGCCCCAACCGACGGACACCGCGACCGCCTTCAGCCGCTTGTCGCGCTCCGGGAGCGTCAGACCCAGCAGCAGCGAGTCGCCCCAGTCCGCCGCGATCCGCACGAGGGCGGCCGTGCGCAGCGCGGCTCCCTCCGGTGCGGTCGCGAGCGCGACGCCGCTCGCGGCGTCGCGCCAGCCCAGCGGGCGCAACGCCACGCCGGTGTCCGGCGCCGGCCGGCCGTCCTCGTCCACCAGCCCGGACGGACGGGCCAGCAGGTCCGGCCAGGCCGCCACCGCCGCTCCGTACACCGCGGTCGCCGCTCCCACGGTCCGCAACAGTCCGACCCGCATCCGCCACCTCGCCTCTCGTCTCCGCTTCCGGTCCCGCAGCCCTTTCGGCCACCCGTACCCCCGCGGATGCAGTTCGTCGCCGGTGCGCGCGCGGATTGCGTCCCGCCGGTCCGCGCTCCCGAGTGCACCGGGGCGGCGCCCGGTACGCGACGGTGCCCCGGACGTGGGCGGGCGTCCGGGGCACCGTCACCTGCGGACGGCTCAGGATGCGGCGGTGATCCGCTCCCGGGCGAGGGCGAGCGCATGCTCCACGGAGCGGGTTCCGGTGGACACACACAGCGTGTACGAGACGTCGTCGAGCTCACGCTGGTGCTGGGGCCGGGACGACGTGGTGCCCTTGCTCAGCAGCGTCTCGTAGCGCTGGACCAGCTCCCGTAGAAACGCGGGGTGTGCCATCAGCATGGTTCCGCTCCTCGTTGCAGGCGCAATGCCGTGGATGAAGGGGGGCGGGCGGTCGACGGGGACGGCGCCCTGACGCCCACGGTGGTGCTCCACCCGTGGGCGTCTCCTCCGCATGATGGGGCAAAAGCGGCGCGGCGACCTGTTGATCTCCGTGGCCCGGCCCGTCGGGAACGCCTCGCGGATCTCACGCCGTGCGGTCGTGGTACTCGAACACGAACCAGGCGACACCCGGCACCAGGAGACCGGTCCCGATCAGGGCGAGCCACACGCCGTACACCACCCCGGCGGCCAGTACGGCCACCCCGACCGCGGTGGCCACCGGTGCGTAGCTGCGCGCGGGGAAGAAGTCCAGCGGGCCGGCGCCCTCGTGGATCTCGGCCTCCTTGCGGTCCTGGAGCCGCTGCCCCCGCACCAGGTGCTGGCGCCAGCAGAAGAAGCAGACCAGCGAGGACATGAGGAACGACACCGCGAGCGCGGTCGTCCCGACGGGTTCGAAGGTGCTCCAGAACGCGTAGCCGAGACCGGTGACGGCGAAGAACAGCGCCACCCCGGCGAACAGGAACGTCTCCGCCTTCACTCGTTCGGCCCCTTCCGCTCCTCGACGCTGCCGCCGTTCCGCCCGCCGCCCACCGCTTCCCGGGAGCCGGTGTCCGGCAGCTCGGCGCGCCACCCCACCTCGGGGTGGTGCAGGTCGAAGGCGGGTGACTCGGAGCGGATGCGCGGCAGCGAGCGGAAGTTGTGCCGGGGCGGCGGGCAGCTCGTCGCCCACTCCAGGGAGCGGCCCCAGCCCCAGGGGTCGTCGGCCTCCGCCTTCCGGCCCGAGCGCGCGGTCTTCCAGACGTTGTAGAGGAAGGGCAGGGTGGAGATCCCGAGCAGGAACGCGCCGATGGTCGACAGGGTGTTGAGCGTCGTGAAGCCGTCGGCGGCCAGGTAGTCCGCATAGCGCCGCGGCATGCCCTCGGCGCCCAGCCAGTGGTGCACCAGGAAGGTCAGCTGGAACCCGGTGAAGAGCGTCCAGAAATGGATCTTCCCCAGGCGCTCGTCCAGCAGCCGCCCGGTCAGCTTCGGCCACCAGAACGAGAAGCCCGCGAAGGTCGCGAACACGATCGTCCCGAACAGCACGTAGTGGAGGTGACCGACGACGAAGTAGGTGTCCGTGACGTGGAAGTCGATCGGCGGCGACGCCAGCAGCACGCCGGTCAGCCCGCCGAAGAGGAAGGTGAAGAGGAAGCCGCACGTCCACAGCATCGGCGTCTCGAACGACAGCGAACCGCGCAGCATCGTCCCGATCCAGTTGAAGAACTTCACCCCGGTCGGCACCGCGATGAGGAACGACAACAGCGAGAAGAAGGGCAGCAGTACGGCGCCGGTGGCGAACATGTGGTGGGCCCACACCGTCGCGGACAGCCCGGTGATGGCGATCGTCGCCCCGATGAGACTCACGTACCCGAACAGCGGTTTGCGGCTGAACACCGGGATGATCTCGCTGATGATCCCGAAGAACGGCAGCGCCACGATGTAGACCTCGGGATGCCCGAAGAACCAGAACAGGTGCTGCCACAGCAGGGCGCCGCCGTTCGCCGAGTCGTACACGTGCGCGCCGAACTCGCGATCCGCGACCATCGCGAGCAGCGCCGCGCTCAGCACCGGGAACGCCAGCAGCGCCAGGATCGAGGTGAACAGCACGTTCCAGGTGAACAGCGGCATCCGGAACAGCGTCATCCCCGGGCAGCGCAGGCAGATGATCGTGGTGATGAAGTTGACCGATCCCAGGATGGTGCTCAGGCCCGCCACGACCAGACCCATCGCCCACAGGTCGCCCCCCGCCCCCGGTGAGTAGGTGGCGTTGTGCAGTGGCGCGTACGCGAACCAGCCGAACGGCGCGGCACCGCCCGTCGTCAGGAAGCCGCCGACCACCATCAGGCCGCCGAACAGGAACAGCCAGTAGGTCAGGGCGTTGAGCCGGGGGAACGCCACGTCCGGCGCGCCGATCTGCAACGGCATGATCGCGTTGGCGAAGCCGGCGAACGTCGGCGTCGCGAACAGCAGCATCATGATCGTGCCGTGCACCGTGAACAACTGGTTGTACTGGTCGTGGCTCACCACCTGCATGCCCGGCCGCGCCAGTTCGGCGCGCATCAGCATCGCCATCAGGCCCGCGGCGAGGAAGAAGCCGAACGACGTGACCAGGTAGAGGTTGCCGATCACCTTGTGGTCGGTGGTGCTGATCCAGTCGAGGAGCCGTCGGCCGCGTCCCGGTCCGTGCTCGGGTCCCGCGGTCCTCGTCCCCGGGGCCGCGACGTCCTCCCGGCTTGTCTCCATGCAGGTCCTCCGCGCCACCGAATCCGGCCGGGGCGCCGTACCCCCGCGCGCCGCGCCGACGCCATGGTGGCCGCGGCGTGCCGCCGCCCGGGCGGCGGCACGCCGTGAGGACACCCGGGTGGCGGGCACGGCCGCGTCCGAACGGCCGTGCGTCCGTGTGACGCCCCCGTCGCCCCCCTCGCCTCCGTTGCCCCCCTCGCCCCCGTCGCCCGCGCCGTCCGGGCGGCCCGGCGGGCGCGACACGCGCGTTCCCCCGGTCGGCCGTGCCGAGTGGTCACGGCACGGCCGCCGCAGGAGGGTGGACGGAGGAGACTGGGAAGGGAAGGTCACGTGCCCGAACTGTTCATCGACGGGGAGTGGGTCCGGGCGGTGGCCGGAGGCCGGCGCGACGTCGTCAACCCGTTCGACGCCACCGTGCTGACCACCGTGGACGACGCCGACGAGACGGACGTCGACCACGCGGTACGCGCCGCCCGCCGCGCCTTCGACTCCGGCGCGTGGTCCGGCCTGCCCACCCGGGCCCGGGCCGACGTGCTGTACCGGGTGCACCGGTACCTGCTGCGGGACAAGGAGGAGATCGCCCGCACCGAGACGCTCGACACCGGCAAGACCCTCGCCGAGTCCCGCATCGACGTCGAGGACGTCGCGAACGCCTTCCGCTACTTCGCCGAGATCGCCGACAAGGACGGCGGCCGGGTGCTGGACGTGGGCAGCGACGTGCTCAGCCGCGTCGTGCACCAGCCCGTCGGGGTCTGCGCGCTGATCGCCCCCTGGAACTACCCCCTGCTCCAGGCCTCCTGGAAGGTCGCCCCGGCCCTCGCCGCCGGCAACACCTTCGTCCTCAAGCCCAGCGAGACCACCCCGCTGAGCACCGTGCGGATGGTCCGGCTCATCGTCGAGGCCGGCGTACCGCCCGGCGTCGTCAACCTGGTCCTCGGCCCCGGGGACGTCGTCGGCGCCGCCATGACCGCGCACCCCGAGGTCGACCTGGTGTCCTTCACCGGCGGTCTGGCCACCGGCCGCCGCATCATGGCCTCCGCGGCCGAGGGCGTGAAGACCGTCGCCCTCGAACTCGGCGGCAAGAACCCCAACATCGTCTTCGACGACTGCGACGCGGACGCCGCCCTCGACTACGCGCTGGACGCCGCGTTCCTGCATTCCGGTCAGGTCTGCTCGGCCGGCTCCCGCCTCCTCGTCCAGGAGGGCATCCACGACCGGTTCGTGAAGAAACTCGCCGAACGGGCCGCGCGCATCCGCCTGGGCGACGGCCTGCTCCCGGAGACCGAGAGCGGGCCGCTCAGCTCCGCCGAACACCGCGGCAAGGTCGAGGAGTACCTGAAGACCGGGCGTGCCGAGGGCGCCACGCTGGTCACCGGGGGCCGCAGGCCCGAGACGGCGGAGCTGAGCCGTGGCTTCTTCCTGCAGCCGACGGTGTTCGCCAACTGCGACCGCTCCATGCGCATCGTGCAGGAGGAGATCTTCGGACCGGTCGTCACCGTCGAGCGCTTCGCCGGAGAGGAAGAGGCCGTCGCCCTCGCCAACGACACCCGTTACGGCCTGGCCGGCGGCGTCTGGACGTCCGAGGCGAGCCGCGCCCAGCGGGTCGCGAACGCCCTGCGGCACGGCACGGTCTGGATCAACGACTTCCACCCCTACGTGCCGCAGGCCGAGTGGGGCGGCTTCGGCCGCTCCGGAATCGGCCGCGAACTCGGCGTCGCCGGGCTGCGCGAATACCAGGAGACCAAGCACATCTACCAGAACCTCGCGCCGGCGCCGTCCGGCTGGTTCAAGGGGTGAGCGCGACGACCGACGAGGCGGCGACGCGCGAGGCGGTGTACGACTACGTGATCGTCGGCGGCGGCACCGCCGGCTCCGTGCTCGCGGCCCGCCTCACCGAGGACCCCGACGTCTCGGTCTGCGTCGTGGAGGGCGGCCCCAGCGACGTCGGCGACGAGCGCATCCTGAAGCTGCGCAACTGGATCAACCTGCTCGGCGGCGAGTTCGACTACGGCTACACCACCGAGGAGCAGCCCCGCGGCAACTCGCACATCCTGCACTCCCGCGCCCGCGTACTCGGCGGCTGCTCCTCGCACAACACGCTCATCAGCTTCCTGCCGCTGCCGCAGGACCTGGACGAGTGGGTCGCCCGCGGCTGCACAGGCTGGGGCCCGAAGACCCTGCTGCCCTACCGGGACCGGCTGCGCAACACCATCGTCCCGGTCGCCGAGGCGGACCGTAACCAGGCCGCGAAGGACTTCGTGGCCGCCGCGGCCGCCGCCCTGGGCGTGCCGGTCGTCGACGACTTCAACGCCCGGCCGTTCACCGAGGGCGCCGGGTTCTTCTCCGTCGCCTACGACCCCGCCACCGGCCACCGCTCCTCCGCCTCGGTCGCCTACCTGCACCCCGTCCTCGACCGGCCCAACCTGCACCTGCTGCTGGAGACCTGGGCGTACCGGCTGCTGCCCGACGCCGCCGGACGGCTCACCCGGGTACGGGTGCGGCACGACGACGGCACGGTGCGCGTGCTGCGCGCCGAACGGGAGATGCTGCTGTGCACCGGCGCGATCGACACGCCGCGGCTGCTGATGCTCTCCGGCGTCGGACCCGCCCAGGAACTGCGCCGGCACGGCATCGACGTCGTCGCCGACCTGCCCGGCGTCGGGGAGAACCTGCTCGACCACCCCGAGTCGGTGATCCTCTGGGAGACCCGTGGCCCGCTGCCGCCCAACTCGGCCATGGACTCCGACGCCGGCCTCTTCCTGCGCCGCGACCCCGCCGAAGAACGCCCCGACCTGATGTTCCACTTCTACCAGGTGCCGTTCACGGTCAACACCGAGCGCCTGGGCTACCCGAAGCTCCCCCACGGCGTGTGCATGACGCCCAACGTGCCCCGCGCGCGGTCCGTCGGACGCCTGTGGCTGCGCAGCGCCGACCCGGACGACAAACCGGCCCTTGACTTCCGCTACTTCACCGACCCCGGAGGACACGACGCGCGCACCCTCGTCGACGGACTGCGCATCGCCCGGCGCGTCGCCGCCACGGAGCCGCTGAAGTCGTGGCTGGTGCGCGAGGTCGCGCCCGGCTCCGAGCTGGAGACCGACCGCGAACTGTCCGAGTACGGCCGGCGCGCGGCACACACCGTCTACCACCCGGCCGGCACCTGCCGGATGGGCGCCCCGGACGACCCCCTCGCCGTACTCGACCCGCTGCTGCGGGTGCGCGGAGTGGAGGGGCTGCGCGTGGTGGACGCCTCGGTGTTCCCCACCATGCCCACCATCAACCCGATGGTGACGGTCCTGCTGGTCGCCGAACGCGCCGCGGACCTCCTCACCGGGGCGGCCCCGGCGGAAGGGGAACGCCGGTGACCGACGCGGGCGCCCCCGGACCGCAGCCGGGCGGCGGTGGCGGACAGGGCGGCGAGCACGGAACGGTGCCGGGCCCGGAACAGGGCTCGGAGTTCCGCAAGGACATGGGCCCGTGGGCGAACTTCGCCCTCGGCTTCACCTACCTCTCCCCGGTGGTCAGCACCTACACGCTCTTCGGCGCGGCCCTCACCGAAGGCGGCCCGCCGATGATCTGGGCGTTCCTGCTGGCCGGGGCCGGCCAGTTCCTCGTCGCCCTGGTCTTCGGGGAGGTCGTCGCCCAGTACCCCATCGCGGGCGGCGTCTACCCGTGGGCCCGGCGGCTGTGGGGCAAACGCTGGGCCTGGATGACCGGCTGGGTCTACCTGTGGGCGCTGCTGGTCACGATCACCGCCGTCGCCTACGGCGCGGGACCGTACATCGCCATCCTCTTCGGCTTCGACCCCACCGTCCGGACCACCGTCGCCTGCACGGTCGCCCTCATCGTCGTCGGCGTGCTCATCAACTACGCCGGCACCCGGGCCCTTTCGCACGCCGCCATGATCGGTTTCAGCGCGGAACTCATCGGCGCCCTCATCGTCGGCGTCATCCTGCTCACCACCGAACGCCACCACGGACTCGGCGTCCTCTTCGACGACTTCGGAGCGGGAGACGGCGAAGGCCCGTACATCTGGGTGTTCCTGGCCGCGGCCATCATCGGCTTCTACCAGTACTACGGCTTCGAGGCGTGCGGGGACACCGCCGAAGAGGTCGAACACCCGGGCCTGGTCATCCCGCGCGCCATGCGCCGCACCATCTACATCGGCGGCGCCGCCGCGACCTTCACCTGCCTCACCCTGCTGCTCGCCGTCACCGACTACCGCGCCGTCATCGCCGGCGAGGTCGCCGACCCGGTCGTCGAGACCCTCTACCGCGCGCTCGGCGAGGTCGGCGCCCGGCTGGTCATGGCGGTGGTACTGATCTCCTTCCTCTCCTGCACCATCAGCCTCCAGGCCGCCGCGGGCCGGCTCATCTACTCCTACGGCCGCGACGAGATGATCGTCGGCCACCGCTACCTGCGCCGCTTCGCCCACGCCCGCGCCGTGCCCGGCTACGCGCTGCTGGTCTCGGCCGTCGTCCCGGCCCTGATCGCCGTCGCCTCGCTGCTCTCCGCCGAGGCGCTGACCAAGATCGTGTCCTTCGCCATCGTCGGCATCTACGGCTGCTTCCAGATGGTCGTGCTCGCGGCACTGCGTGCGCGGCTGAAGGGCTGGAAGCCGGCGGGCGAGTTCCGGCTCGGACGCTGGGGTCTGCTGGTCAACGCGGGCGCCCTCGCCTACGGGCTCTTCGCCATCGTCAACATCTCCTGGCCGCGCACCCCCGAGGCGCCCTGGTACGACGACTACGTCGTGCTCCTCGGCGCGGGCATCGTGGTGGGCGCGGGGCTGCTGTACATGTTCACCACCCACCACTACGGACGCAGCACGGCCCCGGCGGGCGTCGCCGTCCCGAGCGGGCCTCGCGGCGCGGCCGCCCCTCCGCCCACGACGTCGCCGGGGGAGGGGCCGTGACCGGTTCCGTTCCCGTGCACCTCGAGGTGGACCGGGGCGCGGTGCTGGACGGCGACCTCGTCCTCCCGCCGGAGCCCCGCGGCGTCGTCGCGTTCGCCCACGGCAGCGGCAGCTCGCGGCACAGCCCCCGCAACCGCGCCGTCGCCCGCGTCCTCCAGGAAGCGGGCCTGGGGACGCTGCTGTTCGACCTGCTCACCGAGGACGAGGAACGCACCGACGCGGTCACCGCGGAGCTGCGCTTCGACGTCCCCTTCCTCGCCGGACGCCTCGTCGCGGCCGTCGACCGGCTGGGGGCGCGTCCGGACACCGCAGGCGCTCCGCTGGGGCTGTTCGGCGCCAGCACGGGCGCCGCCGCTGCGCTCACCGCCGCCGCGGAACGCCCCGACGCGGTCCGCGCCGTCGTCTCCCGCGGCGGCCGCCCGGACCTCGCCGGGCAGGCGCTCGGACGGGTCCGCCCGCCCGTTCTGCTGATCGTGGGCGGCCTGGACACCGAGGTCCTCCGCCTCAACGAGCAGGCCGCGGACGCCCTGTCCGCCCCCTGCACGCTCCGCGTCGTCCCCGGCGCCGGTCACCTCTTCGAGGAGCCGGGCACCCTCGCCGAAGCCGCCACCTCCGCCCGGGACTTCTTCCTCAGCACGGTCCCCGGCCCGATCGGCACCTGACGACGCGTGCGGCGCGCCCCGCGCGTGAGGGGGCTGTGGCGGACAGGGGCCCGGCTCGGGGCCCCGACGGCGGACTGCTCAGGCGCCCGGCCCGACCAGCGGGCTCCGCTCCAGTGCCGCCAGCAGGTCTGCCGGACCTTCGTACACCGCCATCGCACCCGCCTCGATCAGCTCCTCCTCCGCGATCCCACCGGACCGCACCGCGACCCCCGTCACCCCCGCCTTCCCGCACGCCCTCATGTCCCACACCGTGTCCCCGACGAACACCGCCTCATCCGCCGGGACCCCGGCCCGCCGCAGCGCCTGTTCGACCAGGTCCGCCGCCGGTTTCGTCGCCTCGACGTCGTCGCCGCCCGTCGCGGCGGCGATCACGTCGTCCGCGTCGATCGCGGCCCGCATCGCAGCGAGTTCCTCGCCGCCCGCGGAGCTGGCGAGGACCACCCGCAGCCCTTTCCCGGCGACCGCTCGCAGCAGACCGGCCGCGCCGGGAAGCGCGGCCAGCTTGGGGAAGTACTCCGCGTACAGCACCTTGTGCGCGGTGCTGATCCGTGCGTCCTGGTCGCGGTCCCGTTCGTCGCCGAGCAGATGGCCGATCAGGCGGTCGGCGCCCATGCCCACGGACCGGTGGATGTCCGGCATCGGCACCGTGTGCCCGGCCTGCCGGAACGCCTCCCACCACGTCACGGCGTGCAGGTAGTTGGTGTCCACGAGGGTGCCGTCCACGTCGAACAGCACCGCGCGCGGGCTCGTGCCCTTCGCTGCGTTCATGTGCCACTCCTCGTCGCTGTCTCACGCGCTGCCGCGCGCGTTCTCGTACGGGCCCGGCCCGGGCGAGCCCGGGGGCGCCCGGCACATCGAACGAGTACCCGGGCCGCCGCACGGCAGCCGCACCCCGGCGGAAGGCGGTGATCACCGTGAGTGTGAGCGATGGGCGTCGCGCTACGACTCCGAGGAGGCCGACACCTGATCCCGGCCGGGCGGCGGACCTCAGCCGCGGCGCACCTCAGCCGCGGCGCCGCTCCGCCGCGTCACGGAGCCGCTCCGTCTCGTCGCGGAGCAGCGGCAGCTTCGCCGCCAGCGCGTCGCCGGGGCAGTCCGTCTCGTAGCCCGCGCGGTGTCCGGTGATCACGTCGAACGCGGCGCCGGCGCCCTTCGGGTAGCGGCTGGCGTCGTTGGTCGAGGTGAGCCGGACCCGCCCGTGCGGGTCGGCGCCCGGGTCGAGCTGCCAGGCGGCCACGGCGGCGATCGCGTCCAGCATCGCGCGCGGCACGTGGGTGCCCTCGTCGAAGGTGCCGAGCGCCGCGATGCCGACCGTCTCCTTGTTGAAGCCCTTGGTGTGCGCACCCCGCACGGTGTGCGCTCCGTCGCCGCCGCGGCCCTCGTAGACGGTGCCGCAGCGGTCGACGACGTACTGGTAGCCGACGTCGTCCCAGCCCTCGCTCTCGATGTGGTCGCGCTGGAGGCCGCGGAGCAGGGCCGGGACGTGGTCGCAGTCGTAGCCGTTGACGTGGTCGGTGTGGTGGACGACGACGGCGCGGACCCGGTCGACGTACGCCGGGGGTTCGCGCACCATCTGCTCGTCCGCGCCCCACGCCACCCGTGGGACCACGTAGGGACGTGGCGCCGCCGGCCTGTCCGCGGTCTCCTCCGCCCGGGGCGGGGCGCCGGAGTCCACGGCCGGGGCACCCCACCTCATCAGCACCGCCAGCGGGAGACACACCACGGCGAGCGCGAGCCTGGGCCGCCACATGTGCACCACGGTGCGCCGCGGCCAGCGACATCGCACACACCGACGCACCCGTTCGGGTGACGTCGGTCGGGTCTCCTCCGAGGTGGTACGGGTCGTCCGGCCGGGGTACTCGCCGGGCCGTGACGGACGACGAGCGGACGAACGCGATCGCGGTGGGGCTGGACGGTTCCCCGGCCGCCACGGCCGCCCTGCACTGGGCGGCGGCGGAGGCCGGGCTGCGCCGGGTCCCGCTGCGGCTGGTGCACGCCCGGGAGCCGGATTCCCGGCCGGAGCCGGAGGCGATGCCGCCGGGCCCGACCGGCAGGGAGATCGTGGACGCCGCGCGGGACGACGTAGTGCGGCGCCGGCCCGAGCTGCATGTGATCGCCGACGTGATCGACGAGAAGCCGGAGGAGGCGCTGCTGACGGTGTCCGCCGAGACGCGGATGCTGGTGCTCGGCTCCTACGGCACCCGGCGGCTGCCCAGTTTCTTCCTCGGCGGCGTCAGCCTCAGTACGGTCGCCCGTGCCGAACACCCCGTCGTGCTCGTCCGCGCCGAGGAGGACCCGGAGGCGCGGGAGGCCGGCACGGCGCACGAGCCGGAGCAGGAGGAGGTGCACCCGCACGGACCGCGGGTGGTGGTGGCGCTCGGCCTGGACCACGACTACGCGAACCTGCTGCGGTTCGCCTTCGAGACGGCCGAGGTCACGGGCCTGCCGCTGCACGTGGTGCACGCGATCAGGCTCCCGTCGCACGTGTACGTGCCCGGCGGCCCGGTGGTGCCGCACATCGCGGTGCAGTACCGCAAGGAGGTGGAGGGCGAGGTGCGGGAGCTGGTGCGGCCCTGGGCGGAACGCCATCCGCGCGTCGAACTCCGTGCCGCACTGCGGCTGGAGGGCACGGCGCAGGCGGTCGTCCACGAGGCGGAGGGGTCGGACCTGTTGGTCGTCGGCCGCTGCCGCAAGCATCGTACGGCGCTGGGCCCGCGCATCGGGCCGGTGGCGCACGCGGCCGTGCACCACGCCGCCTGTCCCGTCGCGGTTGTTCCGCACGACTGAGCCGACCGGGCCGCGTGAGGACCTCGCGGCGGCGACGTCGGCCGGTACCGCACCGGTCCCGGCATGCAGAAGGCCCGCCCGGTGCGACGGGGGATGCACACCGGGCGGGCCGTGAAACCGATCTTGCCCTATCCGCGGGCCGAACGCCAGGGGGTGGCCTGATCCAGCCCCCAGCTGGGCGGAAAACCTCAGTCCCGCCCGCGCCCGTCGTCCCGTGCGGAGCCGCCTCGCTCCGCATCCGCCGGCCGGGCCGCGTCGTCCCGGCGGGACTCGGCGAGCACCTCGTTCATGAAGGCCATCAGTTCGTGGCTCAGGCCCTCCTCGCCGAGGCCGCGTCCGGCGATGCCGGTGATGTCGCCGTTGTGCACCGAGCGCAGGAAGCGCAGCGACTCGACGACCTGGCCGACGACCTCGCTGCGGGACTTGAAGAACCTCGGGTCCACGTCGAAGAAGGCGGCGATGCCTTCCAGCATGTCCTCGGACGCGGTGTACGGCTCCCCGGTCTCGGGGTTGATCTTGCCGGTACGCAACTTCCAGAAGGTGGTGTGGCCGATGACGTGCCGGCCGGCGCGTTCGTTGACGGCGCGGACCACCTGTCGGTCGGACGGCACCGCGTCGTCCGAACGCCCGCCGGACGGAAAGGCGTTGTGCAGCAGCCAGGTGATCTTCTCGGCGAGGGACTGCGGTTCACCCTCGCCAGGTATGCCCGCGCCACTCATCCGCAGCCCCCAGTCCGCCGTATGCCTGCATGTACCACCGTATCCAAAGCTTCACGGATCACACACCCGCCGGTCGCCGAACCGTGCCTTGCGCATACACTCTGCGTCACTGTTTACTCGGAAAAACAGATCCAGGGGTCTGACACGGGGGTGCAGACCCCTGGATCGAAATCCCACCCCGCCGCGTGACGCGGGAAGCGCCCGCCGTCAGCGGGCCCCGGGGCCGCCCGACAGGGACGTCATCCGGCTGAAGTCCATCACCGCGGACACGTCCCGCTGTGCCTGCTCGGCGACCCGGCGGGCCTCGCCGAGTACGTCGCCGTGCTCCTGGACAAGACTGGCGTAGATCGGCGCATCCGCCCGGTCTGCGGTCGTCATCGTGCAGCGTTCCTTCAGGTCAGGGACATCCGGCCGCCGCCCGGGCTCCCCGAGGTCGGCGCCGCAGAGTCTACGTGTCCACGTCGCATGCGCGGTCCCCGGTCCGGGCCGGGCGCGCGGCTTCCGCCGTTTCGGGGCGGTACGACCGGAGCGCCGTGCCCCAGGGCCCGTGCCGGTACCGGGCGTTCACCCACGGGCCATGCGCCGACCCTTGCTATGGCATGCGCATGCCGTCACTCTGTTGCGCGAGGCAAGCAGCCGGACGGCACGGTCCCGGACGAATTCGGAGCCGCGCCGGTCCGTTCCCCCCAACTCGCCATCCGGGAGTGCCATGACAAGCACGCGCATATCCCCCGCGCGCCGTGCGTTCAACGCGCGTCGACACCTCGCCACGCTCGCGGCCTTCGTCGGCCTGCTGTCGTTCGCGAACCTCCTCGTCGGCCCGCCGGCCCACGCCTATCCCCCCGCCCCGCCCAGCGCCGCCACCGCCCGCAGCTACCTCGCCGGACTCACCGAGAGCGGCGAGGGCTCCATGAGCGGCTACGACCGCGACAAGTTCCCCCACTGGTCGAGCCAGGGCAACAGCTGCGACACCCGCGAGACCGTCCTCAAGCGCGACGGTGAAGGCGTCTCGACCGGCAGCGACTGCTACCCGACCAGCGGCCGCTGGTACTCCGTCTATGACAGCGTCTGGTCCGAGGCCCCCAGCGACGTCGACATCGACCACATGGTGCCGCTCGCCGAGGCCTGGCGCTCCGGTGCCAGCGGCTGGTCGACCGCGTCCCGCGAGTCGTTCGCCAACGACCTGTCGACCTCCCAGCTGATCGCCGTCACGGACAACTCCAACCAGTCCAAGAGCGACCGCGACCCCTCCGAGTGGCTGCCGCCCAGCACCGGCTACCACTGCATGTACGCGCGCATGTGGGTGTGGGTGAAGCACGAATGGAACCTCACCGTGGACAGCGCCGAGAAGGGCGCCCTCAGCGGCATCCTCAACGGCTGCTGAACCTGCCGTGAGCCCCGCGGTGCCGGCCGGGACCCCCACCCCGGTCGGCACCGCGGTGCGATGATCGTTGCGTGACCGTCCTCCGCTCCGAACGTCCCGCCGCCCCCGCCGTCGTCCTGGCGGCTCTGCTCCTCGCCACGCTGACCGGCTGCGGCCTCGGCGCCGAACTCGAACGCGAGGCGAACCCCGCGCGCACCGCCGCGCCGCGCGCCACCATCACGGCCCCGCCCGGCCCGGGCGACCCTTCCGCCCCCTCCCTCGCGCCGCCCCCGGCGGCTGCGCCGACCGCGTGCCCGCCGTCCGGCCTGCGCGTCACCACAGGTCTCGTCGACGCCGCCATGGGCCTGCGCGCCACCACCCTCACCCTCACCAACTGCGGCGACGCGCCGTACGAGTTGAGCGGCTACCCATCCCTGACCGTCCTCGACGACGACCGCGATCGGGTGGACGTCGAGGTCCTGCGCGGCACCGACGACATCAGCGCCGCGGTCGGCGGCGCCGAGGAGCCCGGCCGGTTCACCCTCGCCCCCGGCGACTCCGCCGAGACCACCCTGGCCTGGCGCAACACCGTCACCGGGTCCACCGTCCCGGCCGTACACGCCCCCTACCTCTCCGTCGCCCCGTCGCCCGGCGAGCCCGCGCAGGTGGTCGCCCTCGACGGCGGCCTGGACCTCGGCGACACGGGTCGGCTCGGCGCCACGGCCTGGCAGCGTACCGAGGGGTAACAAGGCTTAGGCTGCCCCTGGAAACCCGTGCCAGCCACCCGCACGACCACCAGGGAGCAGCCGCCGTGCCCGAGAACCGCGCAACCGAACGCCCCCACGACCTCGTCCTGTTCGGCGCCACCGGCTTCACCGGCCGGCTCACCGCCCGCTACCTCGCCGCGAACGCGCCCGCCGACTGCCGTGTCGCCCTGGCCGGCCGCAACCGCGACAAGCTCGCCGCCGTGCGCGCCGAACTCGCCGGCATCCGCCCCGCATGGGCCGAACTCCCCCTGCTCGACGCCGACGTGACGGACACGCCCGCCCTGCACCGCCTCGCCGCAGCCACCCGCGTCCTCCTCACCACCGTCGGCCCCTACCTCCGCCACGGCGAGGAACTCGTCGCCGCCTGCGCCGAAGCCGGCACCGACTACGCCGACCTCACCGGCGAGCCCGAGTTCATCGACCGCACCTACGTCCGTCACCACGAGACCGCCCGCCGCACCGGCGCCCGCCTCGTCCACGCCTGCGGATTCGACTCCGTCCCGCACGACCTCGGCGTCCAGTACACCGTCGGCCTGCTCCCCGAGGGCGTACCGCTGCGCATCGACGGCTACGTCACCGCCGACGCCCGGTTCTCCGGCGGCACCCTCGCCTCCGCCCTCGACGCCTTCTCGCGTGGCCCACAGATGCTCCAGGCGGCGCGCGAACGCCGCCGCGTCGAGCCCTGGCCCACCGACCGCCGCGTCTCCACCCCCACCGGCGGTATCCGCCGCGTCCCCCTCCTGCGCAGCTGGGCCGTGCCACTGCCCACCGTCGACCCGCAGGTCGTCGCCCGCTCCGCCGCCGCCCTGGACCGCTACGGCCCCGACTTCCGCTACCGCCACGCCGCCGCCGTCCGGCGGCTCCCCGTCGCCCTCGGCGGCCTCGCCGGCACCGCCGGACTCGTCGCACTCGCCCAACTCCCCGGCGCACGCCGCGCCCTGACCTCCCGGCTCGGCTCCGGCGAGGGCCCTTCCGAGGAGCGCCGCGCCCGCAGCACCTTCTCCGTCCGCTTCCTCGCCGAGGCCCTCACCGACCTCGGCCCCCGCCGCATCGCCACCGAGGTGTCCGGCGGCGACCCCGGCTACGACGAGACCGCCAAGATGCTCGCCGAGTCCGCGCTCTGCCTCGCCCACGACGAACTCCCCGCACTCACCGGCCAGCTCACCACCGCCACCGCCATGGGCCCGGCCCTCACCGACCGCCTCGTCCGCGCCGGCCTCCGCTTCCACGTCACCCACGAAGGCCGCTGAGAGAACACCACGTTTACCGGTCCGTGACCCGGGCACGTGAACCACTGTCAAGGAAACGGCTCACGAAACGAGGAGCGCGACCATGGCATCGCACAGCACGTTTTCGGCCAAGGCGCACAAGGCCCGGAGCCTCGTGGAGAACACCCTCCGCCAGGCCCGCACCCGTGGCCACGGACGCACGACCGCCGCCCCACGAGGCGGTCGTTCCCGCACCTCGACGGCGGCGGACGTACGACGCGTCGCCCTCCGCGCGCGGGAGGCGTTCCGGAAGTGACCCCCCACGCCTTGGACGACGCGGCCAGAGGAGCACCCCCTTTCAGAGCCTGAGCGGTGGCCCGGCGGAACCTTCCGCCGGGCCACCGCCGTGGACAAAGACCCCGGGGACCCATGCCTGGCCGCCCATCGGCGTCGGCGAGGACGGGAACCGGTGCGGCGCGCCGTGGCGGCCCGTCCAGGACTCCCTGTCCGGTTCGTCGGCTGGGGTAACTTGGCCGGTGTGACTGCCCCGGCCATCGCAGAGGTCCGCCTGACCGCGTTCAAGAGCTTCCGCGGCGAGGCGTTCCGGCTCGCCCCGCTGACCGTGCTCATCGGGCGCAACAGCAGCGGGAAGTCCAACGCGCTGGACGGCCTGGAGGTGCTGTCCCGGTTGGCGCGGGGCGAGGACATCGCCGAGGCGCTGGAATCCCGGCGCGGCCCCGACGGTCCCGTGCGCGGCGGGCTCGCCGGGTGCGTGCCGCACGGCTCCGACCGGTTCGCACTCGGGTGCACCGTCCAATCGAAGGACGGGCCGATCCACCTCGACCTGACCGTCCAGGTGGAGCCCGACGTGCAGGTGGTCGAGGAACGCCTTGTCGGGCCCACGGCGGCGGGGCAACGGGACATCCTCGTCAGCGGCGAGCCGAGCGCGGGCATGGGCGACATCCAGGCGGCCTGGCACAACGGCCGGCCGGGACGCAATCCGAGCGGCGCGTTCCGCAGCACGCGGCTGCTCACCTCGCAGCTGCCGCTGCGGGTCAACGGTGACACCGAAGGTGAGACGGAGAGCATCTGGTGCGCGGAGACCCTCCTCTCCGCGCTGGCCGGCACCTTCCATCTCGACCCGGTGCCGCACCTGATGCGGCAGTACGTGCCCTCCAGGGACATCCACCTGCGGCGCACCGCCGAGAATCTCTCGGCAGCGATCGGAAGTCTCCAGCGCACCGACCCCGCTCTCTTCGACCGCCTCGTCTCGCTGCTGCGAGGTCTCGCCGACCACGACATCGAGACGCTCGCGGTCACCCGCTCCGAACTCGGCGACGTGATGCTGGCTCTCGACGAAGGCACTCTGGGCCTCACCCCGGCGCGCGAGATGAGCGACGGCATGCTGCGGTTCCTCGCGGTCACCACCTCACTCCTCACCGGCGGAGGCGGCCTCGACCTCGGCACGTCGAGCATGCGGCCCACGGAGCGCTCGCTGATGCTCGTGGTGGAGGAACTGGAGAACGGCCTGCACCCCTCGCAGGCGTCCGAAGTCCTCCAACTCGTCAGGGAGGCCGGTGCGGAGAACCGGACCCAGGTGCTGATCACCACCCACAGCCCGGCGCTGCTGTCCGCCCTCGACAGCGCGGACCACGAAGGCGTCGTCGTCTGCTGGCGGGACCGCGAGTCCGGGGTGAGCCGGCTGACCCGCCTCACCGAACTCGACGGTTACCCGGCAGCCATGGCTGCCGGGACACTCGGCGAGGTGATCACGCGGGGACGCCTCCCCGACCGTGCCCGACGCGACCGCGACTACTCGGAGTTCGACCGCATGCTGGGAATCGGGTGACACGTGGCGCGCCGGGTCGAGTTCGTCGACACGTCCATTCTGTGCAACCTGCTGGAAGTGCCCGGCAAGTGCCAGGACCGTGAACAGGTCATCAGGCAACTGCAGGAGAAGCGCGAGGCGCGCGACTGCGACCTGCTGCTGCCGGTGACGGCGGTCATCGAGACGGGCAACCACATCGCGCAGCTCGCCAACGGGCATCACCGCCGGACGTGCGCCGAGCGGTTCGCGGGCGTCCTGGGCATGGTGGTCGAGGGCAAGGCGCCCTGGGCGCTCAACGAGGTGGAGTGGGACGCGGCGCACCTCCGCACCCTGATAGCCGGCGGCCGGACGGGCAGCAGCCTGGTCGAACATGCCGGCAACCAGCTGGGCTGCGGCGATCTGAACATCCTCATCGAGCGCGACCGCTACCTGGCACGGACGTCCGGTGTGGAGGCGACGGTATGGACGCTGGACGGTCCGCTGTCCGCGTACGCGTAGTCGTCCGCGCCGTGTGCGTGCTGGTGCTGGTGGTGCTGCACGTCGTCGGCGGCTACTTCGTGCTGCTCGCCTGGGCGACGACGTCGGAGGGCCCGTGGGACCGGAGCGTCACCGGGATGGTCCGTGGCGCGGCGCTCGCCGGACTGGCGGCCGAAGCGCTCGCGGTGGTGCTCACCGCGGCGCTCGTCGCCACGGTGAGGCTGCGCAGGTGGTGGTACCTGATTCCCGCGCTGCTCGCGCCGGCGGCAGTCGTGCGCATGCTGTTCGCCCCCGTGCCCTGAGGCACGGGGGCGAAGGGAGCGCCGCTCCCGGGGTCACTCGGGGGCGCGGCCCTCCTCGGGGGTCTCGCCTGCGGCGAGGCGGGCCTTGAGGACGGGGGAGATGATCAGGTCGTAGACCAGGACGCCGACGATGCCGCCGATGAGCGGGCCGACGATCGGAATCCACCAGTAGCCGCTGAACCAGTCGAAGGTGCCCGGCAGGGCGATCGCACCCCAGCCCTCGAAGTAGGTGAAGAGGCGCGGCCCGAAGTCGCGGGCCGGGTTGATGGCGTAGCCGGCGTTGGTGCCGAAGGTCAGGCCGATCACCGTCACGATCAGACCGGTGATGAAGGGGCCGATGTTGGCCCCGGGCGCCAGGTTGCGCTGGTCGATCAGGGCGCAGATCAGCAGCAGCAGGATGCCGGTGCCGACGATCTGGTCCAGCAACGGCCCCCAGATGCCGCCGCCGAAGTACTCGGCGGGGAAGGTCGCGAAGATGGAGTACGTACTCAACGACTCCTCGCGTGTCATGCCTGCCGCCTGGTTCGCCGCGTCGATGGCCCAGCGGTAGCAGGAGTAGGTGACCGCCGCGCCGCAGAAGGCGCCGACCAGTTGGGCGCCCCAGTAGGGGAGCACCTTCGAGAAGGGGATCGCCCGCCGCACCGCGAAGGCGAGGGTCACCGCGGGGTTGATGTGTGCGCCGCTGACGCCGCCCGCGACGTACACGCCGAAGACGACGGCGAATCCCCAGCCCCAGGTGATGATGAGCCAGTTCGCCGGACCGAAGTCGGAGGTCTGGCGCCCCGAGCCCGGCAGGCCCACGACCGCCACCGCCACCGCTGCCGTTCCGAGCAGCAGCAGGACGAACGTACCCAGGAACTCGGCGAGCATCTCGCCACCGAGCCCAGCCCGGTAGCCGCGGCGGCGCGGGGTGCGCTCCGTAGCCGTGTGCTCAGACATTGACCCTCCTCACGTCGGCCCGTTCACCGTCGCAAGCGGGGGAGGGCGTGTCCTGCCGGAAAGGCCTGTTCGGGTGATGCGGTGGCGCCCCGGCGGCGCGGCGGCTGGACGGTCCCTCGTAGCCGGGTGCTCGGGCCGGGGGCCCGGCGGGCCCGGCCGGGACGCCGGGCGGCGCGGCGGGAGAGGAGCCGGTACGGAGCCGCGCCTCAGAGAGACGGTGCGGGTGCGGGTGCGAGGCCGAGCAGGGCGCCCAGGGCCTGCCGCAGCCGGGCGTGCGCGTCGGCGGCGGAGCGGTGCCCGGCGCTGCGCCACGCCACGTAGCCGTCGGGCCGTACCAGGAGCGCACCGCCGGCAGGCAGGCCGTGGGGCGCCGCCAGCTCCTCGTCCAGGTGGTAGGTGTCGACGGCCACCCCGAGGGCGCGGCCCGCCGAGGACGCGGCGTCCTGCCAGGAATCGCCGTCGGGGCCCGCCAGGAGGACGAAGTCCCGGCCGTACAGGTCGAGGGTGGAGAGCGGTTCGCCGCCGTCCTGCGCCACCGCGATGTGGGGTGCGCGGCTCCCCGGCGCCCCGGTGAGACGGGACGGCTGGAGCAGCGGAGCCGCGTCGTCCGGCGCGCACCGGACCGCCGGCGACCGGTACTGGTTGCCGAGGACCAGCGCGTAGAAGTCCTCCTGCCGCGTGGTGGTCAGCGCGGAGTCAGGCATCGGGAGGCGCCACCTGCTGCGGGCGCGGGCGACGGACTGTTCCACCGCCCGCCGGGCGACGGGCCGCCGTTCGGTGCCGTAGGTGTCGAGAAGGGAAGGGTCCGCGCTGCCGCGCAGGACGAGCGCCAGCTTCCAGGCGAGGTTGTGCACGTCCTCGACGGCGGTCTGGCCGCCGAGCCCACCGGTGGGCGGCATCTGGTGGGCGGCGTCGCCCGCGAGGAGTACGCGCCGGACCCGGAAGGCGTCCGCGACGCGTGCACCGATGGGGAACGTGCTCGGCAGTCCGTCCGAACCCGGGGTCTGGGGGAGGAGGCGCACGTCCAGGTCCGGCAGCCCGGTGGCGGTGCGCAGCCAGCCGGCGCACTCCTGGGGCGTGGGGCGGTGCGGCCGCCCGCCGGGTGCGGTGCGGCAGGAGGTGGCGAAGAACCACCGGGTGCCGCTCCCGTCGAGCGGCCCCAGCGTCGTGCCGGGCGCCGGGCGGTCCAGGTACGCCATGCCCAGGGGCCGCCCCCGCAGGGCGGGCCGCAGGTCCGCCTGCACGTGCAGAGTGGCCATGTGGAACAGCGTTCCGGGACCGCTGCACCGTACGCCCAGCCGCCGCCGCAGGCCGCTCGACGCCCCGTCGGCGGCCACGACGTACCGGGCCCGCACCTCGGCGACCTCTGCGGCGGGGCCGCGTACGGTGGCGGTCACCTGCCTGTCGTCCTGGTCGAGATGCAGCAGTTCGGTGCCGAACGCCACGTCCGCGCCCAGTTCCCGTGCACGGTCGAGCAGCAGCGCCTCCAGTTCGTCCTGGCCGAGCGGCGCGAACCGGCAGGGTGACGCCGTCTCCGGACCGGCGTCCCCACGGTCCTCGTCCGCCTCCTCGTCGCCGCGTTCCACCAACGGCTCGTGAACGTCCGTCAGGGTGCGGGCGCGCACGGAGACCAGGTCGCCGCTGCCCGCGCCGTCCGGACACGCCGCGCGGATCGCGTTCTCCAGGCCGACCTGCCGGAACACCTCCACGGCCCGGGGGAGCAGTCCCCGCAGCCTGGGGTGCGGCAGGACGCCGTCGCGGCGTTCGACGAGCAGGCAGGGAACGCCGTGCCAGGCCAGCAGCACGGCCGCGGACAGACCGGTGAGCGAGCCGCCGACCACCAGTACCGGCACCGTGCGCACCCCGAACCCCTCCCCGTCGTGCTCGTCCGTGGTCCGGGCCGGCTCGCCGCGCGGCGAACCGGCCCGGACGGCCGACACCGGCCGTCAGTGCTTCTGCATGTACCACGGCGGCCACAGTCGCTGGTCACGGGACGGTGCCGCGGCCTTCGGCGGCGTCACCTGCTCGGCCTTGGCGAGCCTCTTCTTCAGCTGCTCGGTCATGAGTTGTCACCTCCTCCCGGATTCCTCGGGGCCTCCGGCGCACCCGCCGGAGGAGCACTTCTGCGGGGGCATGCGGCGGGAGGGCGCGGCCGCAGGCCGGGGCCGCACGGCGGGCGTGCCGGGGACGCCCGGCGACCGCCCGCGTCAGGCGGGGCGGGTGGCGAGCACCCCGCGCGCCACCAGGTCGTCGAGACAGGCCCGGGCCTGGCGCAGGGCGTCCTCGCGCGGTACCTGAGCGGCCACCGCGTCCGCGTAGTCGGCGGCGATGCGCTCGCCGTCGGTGTCCTGGCTGAGTTCGTACAGGTACCACCCGGAGAGGTTGAGCCAGTGGACCTTGGGCTGCTGCGGGGTGAAGACCATCAGGGCGCCGGCCTCCTCGACCGCCCGCGTCCGCAGCCCCGGGGCGGGGGAGTAGCGCAGCTCAGACACGGGCGGACTCCTTCACGGCGTCGAGCAGCCAGGTCACGAAGTCGTGCCCGTGGTCGGTCAGCGCTCCGGCCCCGCGAGCGAGGATCTCCTCGCCGAGGTAGCGGGCGCGTTCGGGCGCGAACCGGTAGAGCGAGGGCGGGTCGTCCGCCTCCGGCTCGCCGAACCGGGCGACGAGTTCCGGCGTCATCCGTGTCTGGAGCGCCCGCCGGAACAGCACCAGGTGCGCGTACACGTGGAAGGCGCCGAGTGCCCGGTCCAGCGCCCACTCGTTCGGCGCGACCATGGAGGCCCACTTCAGCCACGGCACCTTGACCTTCGGTCCGTCCGGCAGCCGGTCCGGCTCGGCGAAGACGCTCGCCGAGCGCTGGATGTCGAACAGCTTCAGGTGCAGGCCCTCGTGCAGTGCCGTCTCTGCCAGGCGCCACGGGTGCGCCATGCGGTTCTCCGAGAAGAAGACCACCGACGGGATGCGGCCGACGTTGCCCGCGAGGAAGGTCTCGCCCTCGGTGCGGACGTCCACCACGCCGACGCCGACGTAGTGCGCCCCCACGCTCGCTCCCAGCTCCGGCAGCAGCGCGCCGAGGGCGGCGAAGCCGTCGTCCAGCTGCCGCCGCATCCGCTCGGTCGGCCGGAGCAGGTCTCCGCCGATCCCGCGGAGGAAGTCCCGCTCGAACGTGGCCAGGAAGGTGCGGGTCAGCGGGGTGCCGCCGTCCGGTCCGCCGGCCCAGAGCCACGGGTCCGGGTCCCGTCCGCCGGTGCGCACCGTGAGACCGCGGAACGCCTCCCACGCACTCGGCGGAACGGCCCGGCCGGCCTCCTGCACGGCGTCGGAGACGAGGTGCAGCATGGTGACGACCTCGGTCCACGCGCTCTCGTCGAGGAACCCCTGCTCCAGACGGGACACCGCCTCGTCCAGGGTCACGCGCACCAGCGGGTCCTCCACGAGCGGGAGGGGCACCTCGCCGGTGGCGTCCCGGAGTCCGTCGGCGAGTTCGGCCACCTTCGCGGACCGCTCGGAGAGCAGGTCGAGTGCGAACCGGTAGAACTCGGTCGCCTTGAGCGTGATGACGCGGGCGTCGCCGTACTCGGGGTGTGCAGCGAGCAGGTGCTCCACGGTGACGAGATCGTCGTCGTACGCGGACACGCATCCTCCTTCGACCGGCCTACGGAACTGCGGGCGGGCAGCTCCCGGACACAGGTGCTACGTGTCCAGTGGAGCGCAGCTCGCGGGCCGCGGACAGAGCGGGTGTCGGCCATCGCGACCGGCCGCGGCGGCTGTCCGAAAAGCCGCGCCGCCCGCCGGGACGGCTGCTCGAGCGACACGGTGCCCCCGCCCCTCCGCAGGAGTGCCGGCAGGGCCGGACAGGAGGTCTTCGTCGCCCGGCGCGCGGCGCCCGTGCCGCGGCTCCGGCGGCCGGCAACCGTGCAAGTCCCCATTCCCGCCAGTTCGTCCCGGGCCGCGCGCAGTGCCGGTGCCGGGGGGCGGAGGCGTTGCCGCGGCGCGGGAGGGCTCGTGAGCCGCCGTCTCGGCCCGAACGCGCCGCGGCGTGCCGGGGGATCGGCACTCTGGCCGGTAACGCCCGTTGACATCTGGCGCCGTCGATCGCGATGCCGCCGGTCCCGCCCCGCCCAACCGGCCGGCGGGGCGGGGTCCGGGAGAGGAGTCAGTCCGCGGCGGCCTCCCGGGCCCGGGTGACGTAGGCGATCAGCGCGTCCGACGGGCCGCCGTACTCGCGCTGGATCTGCTCGCTGTTCGCGTCGCGCATGCGGTAGAGCCCGTCCCGCAGGCCGGGGTCACCCCCGTGGAAGCCCTCGAGCAGCTCCCACCAGCGTGCCGCCAGCTCCTGCACCCGCGGCTCCGCCGGGTCGGTCCCGGCGTCCAGCTCCGCCTGCACCTTCGCGATCAGCTCCGGCCACTCCCGCTCCGCCGCCGCGATCGCCTCCGGTCCCAGCTGCGCCCGGCGCTCGGCCAGCGCCTGGATCTGCTCCTCGGAGAAGTAGTTCCGCATGGTGTCTTCCACCGTGTTCACCTCGTCCATCAGCGCGAGGAGGTCGTCCGGCCCGTACGGCGCGCGCCCTGCCGACACCAGCGTCGACAGCCGCGCGTGCAGGGCACGCAGCGCGGTGAGCTGATGACCCACGTGCTCCAGGTGGCTGCGCAGCAGGTCGGCCAGGTCCAGTTCGCCGGCGAGCGCGGTGCCCACGGCGTCCAGTGGCAGCCCCAACTCCCGCAGGGCCACGATCCGGTACAGCCGCGTCACGTCGTCCTCGTCGTACAGCCGGTGCCCGCCTCCCGTACGTCCCGACGGCGTGAGCAGGCCGATCCGCTCGTAGTGGTGCAGCGTGCGCACCGTCAGGCCGGTGAGCCGGGACAGCTCTCCCACCTTCCAGGCCATGACGTCCTCGCTTCCTCGTCCGGAACATCCCGGAACCGCCGGTTTCTCCGGCGGTGTTCCCGACGCTACGACCTCCCCCGACGTCAGGTTCAAGCCCGCGCGGCGGGGAGACCGCCCCTGCCCGCCCGGGATGCGGGGTGCCGGGCGCGGGCGCAGCCTGGAGTGGCCGGCTCCCGATCCTCCTCCCGGTCCTCCCGGTGCTCTCGGAGGCGATGCGCATGCGCCGCTCGACCGCGATTCTGCCGCTTCTGACGGCCGTGCTCCTGGCGGTGCTCCTCGCCGTCGCCGGCTGCACCGGGGGCGGGTCCGGCGACCCGTCCGGGGAACGGGTGCCACCACGGCTGCGCCCTCCGCGCCCTCCGCGCCCTCCGCGCCCTCCGCGGAGCCTGCCGAGACCCGTACCGTCACCGAACGCCCCTCCGCCACCGTGACCGAGAGGGCACCGGAGTCACCGCCGCCCACGCCCCGGACCACGACGGTCGCGCCGCCGCCGGACGTCGCTCCGCAGGGGGAGGCGTGCCTGGCCACCACCGCGCAACCCGCGATCCAGCAGGGCTCCTCCGGACCGGCCGTGGTGAAGGCCCAGTGCTACCTCAATCTCGCCCTGTCCGGGGCGCCCATCCCCGAGGACGGCGACTTCGGCCCGGTCACCGACGACTCCGTGCGCCGCTTCCAGGGGTGCGCCGGTCTCACCGTGGACGGTCTCGTCGGACCCCAGACCTGGCCCGAACTGGTCTTCTGGGCCGACGCGGGGCCCGTCTGCTGACACCTGCCGAGGAGAGGAGTAAGGAGGACCCATGGACTACACCATCGAGGTCATCGTCGTCCCCGTCACCGACGTCGACCGGGCCAAGGAGTTCTACGCCGACCGCTGCGGCTTCCCCGTCGACCTCGACACCGAGGTCGCTCCCGGCATCCGCATCGTCCAGCTCACCCCGCCGGGCTCCCGCTGCTCCCTCGCTCTCTCCCAGGGCATGCCCAGCTCCCCGAGCCAGTCCGACATGGAGCCCGGCGCGCTGCGCGCGGTGCAGATCTGCGTCACCGACATCACCGCCGCGCACGCCGAACTCACCGGACGCGGCGTCGACGTCAGCCCCGTCCAGCACGTCGGCCCGAACGGCTGGGAGGAGGGCCGGGGCGAGCCCTGGAACTCGTTCGCCTTCTTCGACGACCCCGACGGGAACGGCTGGGTCCTCCAGGAGGCCCCGGCTCCGCTTTCTCAGCGCTGACCCGAGCCTCAGCGCTGACCCGAGCCTCAGCGCCGCCCGGTCCCTCCTCGCGGGCCCGACGCCCCCGGAACGGTCCGCCCCACCTCGAGGATCACGTCGGTCATGGCCTCCTCGGCCGGTGTCGGGACGCGGGACGCGAGCCGGGCGAGCAGGATGCGCCGGGGCGGCGCGTAGCCGTCGAGCCGCAGCACCCGCACGTCGGTGCGCAGGTTGGCCAGGGCCAGGCGTGGGGCGAGGGCGATGCCGAGACCGACCGCGACCATGGCCTGCGCCTCCTGGTAGTCGTTGGCCTCGAAGGAGACGGACGGTTCGAAGCCCGCGGCCTCCGCGGTCCGTGAGAGCACCTCGGCGACGGGGTGGTTGTCGCCCCGGATGATCCAGCTCTCCTCCGCGAGCTCGTGCACGTCGACGGAGGTCCGGTCGGCGAGGCGATGCGCCTCGGAGACGACGAGGGCGGTCGGGTCCTCGGTCACCACCCGCAGGTCGAGGCTGTCGCTCTCGATGCGCGACCACTCGTACTCCCACAGGAACGCCAGCTCGATGCGGCGCCGGTCGAGCATCTCCAGCAGCTGCGCGAGCCGGGCGCTGTGCACGGACAGGCGGACGCCGGGGTGGGCGCCGCGGTACGCCGTGACCGCCAGCGGCAGCAGTGACGACCCCAGGGTGGGGAAGGCGCCGAGCCGCAGCGAGCCGTCCCGCAGGCCGGCGAGGTCGCTCAGCCGCTCCTGGAGCACGTCGAGGCTGCGTTCGATGGCCGTCACCTGTTCGACGACGACCCGGCCCGCTTCGGTCGGCCGCACGCCGCGGGCGTGCCGGTCGAGCAGCGGCTGTCCCAGCTCGGCTTCCAGCCGGCGGATCTGCTGGGAGACGGCCGAGGGCGTGTAGGCGAGCGCCTCGGCCGCCGCGGTCATCGAGCCGTGCCGGACCACTTCGGCGAGCAGCCGCAGCCGGGTCACGTCGAGCGGAGCATGAAGCATGGCTTCATTCTGCATGAAAAAATCAGCGCTTGTGCTTACTCCTCGCTCGGGACAACCATGAGCACGCAACAGGCGTACAGATTGCATGCAATGTGAGGTGACTGCGGTGCGCGTTCCGGCAGTGCTGATGCGCGGGGGTACCAGCCGTGGCTTGTTCTTCCACGAGCGGGACCTTCCCGAGGACCACGCTCTCCGCGAGGCGTTCATCCTTGCCGCCTACGGGTCGCCGGACGCCGCCCGGCGTCAGGTCGACGGTGTCGGCGGTGCCACCTCCAGCACCAGCAAGGTGGCGGTGATCTCCGACGGGCGGGAGCAGGGCGTCGACGTGCTGTACGAGTTCGGCCAGGTCGCGATCGACCGGTCGCTGATCGACCGGCGCGGCAACTGCGGCAACCTGTCCTCCGGTGTCGGTCCCTTCGCCGTCGACGAGGGCCTGGTCGTCCCGACCGACCCGGTCACGGTGGTGCGGCTGCTCAACGTCAACACGGGCAAGCTGATCGTCGCGCACGTTCCCACCCGCGACGGCAGGTTCGACCCGGTCGGCGACTTCTCGCTGCCCGGCGTCCCCGGCACCGGCTCGCGCATCCGGCTGGACTACGTCGACCCCGGCGGAGCCGTCACCGGCGCCGTGCTGCCCACCGGCAACCCGGTCGACGACCTGACCGTGCCCGGTGTCGGCACCGTCCCGGTGAGCCTGGTGGACGCGGCCAACCCGCTGCTGTTCGTGCACTGGGATGCGTTCGGCCTGAACGGCACGGAGGGCCCGGACGAGATCGACTCCGACCCGGACCTCCTCCGGCGGCTCGAGGCGGTCCGCGCGCACGGCGCGGTGCTCGCGGGAATCGCCGACACGCCGGAGCAGGCCACCGAGGAGGCGCCCTCGGTCCCCAAGCTGACCCTCGTGGGCAAGCCCCGGGACTACCTGACCACCGCCGGGACCGTGCAGAAGGGCAGCGAAACCACCGTACGAGCGTCCATGATGTCGATGGGAAAGGTGCATCGCGCATACGCCCTCACCGGAGGCATCTGCACGGCCGTCGCGGCGGCCGTTCCCGGGACGCTGGTCGCCGACGCCACCGCGGACGACGACGGCGAGTGCCGCATCGGACACCCCGCGGGCGTGCTGCCGCTGCGCGCGGACGTCCGGCGGGAGGGCGACACCTGGCAGGCCGCTGCGGTGACCGCGTACCGCAGCGCCCGAAGGCTGATGGAGGGCCGCGTCCTCGTGCCCGGTCCATGGCTGAAGAACCGTTCCACCATGATCGCCGGTTGAGGAGGCGAAGCACCATGAGGCAGAAGAGGAAGATGATCACCCGCTTCGGGACGGCCCTGGCGGTGACGGCCGCACTGGGGCTCGCCGGCTGCGCGAACCCGCAGGGACTCGACTCCGCCGGCGAGGAGGGAGCGGCGGAGCTGCCCGACCGCACGGAACTCGTCATCCCCTACTCGGAGGGCGGTGGCACCGACACCTGGGCCCGCTTCATCGCCCCCTACCTGGAGAAACACGTCGAGGGCAATCCCACGTTCACCCCCGAGAACGTGCCCGGCGGCGAGAGCATCACCGGCTCGAACCAGTACGTGACCTCCGGGGGCACGAACGGCGAGCAGATCCTGGTCACCTCCGGCACCACCTACTTCCAGGCGCTGCTCGGCCGCTCGCAGGTGAAGTTCGACTTCGCGAAAATGCGGCCCCTGATGCTCAACGGCACCGGCGGCGTCATCTACGCCTCCCCGGGCACCGGCATCGACTCCGCCGCCGACCTCGCCGACACGAAGAAGAAACTGAAGTACGGCGGCATCAGCGCCACCGGACTCGACCTCACCATGCTGCAGGCCTTCGACGTGCTGGACGTCGACCTGGACGCCACGTTCGGCTTCGAGGGCCGCGGCCCGGCCCGCCTGGCCTTCGAACGCGGCGAGGTCAACGTCGACTACCAGACCACCTCCGCCTACCTCACCCAGGTCGAGCCGCTGGTCGACGAGGGCAAGGCCGTGCCGCTGATGTCCTTCGGCATGCTCAAGGACGGCGAGATCGTCCGCGACCCGAACGTCCCCGACCTGCCCACGGTCGAGGAGGTCTACCGCGACATCCACGGCAAGGCGCCCAGCGGAGAGGCGTATGACGCGTACCGCGCGTTCCTGATCCCGGGCTACGTGTACCAGAAGGGGATCTGGGCCAACGAGGGGACGCCCGACGCCCTCGTCCAGGCGTACCGGGTCTCCGTGGCGAAGATCAGCGAGGACTCCGAGTTCAAGAAGTCGAGCGAGGAGGTGCTCGGAGGCTACCCGCTGTACTCGGGCGAGGAGGCCGAGGCGGAGCTGAAGAAGGCGTTCGACATCTCGCCCCGCACCCGCTCGTACACCCTCGACATGCTCGAGTCCGAGTACGACGTCCGCCTCGACGGGCAGTGACGCGGCGGACGCCCCGGGGTGGGCGCGGGCCGGACCCCGCCCGCGTCCACCCTCCTCCGCCCGACCCCCCCTGATTCCGACCCCTGATCCCTGATCCCGGCGCACGCCGACCCCGGCAGAAGGAGCCGACCACCGATGCTCGACGCGGCCTTCAGCGCACTCGGCGCGTTGCTCGACCCCGCAACCCTGGTCTTCCTGCTCGCCGGGGTCCTGGCCGGACTGGTCGTGGGGATCGTCCCCGGGCTGGGCGGCACGGGAGCGGTCGCCATCCTGCTGCCCTTCATCTTCGTCGTCGAGCCGCACCAGGCCCTGGCCCTGATCACCGGGGCCGTGGCCGTCGTCCACACCTCCGACACCATCTCCACCGTGCTCATCGGCATCCCGGGGTCGGCGTCGGCGACGGTGCTGATGCTCGACGGCCATGCGATGGCCCGGCAGGGCCAGGCCGCGCGGGCGCTCAGCATCGCCTTCCTCGCCTCCATGGCCGGCGGGCTGCTGGGAGCCGTCGGACTGACCCTGTCCATCCCGCTCGCCCGGCCGCTGGTGCTCAACTTCGGGTCGCCGGAGCTCTTCATGCTCACGGTGCTCGGCATCTCCCTGGCCGCACTGCTCTCCCGCGGCAACATGCTCAAGGGCCTCGTCGCCGGCGTCTTCGGCCTGCTGCTGGGCCAGGTCGGCGCGGCGCCGTCGGCGGCCGACTACCGCTTCACGTTCGGCTCGCTGTTCCTCAACGAGGGCCTCGACCTGGTCGCCGTCGCCCTGGCGATCTTCGGCATCGCGGAGGTCGTCTCCCAGATCGCCCGCCGGACCAGCGTCGCCGCGGGCTCCGGCATCGGCTCGGGCTGGGGCGCCGGCGTGCGGGACGTGCTCCGCCACTGGACGCACGTCCTGCGCGGCGCCCTCATCGGCATCTGGGCCGGCGTCCTCCCCGGCGTCGGCGCGACCGCCGGCACCTGGATGGCGTACGGCCAGGCGCGGGCGACCGAACGCCGCAAGGGCAAGGGGAAGGGGAAGTTCGGCAAGGGCGACCCGCGCGGCATCATCGCCCCCGAGAGCGCCAACAACAGCGTCGAGGCCGGCGACCTCATCCCCACCCTGCTGTTCGGCATCCCGGGCGGCGCCCCGGCGGCACTCCTGCTCGGCGCCCTGCTGGTGTTCGGCGTCGAGCCCGGACCCCGCATGATCACCAACCACCTCGACGTGATCTACACGATCGTGTGGTCGTTCGCGCTGGCGAGCGTCGCCGGAGCGGCGCTGTGCTTCCTGCTCAGCAAGCCGCTCGCGAAGCTGAGCTTCGTCCGCTTCCCCGTGCTCGCCGCGGGCCTGGTGGTCATCCTGTTCACCGCCGGATACCAGGAGTCGCAGCAGGTCGCCGTCCTCCAGGTGATGCTGCTGCTGGGCGCCGTCGGCTGGCTGATGAAGGTGACCGGCTTCCCCCGGGCGCCCTTCCTCATCGGGTTCGTGCTGAGCGTGCCCCTGGAGCGGTACTACTACCTCACCGCGAACCTGTACTCCTTCTCCGAGTGGGCCCTGCGCCCCGGCGTCCTGGTGATGGCCGCGATCCTGGTCGCGCCGCTGGGCTTCGCCCTGGTCCGCAGGCTGCGCGCCCGGGGCACGCCCGCCGCCCCGGCGACGGTGACGGCCGGCGCGACCGCGGACACGACGGACGCCACTGCCAGCGCGGACACCGCTGCCACCACGGACACCGCTGCCACCGCCGACACCGCGGCCGACACCGCCGACGAGGAGGCCGACGGCCCGGCCGCCCCGCGCCGCTGGACCGTGGGCGTCGCCGCCGGCTTCCTCGCCCTCTTCCTCTGCGCCCTGTTCGCGGCGCAGGGCTACAGCGAGAAGGCCCGGCTCGTCCCCACGCTGGTCTGCGCCCTCGGCGTGCTGCTCACCGTCACGCTGCTCGCAGTCCAGGCGTACGACCGGCGGCGCGCGTCCGGGAAGCCCGCGGACACCGGGTCGTGGCGCCAGGAACTGCGCTGGGTCGGGCAGGCGTTCGGCTGGCTCATCGCCTTCCTCGTCCTCGTGTACGTCCTCGGCGTCGCGCTCGCCGCGCTGGTCTTCGTCCCCGTGTTCCTCTGGCGGGTGGCGCAGCTCCGTGCACGGGGCATCGTCCTCTACACGGTCGGCGTGCTGGCCGCGCTGCTCCTCCTCCAGCACTTCGCCGACATCTCGCTGCCGGTGGGCTACCTGACGCCGCCGCTGCTGATGGCGTAGCGGGAGGCCGGGGTGACACAGAAGCAGGGATGGCTTCCGGACGCGGGCCGCATCGCGCGGGTGCTGGCCGGAGCGCTCGCCGGAGCACTGCTGTTCACCGTGCTGCGGGTGCCCGCGGGCACGGTCGTCGGCTCCGTGGTCGGCAGCGCGCTGGTCAACCGGTGGCGTCCGGCCGCCTTCGACCACCGGCTGCCGGTCCGGGCGCTGCGCACGGTCGGCATGGTCCTTCTGGGCTGTGTGGCCGGCGCGCGGCTCGACGCGGAGACGCTGCGGATCCTCGCGGGGCTGGCGCTGCCGCTGCTCGGCGGGGTCGCCCTGCTGCTCCTCCTGGAGATGCTGCTCGCCGCGCTGCTGATCGTCCGTCACGGTGTCGACCCGGTGACCGCGGTCCTGGCCTTCGCCCCCGGCGGCCTGAGCGAGATCTCGCTCACGGCGCAGGATATGGGCGCCCGGATGAGCCTGGTGCTGGCCGTGCACATGGCGCGCGTGCTGGCCGTGGTGCTGCTGGTCCTGCCGCTCCTGGTGGCGTGGGCGGGGGCGTCGTGAGCGCGGGCGTGGTGTGGCTGCTGCTGGGCGGGGCCGCCGGGGCGGCGCTGGCCAAGCCGCTGCGGCTGCCGTTCTGGCCGCTGATCGGCTCGATCGGCGGTGCGGCCGTCGTACGCCTGTGGTCGGGCGGCGACGTGGCGCTGCCGTTCGCCTGGCAGACCGCGGCACAGGTCCTGGTCGGCACGGTGGTGGGGCTGGCCGTCGCCCCGGGTGTGCTGCGGGACTTCCGCGCCGTCCTGCTGCCCGGGCTGCTGGCCGTGGTCGCGATTCTCGGCTTCGGCGTCGGCTGGGGGCTGCTCCTCGGGCACACCGGTGCGACCGAGGCCCCCGCGGCGGTCTTCGGCATGGTGCCCGGCGGGGTCGGCGAGATGCTGGCCGCGGCGACCGCAGTCCACACGGACACCGCCGTGGTGGCCGCGATGCACCTGGTCCGGCTCGTCGTGGTGCTGTCGTGCCTTCCCCTGCTCGTGCGCTGCGCGCAGGCGTTCGGAAGGTGGTGGGAAGCCCGTGGGCACCGGGACTGAGCCGCTGCGTGGCGCCCCCGCCTGTCGGCTACTCGCCCAGCATCACGGCGAGCCGGATCTCGCGGGCCCGCCGCATGTGCGCCCGGGCCGACCGCTCGGCGGCCTCGCCGTCGCGCGCCTCGATCGCGCGCACCACGGCCTCGTGCTCCGCCACGGCCTCCTCCGCCCGGTCCTTGTAGCCGAGCGTGGAGGCGGGCAGCCGGCGCACGGCGTGCTCGACCTGGCCGAGGAAGCGGCCGAGGTAGCTGTTCGCGGTGGCGTCGCGCAGCGCACGGTGCCAGGCGAGGTTCAGTTTCGACAGGGCCGCCGTGTCGCCCCGTCCCGCGGCCTCCTTCATCTGCGCGTCGATCCCGTCGAGTTCCGCCACCAGTCCGGGCGGGCAGCGGACGGCCGCCAGCCGTGCCGCGAGCCCTTCGAGGTCCTCGCGCACCACGTACAGGGCGAGGACGTCCTCCAGCGACAGCGGGGCCACGGTCGTGCCGTGGTGGGCGGTCTTGACGACCAGCCCCTCGTCCGCGAGCCGCCGCAGCGCCTCCCGCACCGGTGTGCGGCTCACCTTGAACGCGCCCGCGATCTCGTCCTCGCGCAGCCACGTGGTGGGGGACAGGGCGCCGTCGAGGATCGCCTCGCGCAGCGCATCGGTCACCGCGTCCGTCGTCCGCCCCCGGTGCGTGCCCGGTAGGAGGTAACGGCTCAGGTCCTTGGTCTGTCGGTCGTCTGCCTCGGCCACGCGGCAACGATAGGGGACGACCGAAGCGTCGCGCACACAGTGGATACGATCGACCCATAATTGAATGCAATGTGGATACGGAAAGGAGCATGATCATGGCTGCACGAAAGGTGATCGTCGTCGGAGCGGGCAACGCCGCCCTCTGCGCGGCGCTCTCGGCGCGCGAGCAGGGCGCGGAGGTCGTCGTGCTGGAACGCGCCCCGGAGAATCTGCGGGGCGGCAACACCGCCTTCACCGCCGGAGCGATGCGGGTCGCCTACGACGGGGTCGACGACCTCCGCCGCCTGATGCCGGACCTCACCGAGGACGAGATCGCCGTCACCGACTTCGGCTCCTACTCCACGGCGGACTTCCTGGACGACCTCGCCCGGGTGACCGAGTACCGGACCGACCCCGAACTCGCCGGACTCCTCGTCGAGCAGAGCCTGCCCACCCTGCTGTGGATGGCCGACCAGGGCGTCCGCTTCATGCCGATCTACGGCCGCCAGGCGTTCAAGGTGAACGGCCGGTTCCGTTTCTGGGGCGGCCTGACCGTCGAGGTCTCCGGCGGCGGCCCCGGCCTGGTCGACGCGCTGGCCAAGGCCGCCGCACGGGAAGGCGTCCGCGTCGAGTACGGCGCCCGCGCCCTGTCGCTGCTCCGCGACGACGACGGGGTGCACGGCGTCCGCGTCCGGCAGCACGGCACCACCCGCGAGGAGCGGGCCGACGCCGTCGTGCTGGCCAGCGGCGGCTTCCAGGCCGACGCGGCGATGCGCGCCCAGTACCTCGGCCCCGCGTGGGACCTCGCCAAGGTGCGCGGCACCCGCTTCAACACCGGCGACGGCATCCGCATGGCGCTGGACGCCGGTGCGAGCCCGGTGGGCAACTGGTCCGGGTGCCACGCCGTCGGCTGGGAACTGAACGCCCCCGAGTTCGGCGACCTCGCCGTCGGCGACTCCTTCCAGAAGCACAGCTACCCCTGGGGGATCATGGTCAACGCCCACGGCAGGCGCTTCGTCGACGAGGGCGCGGACTTCCGCAACTACACCTACGCCAAGTACGGCCGCCGTGTCCTCGAACAGCCCGGGCACTTCGCCTGGCAGATCTTCGACCAGCAGGTGAGCCACCTGCTGCGCGACGAGTACCGCATCAAGCAGGTCACCAAGGTCACCGCACCCACCCTCGAAGCCCTCGCCCGCAAGCTCGACGGCGTCGACCCCGACGCCTTCCTCGCCGAGATCGCCGCCTACAACGCCGCCGTCGACACCGGCACCGCCTTCGACCCCAACGTGAAGGACGGACGCGCCACCCGCGGCCTCGCCGTCGACAAGACCAACTGGGCCAACCGCATCGAACAGGGCCCGTTCGAGGCGTACGCCGTCACCTGCGGCATCACGTTCACCTTCGGCGGCGTACGCATCAGCACCGACGCCGAGGTCCTCGACACCGACATGGACCCCATCCCCGGCCTCTACGCGGCCGGCGAACTCGTCGGCGGTATCTTCTACTTCAACTATCCCGGCGGCAGCGGCCTCACCAACGGCTCCGTCTTCGGACGCATCGCCGGCACGCAGGCGGGAGCCCCCCGTGCAGCCTGACACCCCCGCGACGCCACCCGAGGCGTCCGCGTCACCCGCCCCGTCCGACGCGCCCCCGGCGCCGACCGGGCCCCGTCCGCCCCGGCACCTCACCCTCGCCGTCATCCCCGGCGACGGCATCGGCCCCGAACTCACCCGGAGCGCCCTGACCGTCCTGCACGCCCTCGCCGAGCAGAAGGGCCTCACCCTCGACATCCGCGAGGAACTCGCCGGCGCCGAACACTTCCGCCGCACCGGACGGCCCGTCGTCCCCGGCGTGCTCGACCGCCTCGCCGCTGCCGACGGCGTCCTCAAGGGCCCCGTCGGCCTCCCGGACGTCCGGCACCCGGACGGCACCGAAGCCGGCCTGCTCGGCGGCGTGCTGCGGACCGGCCTCGACACCTACGCCAACATCCGCCCCATGCGCCTGCTCCCCGGCGTCCGGGGCGCGACCCGCCACGCAGCGGGCGACATCGACTACGTGATCGTGCGCGAGAACACCGAGGGCCTCTACCTCTCCCGCGGCGCGGGCGTCGCCACCCCCGACGCCGCCACCGACCAGCTCATGATCACCCGTTCCGGCACCGCACGCGTCGTCCGGCACGCCTTCGAGCTGGCCCGCACCCGCGCGGCCGCCCGCGACGCCTCCTCGACCCGGAGACCCGAGGTCGTCTGCGTCGACAAGAGCAACGTGCTGCGCAGCTTCGCGCTCTTCCACACCGTCTTCGAGGAAGTGGCGGCCGACTACCCGGACATCGGCTCCGGCCACCTCTACGCGGACGCGGCCGCCCACGAACTCGTCGCCCACCCGGAACGGTTCGACGTCCTCGTCATGGAGAACTTCCTCGGCGACATCCTCAGCGACCTCGGCGCCGCCACCGTCGGCGGCCTCGGCATGTGCGGCTCCGGCAACATCGGCGACGGCGCGGCCTACTTCGAACCCATCCACGGCAGCGCCCCGGCGCTCGCCGGCCGCGGCCTCGCCAACCCCACCTCCCAGCTCCTCAGCCTCGTCCTCCTCCTGGAGCACGTCGGCCACCCCGACGCCGCCCGCACCCTCCACACGGCGATCGCGCGCGCCTACGCCGACGGTGCCGTCGGCCTCACCCCCACCGGCACCCCGCACGGCGGCACCCACGCCGTCACCGACGCCGTCGTCGCCGCCCTGGGGTGACCGTCTCCGCTCCGTTCGCCGCCGGTTTTGGGAGAGGTGACGGGTGATCAGTACGCTCTGGCGATGATCACACGACACAGACTGGCGGCCGGGGTGTGCGGCCTCCTGGCGGCACTCGTCGCCGGGCTCGCCGCCCCGGCCGGCGCCGCCGCCGACGAGACGGCGGCACAGGACCCTCCCCAGGTCGAGCTGGTGCTCGACGTGAGCGGCTCGATGCGCACGCGGGACATCGACGGCGGCTCCCGGATGGCGGCGGCGAAACAGGCGTTCAACGAGGTCCTGGACGCCGTGCCCGACGAAGTCCACCTGGGCATACGCACCCTCGGCGCCACCTACCCCGGCGACGACCAGAAGATCGGCTGCCGGGACACCCGGCAGCTCTACCCGGTCGGACCGCTGAACCGGACCGAGGCCAAGACGGCCGTCGCGACGCTCGCCCCCACGGGCTGGACACCCATCGGCCCCGCCCTCCTCGCCGCCGCCGAGGACCTGGAGAACGGCGACGGCACCCGCCGGATCGTCCTCATCTCCGACGGCGAGGACACCTGCGCACCACCCGACCCGTGCGAGGTGGCGCGTGAGATCGCCGCACGCGGCGTGCACCTGGTCGTCGACACCCTGGGCCTCGTCCCGAACGCCAAGATCCGCCGCCAGCTCAGCTGCATCGCCGAGGCCACCGGCGGCACCTACACCGCCGTGGAGCACACCGACCAGCTCGCCGGCCGGGTCAAGCAACTCGTGGACCGCGCCGCCGAACCGGTCGCCGTCCCCGTACGGACCGAGGGCGCCGACCGCTGCAGCGACGCACCCCTGCTCCAGCCCGGCCTGTACGCCGACCGCGAGCGGTTCTCCGAACACCGCTGGTACCGGGTCGACGTCCTGCCCGGCCGGGAACTGCGCGCCTCGGTGACGGTCGCCGCCGACCGTGCCGTCGACCGGGACTACGGCGTGCTCCTCCGCGCCGTGACCGAGCACGGCCGCGAGATCGTCCGGGGCTCGGAAGCCGGGCACGGACGCACCGACGTGATCTCGACGGGCCTGCGCTACCCCAAGGCGCCGCTCGACGACACCGGCGCCGAGGCCGAGCCGGAGACCGTCTGCCTGGAGGTCGGCAACTCCTTCTCGGCGCCCCCGTCGGTGCGGTCCACCCCCGGCCTGCCCGTCGAACTCCGGATCGACGTGGTGGACGCCCCCGACGCCGCCTCGGACGTGGCCGCCTTCGGCCTCGGCCGCGGGTGGTGGCTGCTCGCCGCCCTGACGCTCACCGGCCTCGTCGCCGGTCTGCTGGCGGGCTGGATCTCACGCTGGCGCATCACTGTCAGGAGGACCCGCTGATGCGGACCGTACGCATGCTCGCCGGTGCTCTGCTGACGGGCGCCGTTCTCGCGGGGCCCGTCAGCCCCGCCGTGGCCGACTCCCCGTCGCCGAGCCCCGCCGCGAGCGACGAGGCCGGACCCACCGAAGCGGGTACCACCTTCCGCACCGCCACGCTCGTCCAGCAGGACCAGCGCGCCACCGCCGACGCGTCCACCGGCGACTACCTCTACTGGGTCTTCCCCGCCGACACCGGGCAGCGCGTCACCGTGACGGCCACCGTGACGCCACCCGATTCCGCGGCCCGGCACGGGGCGTCGACCTGGCAACTGGACGCCTACGACGGCCTGCGCCGCCGACAGGCCTGCACCCGCGGGGCGAACACCCGGGTCGCCTCGCAGGACACCGCCTCCGTGCAACTCTCCTGCACCCTGCGCCCGGTCCGCTCCTGGGCGGAACCCTGGGCCAACGACCCGCTGCCCGGCAGCTATTACGTCCGCCTGACCGTCACCGACCTGGCGGAGAAGGACCTCGGCCTGCCGGTACGGGTCGCCGTCCGGGCCACCTCGTCGGACACCGGCGGCGCCCATGCGGTCGACGGCTCGCTGTCCACCCCGCTGCTGCCCGGCGCCGGCGCCGCGCAGGACGAGGCGGACCAGGAGCCGGACGAGGAGTCGGCGTCGGACGCGGAGCCGGCGTCGCCCAGGGCCCTCGGGGAGCCGGAGGACGGCTGGTCCTCCGGATGGTGGACGGACCGCTGGGCCTGGACCGTGGCCGCCGGCGTCCTCGGGACGCTCGCCGGCATCACCGGCTACCGCCTGGCCGGAGGCTCAGTCCGCCGCCGGCCCTCCCCGCCCGCCACCTGACCGCACCCGCGTACCCCCGGGGCGCGGCCTCGCGGCACCCCACGACCGCTGCGGTCGGGCGGCCCCAAGGGCGGGTGAGCACGGCAACGCCCCGCGCCGGACGGTTCCGGCGCGGGGCGTAGGGGATCAGTCCCGGGCTGCGTAGGAGAGGAAGGCGTTCCACGCGGCGGGGGAGAGGGCGAGTTCCGGGCTTCGCGTGTCCTTGGAGTCCCGGACGTGGATCGCCTCCGTGCCCTGCGCCACCTCGACGCAACTGTCACCCTGCGAGCCGCTGTAGCTGCTCTTGAACCAGGCCAGGTCGGACGTGTTCATGGCGCTCCTCGCAATCGCTTCAGCAGGCTCAGCGAGTCCTCGGGGGTCAGGGCCTGCGAGCGAAGTTTCGCATACCGCTGCTGGAGCAGGCTGATCTCTTTCGCACCGGCGATCAGCCGCCCGTTCTGCTGTCCCTCCGAGTACGCGAACCAGTGGTGGTCCGGCGTCTCGGCCAACTGCATCGGCCCGTCCGTGCCCGCATGGGACGGCTGCCGCAGCGGCACTACCTGGAACTCCACGTTCCAGTTCCGGTCGATCAACTCCAGCAGCCGGTCGTACTGTTCCCGCGTCACGTCCTCCCCGCCCGTCCACCGCTCCAGCACCGCCTGCTCCACGATGAAGCTGAACGCCGTCGGCGGCTTCCGCGTGACCGCCAGCAGGTCCTGCCGTGCCAGCCGCGCGGCGATCCGCTGCTCCAGCTCCTCCGGGTCGGGCAGCGGCGGCACGTCCAGCGACACCGTCCGGGCGTAGGCCTCCGTCTGCAACAGGCCCGGCACGACCCGGCATTCGTACGTGTACAGGCTGATCGCCGTGGCCTCCAGCCGGGCCCACTGCCGGAACCAGCTCGCCAGCCCCGCCTGCCGCGACAGATGCGGCGCAGCCCTGCGCAACGCCCCCGTGTTGCCCAGCGCGCTCTCCGCACGCTCCACGAAGTCGCGGTCCGGCATCCGCCGGCCCTGTTCGACCGAGGCGACCGTGTGCTTGGAGAAGCGGACCAGCGCGCCGAACTCCTCACGCCCCAGGCCCGCGTGCTCCCGCAACGCCTGGACGACCGCGCCGAACGTGCGCAGACTGTCCGAGACCTCCGGCTCCGCGCAGCCCGTTCCCGTGCCGCCGTCCGTGCTCTCCTGAGCCACGCCGGCCACCTCCCTCACCACATCCCGCCGTACCGCTTCGACCGCGCCCATCGTCACGTGCCGTGACACGTACCGTCCACCGAATGTGCGCGTACGCTGACGCACCGTACGCACCGCGACCCTGGCCAACTCGCCTGTCCGGGCCCCTCAGTCCGACGCCTCGTCACCCCTGGGGGGAGGGGTGGCGGCGGTTGTGGGTGCAGAGGGGGCAGGGGCCGGGGGTGGGGCTGCGGTGGGCGCGGTCGCAGTCGGGGCAGTTCTGGAGCGGGGCGAGGGTCGGGGTGGGTGGTGGGGGTTCGGGGCTGGGTGCGGGTTGGAGTTCGGCGAGGCGCCAGGCGAGGACGGCGGCCGGGCGGGTGCGGAAGCTTTCGGGGAGGTCGCTGGTGAGGGTGCTGGTGATGCGGGCGGGGCGGACTCCGGAGGCGAGCCAGGTGTCGACGCCGGGTGCGAGGCGTGCGATCTCGCGGCGGGAGAACGTCAAGCGAGGGTCGCGTGTGCCGAGTGCGGTGAGGAGCGCGACGGCTTCGGGGCTGGCCGGGCGGGTGGTGGGGCCGTCGGCCGGGCCGCCGGCGGGGTCGGGGTGCGGGGGC